>JAJYWM010000437.1:0-775 GCA_021791455.1 bacterium | reverse complement strand
AACCCTGGAGCAAGCCTCCCCTCAGCAGCAGCCACTCCAGATCCGCGCAGTCCTCTTCGCTGATCCGACGCCAACCCTTGGGCAACGGGACAAGCTACCGCCCAACCCGCCCGACGGTTGGCCCACCAAACCTCGTCTCGGCCACCCTATTCGCGCGTGCTCTTAGAGGAGCCCACCCGAGAGATGCGGCTTGAGGCCACCACGGCAGGCATGTACCGGGTCTGGGAGATGGACTACCCGAAGATCCAGATCGTCAGCATCCGGGAGCTGCTAGAGGAGGGGCGCAAGCCCGACCTCCCACCCTTGGTATTGCCTGCCTACCAGCGGGCCGAGAGAGCCAGGGAGGCGGCAGGCGAGCAGCTAGCTTTCGATCACGAGCGCGATCGGTAGGCACCCCACAGAGGGTCTAAGGTGTCGCGCGTCAAACTTACTCCTCTCCGTCGCCGGGGTTGCCCACGGAAGCTCGCTCGCCTCCTCCATCGACCGGGCGGTTGACCTTCTGCGCCAGGCCAGGTCATGAGGAGACGCTCCAGGCGGTCGAGGCCGCGGTCAACCTGGCGGCGTCGGGCACCGCGCCGTCGCCGGAGATGGTGGAGACGTTGGGCGGGGGGTGGGTGGCCGAGGAGGCGCTGGCGATCACTTTGTACTGCGCCCTGGTGGGCGCCGACTTCCGTAGCTCTGTGCTGCTCGCCGTGAACCACTCCGGCGACAGCGACAGCACCGGCTCCATGGTCGGGAACCTGCTGGGGGCGGTGCTCGGACTGGGAGCCCTGCC
>JAJYWM010000035.1 GCA_021791455.1 bacterium | reverse complement strand
CCACAATGGCAAAAGCTGTGGCGACGAGGCGGGGCCAGTTGGCCGCCGCAACGCCATCGAAGTTGCCGTACCCCGCGTCGGATCTGGATGGAACTGTTGGAAGCGAGTCGTCCATGACCTTGAGACGCCGCGAAGTCCTCGATGGTTTACCCGAACCGCTCAAGCACGAACGTTCAGCCGGCAACCGCCACTTGGAGGCCCAGCAGCTCGCACGCCACTTGGAAGTCAGGGTCGTCAACCTCGATCGACTCCGTGGCCACTACCGCGATCGGGCTGTCGGGCGCAGGTGGCGTCGGCTTGAAGACCGCCCAGTTGGTCAAGTCGTCCCCGAGTCTGGAGAGGTATGCGATGCCGGCGAATTGCGGCCGCCCGACTCCGCTCGACACCTCGTACACGTGGCGTGAGATTCGCTGGGTGATCTGTCTGGGCACGGCTAGTCGGATCGCGGCAGCATCGAGCTCCGTCACCCCTGCTGCGGCCAGCGCTGGAGCGACCTCGTGTGCCAACTCCAGGTTGAGGTGAGCCAGGGACTCGTGGTGCCCCACATCCGCGTACTCGCCGGCCAGGAGGGCCCGTGAAACCGTCCGCCGTCGGCACCAGCTCGCCGGCACCGTCCCCGGCAGGATCGCGTCTACCTCACCGTCGATGGCAGCCAGCTCGCGGACCACTTGGGGCGCCGCTCGGAACCGGGCGAGCGTCTCCAGGAACGCGCCAAGCTTCTGCGAGGACGCGTACAGGACGCGGTACTGACCCAAAGGGTCGTCCCACCGGTTGCCAAAGGTACCCCCGGGCCCGCAAGGCGCCAATCCGGCCACCCCCAGGGATCTGGTCGGCGGCCGATTCGGAACACTGGCTGCTCCGGTCGGGCCCCGACCAACGCCAACCTGCTCAGCCCCCGATCAGAAAGGCACGCGCAGCCTCGAGTAACGTCGGCCCGACCTCACTCACTTCACCCTCGCGAAGCAGCTGGGCCGGGACTCGGTCATCCAACTGCGGGTTCACCCCCTGGAACCAGGCCTGCACCACGTCGGGCGGGTCTCCCCAATCGCTGAGCATCTCCGCCAGCTGCAGGCCTAGCCGGAGCCGGGGCGGAACCCGGGGATCACGGATAGCCCTCTCCCCGGTCCCCCACTCTCGCACTGCTCGGGCCTCAGTCACTCCGCCGATGTACGCCACCAGCCGTTCCCCCAGGACGGCACTCAGCTGCGCTACCACCTGCTCAAGCGACGACCGGACCGCCTTCTCATGAGCCGCCAGGTCGGGGCGCGCCCCGGCAACGTTCACGTCAGGCCCTCCATGTGTAGCTCTTCCCAGTCGGGCTGGCCCCGACCAATCCCTTGCCAAAGCCAAGGCTACGCCAATCCCTCTAGAAAGTACAGCCGGAGCAGTGCCGGTGAAGCGCCGTCTTGCGACCATTGCGGCTCCTCGCAGCGGCCGGGTTCCGGGCAACCAGCCCACTCAGCTCGTCCGCTGACGTCCCCGCCCGCGGCTGTCCACATGCCCCGCCCGCCGTGCCCAGGGCCAAGCTCGCAGCCCGCACCCCCAACCTACGAGGCATGTCGGGACTGGCTGGACTGACAGCAAAGTTGACAGCAACGGGCGCGTACTCGCCCGGTCCCCGGCGGATGCGCTTACCACTTGACCGCCACGCTTTGAAGTCAGAGGCGAACCGTTCCCGTAACCGGCGGACGTCGGCTGCCCGGCCTCTTAATCCCAAGGTTGCAGGTTCGAGTCCTGCTGCGGGCACCACTTTTGATCTCAAAGTTAGGTCGTCAGAGGTCGCTAGTGTATTGTCTCGCAAATAGTCAGGGCGTTGGGAGATATTGGCATCATGAACCATCCAGTGCCTGCGCTACAGATGTCAGAAGGGCAACGGGAAACACTCGAGCAGTTGATGAAGTCACGTACTGCACCCGCTCGCGTCGCGCAGCGGGCCAAGGTCCTGGTGCTGGCGGCGAACGGCTTGGCGAACACCCAAATCAGCGCGCGAGCCGGAGTGGCAGTGAGCACGGTGTGCGCCTGGCGGGAACGGTTCGCCCAGGAAGGGTTGGCGAAGTTTGGGGAGGTGCGCAAGGGCCGCGGGCGTAGGCCGTCGATCCCAGCTGAGAAAGTGGAGGCGATTGTGCATGCCACTTTGCATGACACCCCACCCGGAGAGACCCACTGGAGTTGTAGGACGATGGCCAAGGCTCAGGGGGTCAGTTCGGCCACCGTGCAGCGGGTTTGATCAGCGCGAGGGCTGAAGCCACACCTGGTGAAGACCTTCAAACTCTCGAACGATCCCCACTTCGAGGAGAAGCTCATCGACGTGGTCGGGCTCTATCTGAACCCGCCCGAGAAGGCAGTGTTGCTGTGCATGGACTCAGTAATGTGAATCCCGGAGGGAGTTAGCAGCAGCGCTTCCACCTCCATTTCACTCCGACCTCAAGCTCCTGGCTGAATCTGGTGGAGCGATGGTTCCGGAACTTGGACGACAAGGCCATTCGTCGCGGTGTCTTCCACTCTGTCCCCAACTTGATAGCCGCCATCGAGACCTACCTGAAAGCCAACAATGACAATCCCCATGCATTCGTATGGACCGCAACCGCCGAGGCGATCTTGGAGAAGGTCCGGCGCGGGCGAGTAGCACTCCAGCAACTATCTGGCCAAAACTGAGACACTACACTAGATCGTTCGAGGCGCCGATCCGGCTCTTCCGCTCCTGGTTCTCGGCTTCGTCCTGGCTTCGTCTCTCGCGACGGCGTGGTTCCCCAGGTCGCGAGTTCAGCTCGCCGGGCTCCAGGTCTTCCCATGGCTCGCCGTTACGGGCTCTTTGTCGAGCGCGCTTGGGATGACGGCTGTCTGGGTCCTGGCCCTGGTCCTGGGCGGCCAGACCGTGGGGCACGCTCACGACCACTGGCTGGCGATGACGAGCGCGCCTGGGGCGATCGCGATCAGGCTGGTGGTGGCTGGGTCGGAAGCTGGTCCCCAGGTCAGGCAGCTTCCGGCTGGACATTCTGGCCCTCCTCACCCCGGATGCGGTCACCATCGGGCGAGACCTGGCGCTTTGGAGGAACCCGCTCCAGCCGGCCCGTCTGCGGCTGCGCTGGAGCCGGGAGCAACTGGCGACGCTTGTCGGCGAGGTTCCGGCGGTCAACTACGGCAGCGGGTGGGATGGCGTCGATGGAGACCAGACCTGGGGTGATCTCGCTTCGGACCCCGCGCCGCTACCCTAGCTTCCCGGTGCGAACGACCTCTACGCCTCCTTAGGTGGTGGACACCGTGTGCCGGGTCAAGTGGGGTCCCGAGCGTCCAAGCACCGGAGGCACATTGTTACGGTATGGCTAGGAGGACCGTATAAACAGGCGTGGAGATCGCGGACACAGGAACCCTGCCGAGTGACACCGACCCTGGGGGCAAAGATGCTCTGGGGCGAATGGATGCCACACAACTGTGCGCTCTATATGCGGGACGTGTCTACAAGTTCGCGGCCATGGTCTCGCATTCTGTTGACGATGCCGAGGATCTGGCCCAAGATGCCCTTGTCCGGGCAATCAGGGGGGTGTCGGGGTTCGATCCGCGACGCGGTAGCGTCGAGGCCTGGTTATGGCAGATAGTCGTCAACACCGCCAGGGACGCCGGCAGGTTGAGCCAGCGTCGCAGAGCCCTCCTGGAACGTGTGGCCGCACTCACGCCTCGCGCGAACTCGTACGGGTCGGAAAGCCCTGATGGGCTCTCCGACCTGGACCTCTTGGACGCGGTTCGGCGTTTACCCCGCAGGCCGAGATCTCTGGTCGCGTTGAGGTTTGGCGCTGACCTGGACTACGCCACCATCGGTCGCTTGCTGGGAATCTCTGAGGTGGCCGCCAGGGTGGCGACCAAGCGAGCGCTGGCTCTGCTCCACGGCTACCTCGAGTGAGACTCGGGCTCGGAGGCATGACATGAAAAGGAATCTTGAAGAGCGACTCCGGGACCTGAAGATGCCGCTGCCGCCGTCTCTGCTCCCAGCCGCGTTGGTGGATGCGTCCCGACCTAGGATCGTGCCCTTGCCGGGCAGACAGCCACGCCGGGGCCGACTGGCTGGAAGAGTTGGGCTAGGGATGATTGCTGCAGCGCTGGGAGTCTCAGTGAACCTCGCCGCCGTGCAAGTCTGGCCTGCGTACCGCCAGGTGCTGGCTGCCGCGCCGGTCTTGGGTCCGACTACGAAGGCACTGTTGGGCGATCTCGGCTTGGCGCCGCCCGGTCCCACTGGGGGGCCCACCCCGTTGGCAGTGTCGCAACTCGCGTCCGGGGTACGGCTGACGGTCGTCGCTGGTTACGCGGACCCTATTCGGACCATTCTTGTGGTCAAGACCACAGCGCCCCTTGTCGCCTTCTGGGACGGGCCAGATCAGCCGACTTTGACCGATCAATATGGCCAGACGGTAACCGGGCTTCCGGGTGAGAACGCTAATGGGGATCAGGTGCTGTTGTTCCCACCACTGGAGGCGGGCAGGATCGGCTCCGCAAGCCATCTGGTCCTAGCGCTCAGCATCCCAGCACTCCACGCCCAATGGGCAAAGTCAGCGCCGATGGTCCATGTAGCGGGGTATCCCTCGGACACGAAAGGGACCTTTCCCGCACCGGTACTTTTCGGTCATTGGCGAGTTTCGTTCGATCTGCGCGAACTTGGGGGCGCCACGCTGCCCTTGCCTGGAGCCCAGACTGCGGCCGGCACCACCGTAACCATCACCCGGCTGATCAAGTCGGGGCCGTTCCTCGATGTTTCATGGACAGAGTCGGGCTCTGCTCCGGCACAGGCTAATGCTCATCCCAACTCCTATCAACTCTACAACGCGGTGATGGGAGACTACCAACTCTATTCTCCCAGCGGGCTGGCGGTGAATATCGTCACTCAGAACGGGATCCTGGCAGCAACTTCGGATACGGCAACCAATGAAGCAGTGTTCGCTCTCGACGGTCGCGGCACCTACCGCCTCGTCTTTGCGGTGGGATCCACCATCTCCTTTGCGATTGCCGTCCCGTGAGATCGCTGGTGCCGCACTCGAACCGGCAGTTCGAATCGCGTCGAGGCGGCAGCCGCCGGTCGGGCATACGGGCCAAGCGCTTGCGCCATCTGATACCGCTGGTGGGGAGCGTGGGCATCTGCACGCTCCTCTTGGCTGGCTGCGCCACCATGAATCCGGCAAAGCTCCCGAGCCTTCAATCTGCGCCGACGCATGCCGTGGACCCAAGAGCATTGTCCGCCACGCACCTCATCCAAGAGTTTGACACCTGCATGAAGGCCCATGGAGTGCTGGTGCCGCCGGACCTGAATCCACTCGACAAAGCTCAGACCAGCAAATATCCTTCCTCTGCTCTGGCCGCATGCGCTGCCATACAGGTGAGGCTCCTTCAGGCCGAGCATCCCGTTAACGTTCAGCAGGAACTCGCCAACAGCCTCAAGTTCGCCGAGTGCATGCGCAAGGAGGGTATTCCCACCGACGATCCCAAACTCGGACCTCGCGGACAGGTTGACATCGGGTACGGTGCCGGGGTGACCGTGACGTCGCCTAAGTTCCAGCACGCTCTCCTGACCTGCTCGGCCGGATAGGCACGGGAATGTGGATGACGCCTGGGCTCGCCTCTAGGTGGCATTCTTGGTGTTGCCAGACGGCGGGAACTTGCGTTCGCATCGAATCTGGCGGTAGGTGGGCGCGAGTCCGCGCCGATCGCTTCGTCGCTGTCACGGAGTTGCTAGTGTGGATTATTCTGGCCAGTCGCTCCGCTCGGCGTGAGCCCGGTTATCAACAGTCACGGCGCCGTGTCCGACTGTGGGCTGGTGTGACCAACCACACGTCGACAGACCTTGACGGCCTTGGGAGCACGAGTTTCAGCCTGCCGACGGACGTCAGCGCCGCCAGCACGATTAGGGTTGAGCTTGCGGTCGTCCATACTTTCCAGGCCTGTCAAAGCACATTTGATGACCTCTTGCCGTCTGCCTTGACGCTGCATAGAAGGTCGGCCTCATGAATTATGCAGTGTTCGTCAGGTCACATAGGCTCCCGACAGGCGATCCACAAGAGCGCCCTGGTGACGACGTCCACTTCGCCGTCGGCCCGCCGCGGCCTCTTGGCAGCACAAAGGTCAGTCAGGTCAGTGCCGCCCTCCGGCACCTCGGCCGAAGGTACCGCTGAGACGTGGCAACCAGGTCTCACGGGCGGGCTACCTGGGTCGGGCTGACTTTGCTCGGCGTCACTGTCGCGGCGAGCGGCTGGCTTGTGACTCTGAGCCATCCTGCCTCCAGTGGGCCCAGCAACGATCCGGTCCAGCAAAAGGTGATGACCCTGAAGCCGACGACCGTCTCCACGTCTGCTTCATTCTCGGCCACGATCGGATACCAGCCAGCCCCCGTCAAGGTAGTTACTGCAAGTACGGGAGTGGTGACATCGCTGCCCGCAGTCGGCTCCGTCATCGGGCAGGGCCAAACTTTGTTCGAACTTGATGGCGAGCCGACAATCCTACTGTACGGCTCCGTTCCGGAGTGGCGGACTCTCGCTGTCGGGGTACCCCCGGGGGCCGACATTCAAGAACTGCAGCGGAATCTAAACCAGATGGGGTACGACGACGGCGATCCACTCCTGGTCAACGGCACCTACACAGCAGGCACCGCATCCGCCGTGCGGCGCTTCCTGAAGTCGAAGCAGCTGCCTGAGTCCCCCCAGCTGACATACGGGATTGTCCTGTACGCCCCCGGACCGGTGTATGTCTCGGGCCTAGCGGTCGGTCTGGGGGCGACTGTCAGCGGCGGTGCGAATGTGCTCACTGTCACCTCTACGCAGCGGGTCGTGTCCGGCTCGTACCCAGGTTTCGGGCTCGCGGTCGGCCAGAAGGCCAACATCGCGCCGGACGCAGGTGGGGCTGATCTGACCGGCACAGTCACTGCCGTCACCACCCAGAACTCGAATGGGTCGAGCGATGAGACTGTGTCGATCACATTGGTGGGATCGCCAGTGGTGCCAGTCGGGGTGATAAGTGCGCAGGTAAGTGTGATAACTAAGAGTGTCGAGAACGTCCTGGCAGTGCCTGTCCAGGCACTGGTGGCGCTCGTCGAAGGAGGGTACGCACTGGAGGTGCCAACCCCGCGCGGAGGTGAACACCTAGTCGCTGTCCGCGTCGGGGCGACGGGGAGCAACAATCTCGTGCAGGTGAGTGGACCTGCCGTGCACACCGGCCTGCGAGTCTTAGTCCCGACGCTCTTTTGAACTGGGTGCAAGAGTGCGAATGATCACGCCGGTCCTCCAGCTCGATGCCGTGGCCAAGGAGTTCAAAGGGCTCGCAAGCGTGCTCGCGGTTCGGGATGTAAGTCTCACGGTCCATCCCGGAGAGACACTTGCGATCACCGGAGCAACCGGGTCTGGGAAGTCCACGCTGCTTTCGATCATGGGGACGCTAGAACGCCCGTCGGCTGGTCGGGTGCACATTCAGGGCACCGACGTCTCCCAACTCTCTGACCACTCTGTGTCAAGACTTCGCGCGGAGGCGATAGGCTTCGTATTTCAAAGCTTCCACCTCCTGGCAAGATTCACCGCCCTCGCAAATGTCGAAGAGGCTCTGACATACTCAAGCAGCAGCCGCAGCCGCGCCGAGCGGCGCGCAATGGCTGCTGCAGCACTGACGGATGTTGGTCTTGGCCAGCGGATGTATCACCTGCCCAGCCAACTCTCTGGCGGAGAGCAGCAGCGCGTCGCCATCGCGCGCGCGCTGGTCAAGGGCCCCTCGATCGTCTTGGCTGACGAGCCCACGGGCAATTTGGACCGCCCCGCAGCCGAGAAGATTCTGGAACTCCTCGCCGGTGTTGGTCGAGGGCGGGCGGCCTTGCTAGTGGTCACTCACGATGAAACGATCGCCAGGGGGTTCCCTCGGGTGGTGTGCCTCGAGAGCGGCACCCTGGCCTCAGACTTGAGTAGTCCCTTTGCGGGCGACTGAAGTCCTCCGTCGGGCCGTCGACGATATCCGGGCCAGGCCAGGTCGAACTTGGATGTCCTGCCTGGGAATAGCTGTCGGGGTCGCGGCCGTGGTGGCTGTTCTAGGGGTTTCGCAGACCACCACCGCCGGATTGCTGAACCAGCTCTACTCGCTACAAGATCTTCTGACGGTCAGTGGAAGTGGCGTAACCGGCGGCTCCTCCAACTTACCCGTGTATTCCTTGGCTACAGCAGCCCGGCTGGCTCCGGTGGAGTCTGTCAGCGGATCAGTCCAGTTGACATGGACCGTCCGCCGAAGCGCTCTTGTGCCATCAGAGTACACTGCCGGAATCAGCGTGGTGGCCGCCTCAGGACACCTCGCGCGTACGGTCGGGACGCATCTCCTCTTCGGTCGCCCATTGGGCCCCAGCAATTCTCTTCCAGTCACCGTCCTCGGTTACCAGGCCGCCCAGCTCCTCGCCATCGACCGAGAGAATGTCCCGTGTCGCGTTTGGATGGACGGGAGGTGGGTGGTGGTGATCGGTGTCCTGGGACCAGCGCCGCTAGCGACTCAAATCAACGACTCAGCTCTGGTGGGCTTCCCGTTTGCAGCCCGACTAGGAGCAGCGTCAGGGGGGTTCGACACTCTCTATGTTCGAGTACAAGCTGGGACCGCCTCGGGGGTGATGGGTATTCTCCCGGCGACTGTCGAGCCCTTGTCACCGATCGATGTGCTCGTGAGCCAACCGAGTGCGGGGGTGGCTGCGGAAATAGCGGCCCGCACAGCGCTGGACAGCCTGTTCTTGGCACTTGCCGGAGTCGGGTTCATAGTGGCGGGGCTCGGTGTAGCCAACACCCTCACTATCGCCGTTGTTGAACGTCGGGCCGAGATCGGGCTGCGCCGAGCGTTGGGAGCTACACGACGGGACATCGCAACTCAGTTCCTATTGGAAGGAGTTGCGATGTCACTGGGCGGGGCAGCTATCGGCGTCCTACTCGGAGTGGTTGCCCAATGGACTTATGCGTGGCACGCCGGTCTAGCCCCCGTTCTGCCGCTCGGGGGGATAGGACTCGGGATTGGTGCTGCCATAGGAATAGGCATCGTCGCCGGCTTCTACCCGGCTGTACGAGCAGCGCGATTGCCTCCCAGCGACGCCCTGCGCTTGCAACCGTGAGCACTGCATTCACGCCGCGCTACGCTCCGACATGTCAACGCGGGATGCCCGGGGGTCAGGTGGTGGCACCTGCGAATACTGATCCGGAGCGGAGTACCGATGCATAGGTCCTTGAGAGCGACCTATCGACACTTGGCACGCGCGCGGCTAATACTGGCGCTGTTACGTCTAGAGTCACAGCCGAGTATTCAACCATATGAGTGACCGTAGCGGTAGCGACGCTTGGCTCCGCGGAGTCTTGGAGTCAGTTGATCGGGAGCCTCTGACGGCACGGCAGACAGCCATCGTAGCGCGCGCAGCGCACGGCATTTCGGACAAGCAGATAGCACGCGACCTCGGAATCTCATATCGCACGGTACGCACGCATTGGGAGCGGATGTTCACTAAGTGGGAGACTCACAGTCGGGTCGCTATTGTCGCAATTCAATTTGGGAGCTGCGAGCCTCTAGACTCGTAGACGCTCCCGTGCGTCGGGACTCCCGTGAAGATTGGGTCCCCACACCATCGAAGCCTACTTGAGCGCTAACAACGACCGTCCCCGCTCGTTTGTCTCGACTACCACTGCAGACGAGATTCTGGACAAGGTCCGGAGAGGGCGGGTGGCTCTTCAGCACCAGGCCCTCAAAACCGAGACGCTACACTAGCGGGACCAGTAGTTCCTGGACTCCAGTCTCGCTCGTCCGCTATCACGGCTGCTCCTACCCCCAACTAGGTGGTCCGCAAACCAGCGGTCGGCTTAGCCTGAAAACACCGGCGTCGGACCGGGGTTGACCACATCTGGGTTTCGGTGGGGGTGAGGTGGCGGAGTCGGAGCCTTTGAGGTGCCTTTGGAGCCGGCCACAGATGCGGGCGAGCCCAAGCCTTTGTCCCAGGTGGTCGAAATCGGCGGTGTTGGTGGAGTTTTGGGCAGGCTGACGCCAGCACTGAGGACTCGGCGCGCCGGCTTGGGAGCTTGGTCAGGTGACGGCGCGCAGCCTGGTGAGGGCGGTGAGGAAGCGATGCTGCCAGGGCCAACGCTCGGGGAGGTGGAGGGTCTGTCGGCGGGCCGAGCTGGTGCGGTGACCGGGCAGCGAGAACAGGCGGCGACGCATCCGCTCGGTGGTGGTGGGGGCGGGCAACTGGTCGGGCAGGCCGAGTCTCACCAGCCAGCGGGCCAGGTTGTGGGCTAGGACCGCGAATGCCAACCAGGCAGCATTGGCGGCGAATCTTCCCGAGGGCAGGTGGGCCGGGCCGGATCCCTCCTTGAGATCACGAATCACCGTCTCCACGTTGGCATGAGCACGGTGGTTAGCTTCCAGCTCCAGGGTGGTGCCCTCCCGGTCAGTCACCAGGGGGTGGTGCTAAGTCGCGCGTGAGTTTCCGGACTGAGCGGTCGCCTCGGTGATGTAGGCGAGGTGGGGATCGCCGAAGAACCCCCGGACGGTTTCAGGGAGCCGCTGAAGGCGGCGCAGGGCGTCGTCGGCGATCGCCTTGAGCTCGTTCTTGGACTGGGGA
>JAJYWM010000104.1 GCA_021791455.1 bacterium | reverse complement strand
CGTCCGATGAGGGCAGCGGCTCGTTCCGGGTCCCGCCGGGGGTCGATTCCGAGCAGCGCCAGCCGATCCAGCGCGAGCTCCCTGATCCATGGCCGCACGGCACGGTCGAAATCCGGTCGGCTGGCGCTGCCGGCCCGCAGGGTGTCGGCGACCGCCAGCAGCTCCCCGGGGACCTCCAACGGATGCGGAGGGCTGGGACGAGGTTGCCGGGTGGCGGCGGGGTCGCCGCTGTGCCGAGTCAGTTGGACGAGGTAGAAGGCGACCAGCAGGCAGCTGAAGAGGATGTACGCGCGCAGCAGATCCTGATGTGGCACCCCGCCATGGAAGAAGAGGGCGCCGATGACGAGACTGGCGAGAACGAAGAGCTCGACCACGCCTCTGAGGTGGCGCCGCATCGGTGATCGGCCTCCGGGAACGCTGTCACCCAGGCCAGCCCTGCCCTGCCGCCCACCTCGAAGAGCGGTCCGGAACGTCTGAGACCGCGCTTGGTCCACCAACCGGCCGCGTTGGCGCTCGTCCGGTCCGAAACCCACCGCCCAACCCTACTCCCCACTGGGTCGGCCGAGCAACTGCGGTACCGGGCCCTGCCTCAGCAGCTGATCACGCAGGCTGCGCAGCGCCGCTTCCGCCTGCTGACGCATGCTCGGATCGACCGGGTGGTCAGAGTAGCGGGCAGCCTGATACAGCTCGGTCAGCCGAACGAGGTCGGTGCGGTTGAGCTCCATCCCCTGCAGGGCGCGTTCCAGATATTCGAGCGGGGTCTCGGAGCGGCGACGGGGGAGCCCGTTCCGGCCCAGGGTCCGCTCGAGCCCGAGATAGGCCAGGATCACCCCGGACCGCGGGTCGCGGCCCTGGGACAGCTCCTCCAACCCACTGGTCATGGCCGGGGCCAGCTCCTCGGCCAGACTGGCATTGGGCGCCATGCCCGCGGTCAAGGACCTCCAATGTCGGTTGCGCCTGGCCCGCAGATATAGAAGAGCGCCCGCCCCCGCCAGCACAACCAGGACAGCTGCCGTGGCCGCCAGGAGATCGGATCCGACCGCGATCGACCCCACCGCGACTCCCGGGTGCCCAGGGCTGGACGTCGCCGCAGTGGGGCCGGCTAGGTGGAACGGGTGCTTGCGCCGCTTGAGGCCGATGGCCAGCAGAACCCCCAGGGCGATGAGCATCCCGAAGGCCAGCCCCACCAGCTTGAGCGAGTCCCGCCGACGCATCACCACCGGCACGGGCGTCGCCTTGCCCAGGTGCCGGAAGTCGCCCCACGGGAAGAAGATGACAACGAGCACAAACAGCAGCTCTGCTCCGCCCAGAATGATCACCGTGGCGAGTTGGCCCACCGCCCCTGTGACCGGATTCGCCGGAGCAGGCTTAGCGGTTTGCGGGAGCACCTGCTGGGAGTAGTGAGCCCCGGTTCCGACCGCCACCACGGCCAGCAGCACTGATAACAGCACTGCCCCAACTCCGGCCAGCAGCCATGGCGGGCGGCGGCGCGAACGGCCCGGCGATGACGGCGCGGCCTGGGACGCCCGATCGTCAGCCATCACGCGGGGAAGTCATCATGGCAGCGTGACCCCGTCCTCGTCCGCCCACACCGCACCTTCTGGTCGCTGCAAACCCACTTCACCGCCAATCGCGAAGCTCCGTTTCCACAAACGCGTGCTCCGCTTTGCCTGAGCGCCGCCTCCGATCCCTTGTCTGGGTCCCAAGCCGCGATGGTTCACCCCAAGACCGCTCCACTCGCCGTGCTCACTTCGACTGTAGCGCATAGGTCCGTCGTCAGTTCTGCGGCCCCAAGCCCCTCGATGCACCTTTGAGCCACCAACCCGACCCCACCGGCACCGACAAGGACCGCGCCACTCCGACGTCGGTGCCTACGTGAGGAACACAACGCCAATCCCCACCCCACTGCACTCCCGCGGACCAGTGCCATCCATCGACCGCGGTGAGACGCTCTGAATCTCCAGTCGCCGAGCTCGGATCGCGACTCCTTCACCTGGCCGCCACCGCCGACGCGCCGCCTCCATTCTCGCAGATCTCTGCTTGACCCGCAAGTACGTACCGCGACTGTCCAGCCACCACTGCCGGAGCCAACCAAAAGGCGGCCACGTAGTAGTACACCGGCCCGCGCCAACTCACCATAAAGGCCAAATAAACCGCCACCGCGAAACCCCAACGGGTCACGTCCCGTATGTTGGTGTAAATAGCGGGACCCGATCTGGCCCTGAAGAGGGGCGAGAGCGGGCCACCGTGCCACCAAACCTTTCCACAGACCAGGAGAACACGATGACCCCTGCAAGCATGCCACTCGACGACCTACTTTTCCAGCTCGGAGAGACCGACAGCGACAAGTTGAAGGTGATTCTGGAGCGCACTGTCCAGGCCTTGATCGAGGCCGAGGTATCGGCGGTGATCAAGGCGAGCCGCCATGAGCGAGCTGAGGAGCGGGTGACCTACCGCAATGGGCACCGGCCTCGGAGTTGGGATACCCGGGTGGGGCGGCTGGAACTGGAGATCCCCAAGCTGCGCCAGGGCAGCTTCCTGCCCAGTTTGCTGGAGCCCAGAAGGCGGATCGAGCGAGCTCTGTGGGCGGTGATCCAGGAGGCCTATGTGCATGGGGTGTCCACCCGCAAGGTGGACGACTTGGTGGCGGCCATGGGAGGCTGCCGGGTATCCAAGAGCGAGGTGAGCCGGATCTGCCAGGAACTGGACCAGGAGCTGGCCTTGTTCCGGGACCGGCCCTTGGACGATGCCACCTACCCCTACGTGTGGTTCGACGCGACCTACGAGAAGGTGCGGGTGGGAGGCCGGATCGTGAGCCAGGCGGTGGTGATCGCGGTGGGAGTCCGGGAGACCGGTGAGAAGTGCATCTTGGGGGTGGCGGTGGGAAGCAGCGAGACCGAGGCCTTCTGGCTGGAGTTCTGCCGCTCGCTGCTGGCCAGAGGGCTGCAGGGAGTGCAGCTGGTGATCTCCGACGCCCACCAGGGGCTGAAGAACGCTTTGGGGCTCTGCTTCTCAGGAGCCAGCTGGCAGCGCTGCAAGGTGCACTTCCTGCGGGATCTGGTCACCGCGCTGCCCAAGCACGAGGCGCCGGCGGTGCTGGCACTGGTGAAGACGATCTTCGCCCAGCCCAACCAGGAAGCCGCCAAGGCGGCAGTGGCCCAGGTTCTAGAACGCCTCGAGCCCACAGTTCCCAAGGCTGCTGCGATGTTGCGCCAAGCCGAGCCTGAGATCCTGGCCTATCTCGCCTTTCCCCTTGAGCATCACAGCTCCATCAGCTCTACCAATGCCATCGAGCGCGTCAATGCCGAAGTCGACCGCCGAGCCAAGGTGGTGGGCATCTTCCCCAACGCCGATGCCCTGCTGCGGCTCGCTACCGCAGTTCTCCAAGAGCAGCATGACGAGTGGCAGGACGGCAAACGCCACTTCTCTCAGGCCTCCTTGATGCAGCTTCGAGGCGACGGCCAGAAACTCCTCACCAACCCCCTCAGCGCTGGGCTGGCTGCCTGATGAACTGCCTCCACTCCCTCTCCCGAATTTCCACCAACCGAAGGGACTTGACTCCCCAACGCCACTGCCGCAAGCGTAGCGCTCCGACCGTCGCCGCGACTATAGCACTCACGAATGCGACGAAATAAACCGCATGACCATGCGATGGCAGCTGAGCGAACCTCCCGAGAGCCGCTCCGATCGGAAACGTCGGCATCATCAAGAAGCGCCAGATCTGCTGCACCAAGCTGTGATCCCACACGAGCCACGGGACGACGCCCACCACTACAGCACCGGTAAGCCACGCGACCCGTCGTCGAAACTGCGGGTAGCGGCTTGTGACCGCCAAATAGACGGGAGCAGCGACCCACGCCAAGGGGTTTGTACACACTGCAACGGCCATGGCGATACCACTTCTCCGCGGCCAATAGCTCACTGCAAATGCTAGCGCTAACAGCAAGTACGAGACCAACTCTGGGTTCCAGCCAAAATACAGGAGTGGGAGTGCCAGTCCTCCAAGCTGCCAGCTGACCAGCCACCACCGTCCAGGAACTCTCGGACGCCAAGTGATCATCAGAAGAGCAGCGCACAAGAGGGCCACCCACCAGCTGACAAAGCTCCAACTGGTGAACGCCACCGGGAAAAGTACCAATGCAGCGTCGGGTGGATAGCCAAACGCAGGGAACCCAGCATGGGCTCCTCGCTCTTGATCGAGCCTTAGGACTGCCAGCTGAGCCCTGGGGGAAGGGTAATGCGTGTAGCTCCCAAATGGGCCAGCTTCCAAGGGTGTCGCATTCAGCAACTTATACCCTACCTGGCGATAGCACTGCGGCTCATACGTGGTGTAAGGAACAACTCCCTCTCTCACGTCCTGAGCGGCGCAGAGCAGAGTGACTGGCTGATCGGTTGTGGGGACCGGTTCACTCAACGCGTGCACTGCCGTAAAGACGAACAGCAGGACCAACAGAGCGCCCGTGATTGATGTCGTCCATGGTGTGCTGGCCGCGAATGCTAAGCGCGAAAGGAGCGGACGATCTGATGTGGCGTCAGCTGACATCAGAACCACGCCCGCGAGCACCAAGTAAGTGGCGACGACCGGCACCGTCACTATCCCATACACTTCGGTCCAGCCAAGCCAAACCAAAATCGCCAAGAGGCCTTCCAAATACCGTTCTGGCGCCGAGTAGCTCCGTCGGGCTGCCGCGCTCACAGGGTGGCTCCGCGACGGTGACTGGGCTGGACCACACGCCGAGCGCCACCGTCGACGAGCGTGCCCCGCGGCCAGCAATCGCAGTTGTTGCGGGCGAGTGCGCGGGCTTGGTCCGTACCTCTCCGCAGCGTCAGGCCCCCCGTCCGTTGGCATCCCACCTTGAGTAGCACTGGCAAAGCTGTGCTAGCCCCATGCACAAAACAACCAACGTGCGAAGCGCCGGCAGCAGATGCACCCTCGGGGCCGCACATCGGTCTCTGGCCATTGGGCATCCCCTTTCCCTGGCCCGGGAAAAGCGGGCCTACTGAGTCGAACCGGCGCGACGGCCATTGCCCCCTGCGCGCAGCCGGGCTCGCTGCGTGGCCACCCGTCTGCGTCGGAACGCGGCGGTGGAGGACGGAACAGCTGGCTTGGTACCCGCAGTCCTCCTTGGCCCACCGGCCCTCAGGCCAGATCCGAGAGCATCTCGGCTCCAGGATTGGTCTATGGACTTGCACGAGGGCAACTCTAATGCTTCGGAAACTCACCGGTGGCACGCGCAGAGTCACGGGGCCGGTCGCGGTCGGGTGTGCGGGAGTCCGTGGGGGTCCACACCTAAAGGCAATGGAACAGGCTCCTGCTTAGCCCGCCACGCACATACGGTTGCCGACAGCAGCAGCAGCGGTGTGAGCGGGATCGGCAAGTCTATGCGCGGCGAGGTGTCGACGACCATCGCAAGGTTGAAGGCTACGAGCCACGGAGCCAGTAACCACAAACTCCGTCCCCGCTCCCGCAACGCTCTGGCCACCCATACCATCGGCCCCACCAGCAGCAAAAGACTGTGGTTCAACGCATGCGGCGCAATGACTAGCGACAGACACGTGGCGGAGGAGAGCGCGAACATCCAATCAGATGATGAGACCGGCGGTCGGCGCCACCAGGCCCACGCGAGAAGTCCGATGCCGATCGGAATCGCAGCGGTGGCAAGAGCCTCACTCAACCGACCCGGGCCTATCAAGTGCCACAGCAGACCCAATATGGTCGTGTCTAAAGTGGGTGGAAACCGGGTGAGCAGCGTGAAGGACTCCAACCGCAGCGCCTCCTGAAGTCCGGTGAGCCCGATTGTGAACAACGACATTCCTGCCAGGATCACAACTACGCCGGCTGTCGACCAAAGGACGGGCCGCCTCGCTCCTCGCATGGCCGGCACCACCATGGCCAGCAGCAGATCCGGCTTGAAGGTGAAGATCAAGGCAGCACCTGCGCCACGGGGTAGCCACCGTCGCACGGCCCGCTGCCGCAAGGCGCTGGCGAACAGGGCTAGACAGAGAGGCCAAAGAAGGTCGTACTGCCCTTCACCCAAGGCCATGTAGGTCGGATAGGAGGCGACTGCGGCCAGCACCACGAGGTTGGTGTCTCGCGGGCTCAGGAACAGCCTCCCAAGCCACCAAGCTCCAATCAGGCAGAGGCTGAACAGAAGCGCGTCCCAGATGAAGAAGGAAAGCTGGAGCGGAAGCAACGTGAAGGGAATGACGACCCACGCCGCTGGAGGCGGGTTCACGAACGGCTCCACGTAGACCCGACCGGGTCCCTGACTCAGGAAGGAGCCGGCTCGCAGCTGAAAATGGAATGAGTACATTTGCCGGGCGGCTTCCAGGCCGCCCAATCTGAGGGCGCGCGCCACCGAGTAGAAGGCCGCGAAGTCCGGGGGATGTTGTTCACCCGGACCGGCGACGACCATCGCGACGTAGGCACAGATGACCGCCACCGAACCGACCATCGCCCAATGGCGCCAATTCGCCCCACCCCAGCTCGGCCGGGACCGGTTGCTGGCAGACGCCGCAGACTCGCGATTAGGGTGGATGTCCACTGGAGACACTCAGACCCTGGTTCCAGCCGTGGCCATGTGGTGCACGACCAATCGGGTCATGCCGGCTCGCAGTGAGCTCCAGGGCGCCTGACCGCCCAGAATTGCGGCGACCGCAATGAGGGCCAGGTTCCGCGCTGCGAGCACAATCACCGCCGGTGGCGCCAGTTTGACGATCTCCGGGAAGAGGTAGGGAAACTCCGCCTGAGTCAGAAGGCCGACGAGCAGCGTAAGGCTAAGGAGGGTCAGGGCAAGTCGTCGCGGAATTTCGAGTGATGCTGCCACTGCAACGAGCGGCGCCAAGTCTAGAAGGTACTGTGGGGACAGGACCGGGGTTGCGGACAAGCCGATAGCGACTGCGCATGCCATGGCGGTCGCCGGTCGCTGATGTCTCGCCGCGAAGGCCCAGGAGCTCAGAACGAGAAATAGGGCGCCTGCGCTTGACATTCCGAGCGCGATCGCTGAAGTGTCAGCGGCTCGCAATTCCCACGACCCGAGCCTTCCAGCATATGGTCGGACAGCCATGAAGTGACTGAGGGCCAGCACCACGGTCGCGGGCACGCTCTCGATCTCCATGGCCCGATGAATGCTGTCCAGGGATGACATGATCAGTCCGCCGCGGGACCAGACGATGAAGACCAGGAGTATGAGCACAGCGGGCGCCAGACCCAGCGCCAGCGTCCGCAGCCTCGCACCCAGCGGCCTCAGGCTGGCCCCATCTGGTAACAGAACCCAAAGCGCCACCGGCACGGCCGCTAACACAGCGGTCTCCTTGACCAAGACGGCCAGAGCGACCAGAGCAACGGCCAGGGTCTGCCTCCGTCCGGCTAGGGCAAGCGCCGAGCCGGCCACCATGAGGCCCTGGATGCCGTCCACGCGTGTGCTCACAATCGGGCCAAAGGCTAGGATGAGGACGGAAACTACCAGCCCTGCGTCCGGCCGGGCGCCGAGACGTCGTGCCGCGAAGCCCACCAGCGCAACGCCCACCGCCCCAAATAGAAGCATCTCAATCGAAAACGCGAACGTGTATCTCGCCCCTGCGAGAACCGGGGGGAGGCTCAGCAGCAGAGTGACTGGAGGATACAAGTACGGAAGGCGTTGGTCTGGTCGGGTCAGAAAGAAGGCAGCGTAGGGAGTATGGCCTTGGGCGAGGCCGAAGGCGGCATGGCCGAGGTAGATAACGTCAGGGATGGCGCTCCCGACCAATGTATGGATGGAGTACCAGTGCAGTTCCGTGGGGAGCACGCTGCCTACGGCCAGCAGCAGCAGCGGCACGGCCATAATGCGGAACACCCGCGCCAATGGAGAGCGCTTGCGGCTGGTCGGTACTTCGACCACGTTGTTCACGAACGAGCCGGGACGCTGTCCAGGGGCCGACTCACCCACCTGAACCTCGACGGAAGAGTTTCACCCCAACAGCTCGGTGTCCATGCCTGGCAGTATGCCAAGGAGTGCCGAGTGGATGCTCCCGCATCCCTCCCGCGTCACCAAACCGCCGCCAACCGGCAACGCTGCTGCGACAGGACGCGGCACGCATTCAGGCCATCAGAGCGGATTCCCAGACGGGAACGGAGAACCGCAACGTGGCTCCACACGGGGAGATCGCACCGGTCACAACCCGGAGCCGTGGGCGAAGCAGGGCTCGAACCTGCGACTTCCTCGGTGTAAGCGAGGCGCTCTACCCCTGAGCTATTCGCCCCTATGACGTGCCACCCGGCTAGCTGCCCGCCCGTGCGAGTCGGGCGACGATCCACTCAGGTTGTAGCAGATCTGGTCTTGAGTCTGGAGCGAAGGCCACCCGGACTCGCAACGCTCATGCTGACCGCAACCACGTGGCGGACTCCGGCGCGATGGCGATGGAGGCGCACTGATCGCGGCTCGCTGGCCGGGGACCGACGCGCCTGGAGTTCCCCGGAGGGAGACCCTGTGCGGGGCTGCCCGCCGCTCTACGCCCGGTACCGCACGCATCCTCAGCCGACCAAGGAGTAGGGTGTCCCCATCTCACGACAAGCTCAACGGCCGATCTCCACCGTGCCCGTGGCGGAGGTCGCCGAACCTTATGCCACTCGGTCGATTTGGTCAGACCGCAGCTGGCTGGAGTTCGAGGGCCTCAAGGGCCTGCTTCTCGGGGCGCAGGCCAAGGGCGTGAGCCACGAAAGGAGCCACGAGCTCGGATAGTGCCTCTGGCCTGACGTCCCCCCGGGCTCCGCACTGCTGTAGCGAGGCCGCCGTCCTGCCCTCGATCCCGCAGGGAACGATCAGGGAGAAGGCGCTGAGGTCGGTTGTGCCGTTCAGGGCGAAACCGTGGTAGGTGACCCTGCGCCCACTGAGCTTGACCCCGATGGCCGCAAGCTTGCCCGGCCGTGCCCAGACTCCCGTGTAGGGAGGGTCTCGCCACGCTTCAACTCCCAGCACCTGGCAAGAGTCAATGAGCGCGTCTTCAAGAACGCGGAGGTATGCGACCGGGTCCAGTCCCGTCTGGTCCAAGTCGACGATCGGGTAGCCGACCAGTTGCCCTGGCCCGTGATAGGTCACAGAACCTCCACGATCAACCTCGAAGTACTCGGCCCCTGATTCGAGCAGCCCGCCCACCCCGTGAGGAAGGTGCTCGGGACTCCCTCCCCGGCCCATGGTGTAGACCGGGGGGTGTTCCATCAAGAGCAGGACGTCCTCGCCGAGTTCTCCCGAGGCCCTGGCGGCCGCCAGCTGCCTCTGCCAATCCCACGCCTGACGGTACGGGACGCGGCCACACCAGACCACCCGAAGCGGCGGCCGCCAGATACCGGCCAACGTCAGATCGTCCTGGCGGTAGCGGCCTGGACCTGCTGATGCGCATGGTACGAGCTGCGGACCAATGGCCCTGCCTCTACATGAGCGAAGCCCAATGACCGCCCGTACTCCCTGATCTCAGTAAACTCATCCGGATGCCAGAACCGATCGCAGCGGATGTGCTTCAGAGACGGTCTGAGGTACTGGCCCACCGTCACCAACTGGACGCCGTGCTCTCGCAGGTCGACCAGCACCTGCTTCACCTCATCCATGGTCTCGCCGAGGCCCACCATCAACCCTGACTTGGTCTGGGTCCGAGGACCAAGCTGCCCCGCTCTCCGTAGAACTCCCAGCGAACGCGAGTACAGCGACTTGGGCCGAACTCTCGGAAACAACCGTGGCACCGTCTCGATGTTGTGGTTGAAGACCTCAGGGTCGGCAGCCATTACCACCGACAAACTGGCGTCGCTCCCCTGAAAGTCGGGGGTCAGTACCTCGACCTGGCAGCCGGGAACCCTGTCGTGGATCGCTCGGATGGTAGCCCCGAAGATCTCGGCACCCCCGTCCGCGAGATCATCGCGGTCCACCGACGTTACGACGGCGTGGCGTAGCCCCATCTCCTTGACCGCTATGGCAACCCGGGCAGGTTCCTCTCGATCCAGGCCCCGTGGCCTGCCCGAGGTGACGGCACAGAAGGCACAGGCTCTAGTGCAAACGTCGCCCAAGATCATGAACGTGGCCGTGCCGTAGGTCCAGCACTCGCCCAGGTTGGGGCATTTAGCCTCCTCGCACACCGTGTGCAGCCGCTGGCCCCGCATGAGCTGGTCGATACGCGCGTAACGTTCTCCCTGTGGCATGCGTACGGTCAGCCACGAGGGACGGCGGTCGACTCCGTCCGGAAGCAACTGCTGCCACATCGGCCGTCCATCACCGATCGGGCCGCGGCCCGGGATGACAGTTGGCCGGCGGTCGGGAATCAGAGGCAAACTCACCTTCGGGGCGAGGGCGCTGGGATGGGGATCTGGTGCCATATGACCATCCTAGTCGGTCCCCTGAGAGGGGAGTGCCGATCCGACCCCAGACCGGCAGGGCCTCGCCGCCTCAGTAGATCGCCGTCTCCGCCGTGACCGACTCCAGCCAGGCCTTGACCGCCCCCAGGAAGAGCGCCGCCGCCGAACCGTCATTGATGCGGTGGTCGAAGCTGAGGCACAGGTTCATCATCGGCCGAATGGCGATCGCGTCCCCGACCACCACCGGCCGCTTGATCACCGCGTCCATAACCAATATGGCGGCCTGGGGCTGA
>JAJYWM010000401.1:9975-10731 GCA_021791455.1 bacterium | reverse complement strand
TCGGCAACTGCTCCGGGGACCCCAGCGGCCCGATCGAGAGAGCCAGGGGGCGCCCGGTGAGGAACATGCCGCGGTAGTGGTCGGGGAGACAGGACTCGAACCTGCGACCCCCAGTCCCCCAGACTGCGGTTTTGTCCAGGAGCCTCTCCTCAGGCCCCATTGAACTCCGTTGGGCCCACAGTTTCCCGATTACACGATTGTGCCGCGCCAGTCATGCGAGGCCATTACCAGCGGTGCCGTGCCCAACCTGCGGTGCGTCGCGCCCTACTCGCCGCCGTCCTTGTGAGAGGAGGTGACCAGATTGGCCGGGGGCCGGGGAACTAGGACCCCAGGACGGCCATAGCACTGACTTGGGCCAGCGAGGACGTTACCCGAATTCCGCGGCCGCAGGCCATTGACAGCGATGGATGGTGGGCTCGCCAGGTAGGGGGTAGTGGTGACAGCCGCGCGTTCGGAGAGGGACGGACGACGAGCCGATCCTAGGAGCCACGCATGTCGGGCGAAGCGAATCCTCCTGGACCGGTGCCCGACCCTTCCCCGATGGGTCGTATCCGCTCGAGGCGCTGGTTCCGGTTCGTCTTGGCCCCAACATGCGGCGAGACCAATCTGGGAGCCGCCACGCCGGACCGGTGGATCCGTCTGCGCACCACAGGCAGGATGAGGCAACCCGCTGCTGGTTCCAAGTTTCGAGCGGGGATCGGAGCACCCGGGTATGGCCTCGCGGTGCCCGGCGGAAATGCAGGGGGGGGGGGGGGG
>JAJYWM010000401.1:0-9965 GCA_021791455.1 bacterium | reverse complement strand
TGACTTACATATGTCAGTGACATATACTGTCGCAATGGCTACTGGAATGAGGGGCAGCCGGCCGCGGTGCTGGTGCCGAGTCGGAGCCGGCGGGTTCGAGGTTCAGGCCCGGATCGAGCGCTTCCAGGAGGCTGCGATTCTCCTGAGGCTACGAGCGGGCGAGGCACACGGCTACCAGCTGGCCGAGGACCTGGCGGAGGTCCCTGGTGAGGGCCGGGTGGATCTCGGCAACCTGTACCGGATGCTTCGTGGCATGGAGGCCGACGGAATGGTGCGCTCCAGCTGGCGCCAGGACCTCCCCGGACCGCTCAAGCGAACGTACGAGCTCACTGATGAAGGATCGGCTCTCCTGGATGCGTGGGCGGAGTCCCTGCGGATCCACCAGCAGAAGGTAGCCAGTTTTCTGGACCGGTACGACCACAGAGGAGACCAGTCATGAACGGAGAAGGACGCGGGGGCTGCGGATGCAACTGCGAGTGCCGGGGTGGGTCTGGCGGTTCGGAGCGCGGCCGGGGCCGAGCGAGGAGTGAGAGTCGCACCTCGCTGGAGGAGCGCCAGCGCGATCTGGAGCAGGAGTTGGCGGACGTCCTTGATCAACTGAACCGGGTCCGAAGCTCCGGTGGGTGAGCCCGGGGCCGATCGCCGTCGCCGTGGGTCTCCGCAAGTCGGGGCCTACGGTCTCAGGACTGCGGTTGGAGGTGGCCGCTGCGGCTACTCAGGATCCCGGCCTGCAGGGGCGCACCAGCCGTGATGGGGCTAGGCTGGGGAAGCTCTTGGCCACTGCTGCTGGTCATACCGACCATGATGCTGATCGGCATGACCGTGATGGCGCGCACCATGCGCAGCGGTGAACAGTCCCACTGCGGTCCCCGCGGCGGGCTCCGCAGAGTTGTCGACACGGCGCCCGACCAAGCACGGGAGACGGTGGGGTCAGATCCTCTCGCGCTCCTGCGGGAGCGCTACGCGACCGGTGCCATCGGGCACGATGGGCTCGAGCGTCGGCTCGGGGCCCTGCTGCGCACTGACCCGGAGACTGGCTCAAGTCGTCTTTAGGCGGGTCGAGCCGGACCAGGTCCAGCGTACCGCTGGCCGGTGAGGGTTGGGAGGACCATCCCAGGGGGCCGGGCCGAGCAAGTTGCGGCTTGAGGCGCCGACCGGAGACGGCCGGCGGAGGCCTCAACGAGCTGCAGTGTCTGATACCCTATAGATTATGCGATTAACATCTGGACAGCCGAAGGGGTCCGCGGAGGTCGAGCGGTCGCTGTATGGGCAATTCGCGCGGGTGGCCATGGCGTTTGCCAGTCCCGTACGGGTGGCGTTGGTCGAGGTGCTGTGCCAGGGTGAGCGGAGTGTGTCCTCGCTCGCACAGGAGGTGGGCGCGGGGCTGAAGAACACCTCCGCCCAGCTCCGGGAGCTCCAGCTCGCTGGGCTGGTGGCTCCCCGGCGGAACGGGCGAAATGTCTACTACCGGCTGGCTGACGAGGATGTTTGCCACTTTCTCGCGGCCCTTCGTGACCTGACCCGCCACCGGCTTCCCGAGGTCGATAGCCTGATCCGTCAGCACTTCGAGGTGCTCCCCGAAATGGAGCCGATGCCCCGAGAGGTGCTGCTCGCACGCCTCCGCACCGGATCCGTGCTCGTCCTCGACGTCAGGCCCCGTGAGGAGTATCTGGCAGGACACATCCCGCAGGCCCGATCTGTGCCGCTGGCTGAGCTGGAGTCATTCCTGGCCACGCTCACCCCGGAGGTGGAGATCGTGGCCTACTGCCGCGGCCCCTACTGCGTGCTGGCACCGCAGGCGGTCGAGGCATGCCGGCTCAGGGGGCTGACGGCCAGGAGGCTCGATGGAGGACTGCCGGAGTGGCGCCTCGCCGGACTTCCGGTGACGGTGGGGACGGAGGAGGCAGCGTGACCAAGGTCCTGATCGTCCTCAATGACCCGGCTTACGGCACCGAGAGGTCCTGGAACGGACTCCGGCTGGCAGGAGCGCTGGTCCGGCGGGACGGGGTGGAGGTTCGCGTCTTTCTCTTCGGGGACGCGGTGGGGTGTGCGGTGTCCAACCAGAAGGTCCCCGACGGCTACTACCACCTCGACCGCATGGTCCTGTCCGTGCTCCGCCACGGCGGTGAGGTCGCCTGCTGCGGGACCTGCATGGATGCTCGGGGGGTGGCGGACGACGCGCTGGTCGAAGGGGTGGTCCGGGGCACGCTCGAGCAGGCGGCCGAATGGACGCTCTGGGCCGAGCGGCTCCTCAGCTTCTGATGGCGGCCGAGGAGGTGCGACTTTGGTGGTGAGGGTGGTGGTGATCGGGGGTTCCTTCGGGGGGCTGACCGTCGCCTCTGAGCTCAGCCGCCGGGTGTCTGCGGAGCGTGCCCAGATAACCCTCATTGCCAGGGATCGCCGGTTCACATTCGTGCCCTCTCTGACCTGGGTGGCAACGGGAGAGCGCAGCCTGGAGCGGATCTCCTTCGACCTGGCGGCCCCACTCAAGTCCCAAGGGATCACCTTCGTGCCCGCCGAAGTCACCTCCATCGATCCGGTACGCAAGGTGGTGGAGACGGACGCCGCGCAGTACCCGTACGACTTTCTTGTCATTGCCACCGGTCACCGGAGCGCGAATGAGGCGGTACCGGGTCTCGGTCCCTTCGACGGACCGGGCCACTCGCCGATGTCGCCAAGGGAGGCGGTGGAGCTGGGGTCCGCTGTACGACGTCTCCTCGAGCGGCCCGGTCCTGTGGTCATTGGTGCGGCTCCGGGTGCCAGCTGCCTCGGCCCTGCCTACGAGCTGGCCTTTGAGCTCGACCACCTCCTGCGCCGACGACGACTCCGCCATGTGGTCCCGCTCAGCTTCGTCACTCCCGAACCCTTCGTCGGCCACATGGGCATGGGCGGGGCAGGACGGATCCGCCAGCTCCTCGAGGGAGCCTTCGAAGAGCGCGACATCCCCTACCAGACCTCGGCCGCCATCACCAGGATTTCGGACGGAGCGGTGGAAGTGCAGGGAAGCGCCCCGCTACCATCGGTGCTGTCCATCGTCATCCCCCCGCTGTCCGGGGTTCCGGTGGTCTCCGACACTCCCGGCCTGGCCAATGCCAAGGGCTTCGTCCCGGTCGACACCCACTACCGGCGGGAAGGGTTGGACGGGATCTACGCCGTGGGGGTGGCCGTGGCCCTGCCGCCTGCGGACGAGACCCCAGTGCCGGTGAACTTCCCCAAGACCGGGCACATGACAGAACAGATGGCGGTGGTCGTGGCTCGCGACATCGCGGCCCGCCTAGGGGGCAGGGAGGCCTTCAGCGCTCCACTTTCGGCGCGGTGTGTGATGGACATGGGCGACCGGGGCATCTACATGGCGGTGGACCCGGTCCGTCCGCCACGTGACCGGATCCCTAAGGTCTCCGAGGGGCGCAAGTGGCGGGTGGTCAAACTGGGGTTCGAGCGGGCATACCTCTGGAGCGCCCGCCACGGCCGGCGTCTTCCGACCTCCCTTGGGTGGTAGGAGGCTCCAAAGCCGGGGAGGCTATCCGCCGCCCCATCTCTGAAGCTGGGAGCCGCTCCACCGTCAGTAAAAGCGACGCGGCGGCGTCGGCTCGACCACTGGCTCCGGCGGTCGTGCTGGCCTCCGCAGGGCCGAGCCGATCGGTCTCAGCACCACCTGGCTTCCGGTGCGGGTGACGTGCGTCCGCGATCCGGGAGGTGCGATAGTGCTAGACTGCTCAAGCGATGAATGGATTAAGCAAGGATCAACTCTACGAGGAACTGGCAAGGGTAGGGCAGGCGCTCGCTAACGGCCACCGGCTGGAGATCATCGACCTGCTCTGCCAGGGTGAGCGCAACGTCGACGAGCTGGCGGTGGAGGCGCGCCTGAGCCTGGCCAACGCCTCGCAACACCTCCAGATCCTCCACCGGGCTCACCTGGTCCAAAGACGTCGGGAGGGGGTTCAGGTCAGGTACGCGCTCGCGGACCCAGGGGTGGCAAGGCTTTGGATGGGGCTCCGAGACGCGGCGGCGCAGCGGATACCCGAAGTGGTACGGGTTGCTGAGGGAGCTCTGGAACC
Source organism: bacterium (assembly GCA_021791455.1). The sequence continues at coordinate 5,907 of JAJYWM010000401.1, read as the reverse complement.
ATCAGAGAAGTCGGATCTGGTCGAGCAGGCCGAAGTGGAGCGGGGACTCGCCTCTGACCAGGTCGTCCTGCTGGATGTCCGCCCAAGGCTCGAATTTGCGGCTGGGCACATTGCCGGCTCGATCTCACTCCCTCTGGAGGAGTTGGAGTCGCGTCTTGCCGACTTGCCCCGGGACCGCGAGATCGTCGCCTACTGCCGGGGACCTTTCTGCACCTTCGCCACCGAGGCCCTCCAGCGTCTCCGAGCGGCCGGTTTCAGGGCCCGACGGATGGAGGCCGGCTACCCGGAGTGGAACCTCGCCGGGCGGCCGGTGCAGGTCGGAGCGGCTTGATTGGGCCAGCGAGTCCCGCCAGGCTCCCTGCGGGTCCTCAGGTCGGGATCAACATCCCGGCTCGGCGGAGGTGCAAGTTAGGGTGAGCACGGCCGGGGGCGAAATAGTGCGCCCCGTGCACGGACTCCTCCAGAACTGGTTCCAGTTCTCGGTCCTGGCGCTCTTGACCCTTCTGGTTGGAGCGACCATTGGGGTTGAGAGGGTCGCCCTTCCCCCCCTGGCGGAGCACGCCTTCGGGGTCACCTCGGTGCTGTACACCGTGTCCTTCATCTCGGCCTTCGGGCTGGTGAAGGCGACCATGAATCTCGTGGCAGGGCACCTGTCGGACCGCCGGGGGCGCCGGATTCTCCTGCTGGCCGGCTGGGCCTTCGCCGTCCCCTACGCGGTGCTGATCATATTCGCCCAGAACTGGGTCTGGGTGTTAGTGGCCAATCTCTTCCTGGGGGTGAATCAGGCCCTCACCTGGACCATGTCCGTGACGTCGATGATCGACCTCGTCGGTCCCGTCCATCGTGGAGTTGCTGTGGGCATCAACGAGGCGACGGGTTATGTGGGTGTGGGGGTCGGCGGCTTCGTGGCTGGGCTTCTGGTGACGTCCTTCGGCCTGCGCCCCGCCCCATATCTCCTGGCCCTGGGCGTCATCGCCCTCGGAGCTGTGCTTACCATCTGGCCAACCCGGGAAACCATCCACTTTGCCCGGGCGGAAGGAGGCTCGTCCACCGGAGGTGGTCCTCCGGCGCCCCCTGGGCTCGGCGGCTCCGAAGTGCGCCCGGCCCCGGGACTGTGGCGACTGGCTGCCTACATGAGCTGGCGGGACCGCAGCATGCTCACCGTCTGCTGGGGCGGGTTCCTCAACAAGTTTGCGGACAGTCTGGTGATCGGATTCTTCCCCCTGTACTTCCTGGATCGGGGGCTCAGCTTGCTTCAGGTAGGCCTGCTGGTAGGGGTCTATGCCTGGGTGTGGGGCGTGGGTCAGGTAGCGACCGGGGCTCTCGCGGACAAGATCGGCCGGCGCCTGCCCATCGCCACCGGTATCTTCGGCGTCGGGGCAGGGGTGGTATTGACACAAGTCACGTCTGGTCTGGCGGCGTGGCTCATGGACGCAGCGGTCATGGGGATCGGCATGGCCCTGGTGTACCCCAACCTCATCTCCGCGGTGGGGGACGTGGCTGACCCGACCTGGCGTGGTGGCGCCCTCGGTGTCTATCGCCTCTGGCGTGATGGCGGGTACGCCGTGGGTCCAATGGTGTTGGGTGGCGTCGCCGCCATCTTCGGTCTTGCGGCGGCGTTCTGGACCATTTCGGTCCTCATGGGCATCTCCGGCCTCTTGGTGGTGGCCTTCATGCGGGAAACAGACCCGCACTTTCGCGTCACACCCCCGGCCTGGAATGCGCACCCGGAGTGGATCTATGGACAGCGCAGCAACTCGTCGACCGCTCAAGAGCCATGACGCCCCGAGGGTTCGGATGAAACCGGCCCGCCATTGGCTGCAAGTGCGGTGGAGGTGCCGAGATCTGCACCGGGTGGTCGGGTCCGCACCTGGCAAGGTGATTCGGCCGCACCGCGGGGATCCGAGTGCTGTTGGTGCCTGCTCTCCGAACTCGGCTCGCGCCACTGCGGCTGCACCCAGCGAACTGGGATTACCGCCGCCGGGGCCATCGGGAGCTTGGCAGCTATCGATTTCGTGATTGGGCAGGCCGGACCTCAGTCCGGCCGAGGCAAGAGCAAGGAGGCGGCCGATGAAGTGCATGGATCACGCGAAGCACGGGACTGACCGAGAGGCCGTGGCGACGTGTCACGACTGTGGCGCCGGTGTGTGCCTTGAGCACGCGCAGCAGCGCCGCATCACGGAGCCTTTGGGTATGGCCGGTGGCGGGAGGCAGCACTTCGTGATCTTGTGCCCTCAGTGTCATGCCGACTGGCCGGTGGACAGCTAGGTCGAAAGCTCGCTCTGCGGTACTGACTTCCACGGAGCGCCGACGAAGGAGTGCCCGACTTACCGCGATCGTTGACAGGGACCACAGGTGATCAGTGAACCTGAACAGGTGAGGCAGGCGACGGAGACGGCTTCCGACAGGCTGACGAATGGGAAGGGCCCCCCGCACGCTGAGGGTAGGACGATACCCGCATGAGCGCGGAGTCGCTCCCAATGCTGGCACTGGAGTATGTCGTGGAAGTGTGGCGTTGCAGACGGGGCACGCCGCCAACTGGAGGCCCTGTCCGACGAGTACGAGAGGGACGTGCGCGCGGCCGCGGGAAGACCCGCACCTAAGGACGACCACGTTGCTGGACAGGTGCGATAGCTGGGGCACCGGCTGACCCACGTGAGCTGCAATCGCTAGCTGCTCCCCGGGGAACCGCGACCTGCGCGCTAGGGGTGTGCCAAGGGCTGGTCCCAGCCCACCAGTGAGATCGAACACCCGCCGGGAGAACATGTCGCATGGCAAAGGGCTCAGCTGTCGAGGACCCCACGGGGAGGAAGAGCGCATCTGCTGATAGGGGCGTAGGCGCACTCGGGGAAGGCCCGCGGGAGTCCGCAGCCCAGGAGAACCGGGCTCACTTCATCGAAGCCCTGGACCGGGTGCCTCGCCGGGTGGGTCGGACTGCTTGGAACTGGCGCTTCAACCAGATGGCGACGGCGGCGAAGCCGAAGGCCAGGACCAGAGGAATCGGCCCGTGCTGGTCTCTGGGAGTGAAGGGCTCAGGCGTGGCGCTCGGTCACCAGGCCCAACGGCATTGGGACGGTGTCGACGCCGAGACGGAGCGGACACAGCCCATCCACCTCTGGGCCAGCGCCGTCGCCTCGGCGGTCTCGCGGCGCGCGCGGGCACTTCGCGAGCCAGCGCACCGCGAGCCCCGCGTCGATCGCGGCGGCGATTTCCTGGCCCATGCTGTCGGCGTACTGGACCGCCTTGGCCGCCTGGATCTCGGAGCCGCGGTCGCTGTAGCTGCTTGAGCTGTCAAACACATGCTGCCCCTCGAGGCAGCACGGCAAGTCCAGACACAGAGGGTGGTGTCGATCATCGCCTGGAGGGGATGCATCTCGGCCAGTACCAGGCTGTCGCCGCTCGGCAGCAGGTGTTGGACCGCCGTCATCTAGGCCTCGATGTTAAAGATCCAGCACAGCACAGTGAGCGTGGCGTAGGCGAGGTCAAATCGTCCAAAGAAATTCGATGGCGGTCGGCAGACGTCAGCCTCAACCAGGTAAGGGAGGTTCCTGATCGGCCCCTGCAGAGGAAGACGGGGGCCATCTGGGTGGCCGTGGACTCCTGCCTGCACCTCACTGTGGGTTGGATGACCGGACGTGGCAAGCGAGTCTTCGTCTGCCAGGCCATCACCTTCCTTAGCCGGGAGCACCGACCAGAGGACCTCCGGCTCGGCCTCATCGACCCCAAGTGCGCTGTGGAGCTGGCCCACTCGGGCTACCTCCCTCACGCCGGCTACCCTCTGGCTGCGGCGGAGACCCTGGAGCGGGTCCGGTCGGAGCTGGACCGGCTGCTCCGGGAGGCGCGCGAGGGTGCTTCGCTGGAGAGGGCGGCTGCACCGCCCAGCTGGCCCCGGCTGCTGGTCGTGTTGGACGAGGTGGCGGAACTCACCTGCCGCGACCTGGTCGGCGACCGGGCCGCCCGCGCCGCCCAGGAGGCGGCGAGCTGGCGGCTCGGGGAAACCGCCAGGCTGGGGCGGTCGGTGGGGGTCCACCTCGTCCGGTGCGGCCAGCGTCCGGATGCCGAGGCGGTGCCGGGGCAGCTGAAGGTCAACCTCCAGAGCACAGTGGCCTTCCGGGTCCGGGCCGCCGTCCCCCCGCCCCATCCCGGAAGGGCCACCTGGCAGGAGGAGACCATGGAGGAGTTCCAGGCGGTGGACTGCTCCCGGGAGGAGCGCCGCTAGCTGCTCCCCGCCAGGTGGTCCGGCAAGGTCTCCATCCCACCACCAGTCCCTGTCTCACAGTGGTGGCAAAATACACTCCCGAGTTCGCCGGGGGGCCGGTTCGAGTTCAAGGTAGTGCCGACCCGCTCGGGCGACAGCCTCTGTCGGATTGGCTGCGCCAGGCGCGAGGACAGACCGCAGAAGCGTGTCAAATTGGCCCCCGGCCTTGCCGTGGCGTGCGCCCCGAGCTAGCGGAGAACTCTCGACCCCCAGCGCGGGCTCCACCCTCTCGTGATCGATGCCGAACTGCTGAGGTGCACCACCGAGGGGCACGACAATTCCGCAGAGGGTGGTCGGAGGCCCGACTGCTGTCCAGTTGGAGCCGGGGCCCGCACTTACGGGTCCTTGAGCAGGGCGGCGATCAGGGCGTCGTGGGCGTCCTGAGGGGTGAGGTGGGAGTAGACCCGCTGGATCATGGAGAGAGACGTATGGCCGACGATCTCGGCCACCTGCACGGGGTTTATGCCCCGCCGCAGGGCCCAAGTCACGAAGCTATGCCGGAACAGGTGGGGATGCACGGTCTGGCGGAGTCCGGCCCGGCGACCGAGATCCCGGACGATGTGACCGACGGCATTCGAGTTGAGCGCCTCAAAAGCGCCTGTCCGCCGGTCGCGGCGGAGGGCGAGGAATATCCGGTCCGGGTCGCCAGCATCCTTAGAGGGACGGGTTCGTTCGATGTATCGCTGGAGTCGCCGGGCCAGTTCGGGCCGGATTGGAACGTGGCGGTCGCGGTCTCCCTTGCCGCGGACAAGGATAAAAGAACCCCTGGTGCGCACCAGTAGGTCATCGCATCGCAGGCCCACCAACTCGCCGACCCGAATGCCCGTATCGGCGAGGATCCGCACGAGGAGGCGATCTCGCTCGGTAGAGGCTAGGTGTTCAAGGCGCTCGATGTCCGCACGGTCGAGGACCTGGGGCAGGCCCTTGGGCCGCGAGGGGAGGGGTGCCGCAGCCCGGTCTGGAACCGGCTCTCCCTCCTGACGTCCCCAGCGCAAACACTGATTGACCGCCCGTAGATAGCCGTGAACCGTGTAGCGGGAGAGTGGTCCACGCCCCTGAACGCGCTCGGGGTCAAGCAGTTCGGCGGCGAGGGTCTCCAACGCTCGCGGTGTAATTGACTCGAGGCGGTCCAGGCCTGCTCGAGCGGCCCAGGGAAGGAAAACGCTCCGGAGCGGGAAGGCGTAGGCCGAATCGACCGTCTTGGGGGCCAATCCCCGAGCACGGCAGGAGCGCAGGTAGTCCTCGACTAGCCGCCTGAGGGGGTCCGCCGGCGCCTCAGGCACGACCTCCAGCTGGTGCCCCGGCCCCATTCGTGGGGCTCGTGAGATCGAATCCGTCAGCTCTCCTCACACGATTGGGGTCCTATGGCCCCACAGTCTTGCCGCATTTGCAGGTAGTTTAGGAGGCCTCGAAGCTCCTGTCAAGCTGCTCAAAACCCTCTTAAAGATGGGCTTAATTTGTTAGTGGTCGGGGAGACAGGACTCGAACCTGCGACCCCCAGTCCCCCAGACTGGTGCGCTAACCATCTGCGCCACTCCCCGCCGAACTCGGTGAGCATAACAAAACACCTATAATCACCCCCGGACACCGAAGCTGAGGAGGCCCGGCCATGCCCTGGATGCGACGCTGCGCCAACTGCGGCCGGGAGT
>JAJYWM010000117.1 GCA_021791455.1 bacterium | reverse complement strand
CTCGCGGACGTCGTGGCCGTCCACGCGCACTGCGCCGCCCGTGACCTCATAGAACCGCGGCAGCAGCGCGGCCGCGGTCGACTTCCCAGATCCCGACGCTCCCACCAGAGCCACGGTCTCCCCGGCGGCGACCAGCAGGTCGAAGTCGCTCAGCACAGGTTGGCCCGAGCCGTAGGAGAAGTTGACATGGTCGAAGCTGACCTCCCCCCTGGCGTGCTCCAGGGTGAGGGCCCCAGGCCGGTCCTGGATCATGGGAACAGCTCCAACCAGATCGAAGATCCGCTCCACGCCGGCGCGGGCCTGCTGCGCGACGGTGAGAATGCCGGCCAGGGTCCGGGCCGGCGACATCAGCTGGGTGAGGTAGGTGGAGAAGGCGAGGAAGGTGCCGAGGGTGAGCTCGTGATGCAGCACCATCCACCCTCCCAGGGCCAGCACGGCCACCTGCCCCAGGGTCGGCAGGGATTGCAGCAGCGGCTGGTAGCGAGCCTGGAGGCGAACCACTCTCATGTGGGACCCATACAGGCGCTGGGCCGATTCCACGAGTCGGTTCAACTCGCGCGGCTCCTGGCCGAAGGCCTTGACGATGCGGACTCCGTTGACGTCGTCGTCCACGATCTGGGCCACCTCCCCCTCCCGCTGCTGGCCGTCCCAACTCGCCGGGAACATCCTGGTGCGCATCCGATAGGCGATCACCACCAGGGAGGGCGCCACCACCAAGCTGACGATTGCGAGCAGCGGCGAGAGCACCAGCATTATCACCAAAGACGCGACCAGGAGCAGGACATTGCTGGTGACATTGGGGAAGTACGACAGCAGGCTCTGAACCAGAGTGGCATCGGAGTTGGCCCTGGACACGAGCTGCCCTGTCGGCATCGCGTCGTGACTTTCGAAGTCCAGAGTCTGGAGGCGGTCGAACATCGCGTTGCGCAGGTCGTACTGGACGTCCAGGGCCACCCTGCCCCCCCGGTAGCGCCGCACGAAGGCCGCCGCGAAGGCGATGGCTCCGACCAGAAGCAGGGCGCCCAGCCAGGGGAGGAGAGGGGCCCTGCGGTGCAGGATGACGTTGTCCACGATCTGGCGCTCGATCAGAGGAGCCGTGGCCAGGGCTCCGCTACCGACCACGGCCGCTCCCATCGCCAGCGCCACGTTGGCCCGGTGGCGAAGGATGTAGGGGAGAAGCAGGCGTATCCAGCCGACCCTTTTGACGCCCTTCTGGTCCTTCCTCAAGTGGGGCCCGGGGACTCGGGCAGAGATGGTCCGGCAGGGGGAGCAACCCGCCTGCTCTCCAACGCCATCGCCAGCGCCGCCAACTGCTCCGATGCCAGCGCCGGCCGGGCGGTCAGGGAGAGCACCTCCGCCAGCGCCTGAGCCATCGCGGTCTCGGCTTCCGCGAGCGCGTCGCGCCCCGCCTCGGTCACGGTGAGGCAGCTGGCCCGCCGGTCGCCGGGTTCGACCGCGCGTTCCAGGAAGCCCCTCGCCGCCAGGGTTTCCAAGATGGCGCTGACCGCCGGTTTGCCGACCGTGAGTCGGCTGGCCAGCCGCGAAGCGCGGGCATCACCGCCCGCAATCGTGCTGAGCACACGGTATTGGGCGAGCCCCAAGCCGGCGGAATTGCGCTCCAGAAATCTCGCCAGATGAGCAAGGCCCCGCAGCGTTCCTGGGGTGATCTCCGTCGTCTCGGCGGGGTCAATGGACATCCCCCAATGGTACCGAAAACGGTTCATGACTCGAACCAATTGGTGGACTGCCAGCCAGTGAGGAAGGCGGGGAGCAGCGCCTGCCAGGGATCTTCCCCTGCCACCTGGAGCCGTTGATAAGCACATCTGTTTGTATCATGGCTGGGTGGTTGGAAGCGGGTTCGGAGAGTGCTGGGCCAGGTCTTACTTCTCCTTCTTGGAGGGAGCGAGCTCACCCGAGGAACTGGTGGAGAGGGCCAGGGACCTGGAGATGGCATCCCTGGGGCTGGTGGACCGCGGCGGCCTGTATGGAGCTGTGCGGCTGGTGCGAGCCGCAGAGCGGGCCGGCATGAGGGCGATGGTGGGGGCCGAGCTGGACCTTGCGGCGGGGGGCCGTCTGGTCATTGTGGCAACCGATCGGCCCGCCTACCAACAGCTGTGCCGCGCCATCAGCAAGGCGCAGATGTCCGGGGTCAAGGGAGCTGCGCGGCTGCTTCTGTCGGGTCTGGATGGCGTATTGATGACGGCGAGCGAACCAGCGGGTGTGCGCGCGCGCGACGGCACTGTCCCCCAAGGAGTCGGTGATCGTCTGCGGAGGCGGTCAGGCGCGCTTGATCAGGAGCGGATCTCGCCCGAGGACCTGGATCGATGCGTGGTGTTGGCGGGAGGACCACACAGTCCCGTCAGCAGAGCGCTCATGCGAGGGGATCGAGAGGCGGCGGACAGGGTCGCGATGGCCCTGAACGGGGCTTTTCCCGGGGGGAGATTCCGGCTCTGTCTGCACCATCACCTCCAGCTCGGTGACAGTTGGCTTGCGGCTGAGACCGTGGCTTGTGCCCAGCGGACCGGAGCGGGGCTGGTGGCCTCCGGAGCCCCGCGCTACGCCAGACCCGAGCAGGGCCGGACCCTGGACGTGCTCACCGCGATCCGTCACGGGTGCACCCTGGAGGAAGCTGCGGGGCGCGGTCTTCTCTTGCCCAACCACGAGTATTTCATGAGAGGGGAGCCCGAGCTGATGGAGCTTTTGCCGTACGAGGTAGCCTGGGTAGGAGCTCGGGACCTGGCGGAGAGAGCGGAGCTGCGGCTGGATTTTCGCCACAGCCGATTCCCCGGCTTTAGAGTGCCAGATGGCGATACCCCGGACGCTTATCTGGAGAGGATGTGCCGCCTCGGGATAGCCGCCAGATATGGGGCGACCTCTCCCGAGGTGGAGCAAAGGCTGCTTCACGAGCTCGGAGTGATCTCGAAGTGTCGGCTGGCGGAATTCTTCCTGATCGTGTTCGAGTTGATGGAGTTCGCGCGACGTGAGGGAATACCAGCCCAGGGCAGGGGGTCCGCGGCAGACAGCCTGGTCGCCTACTTGCTGGGGATAACCAGGGTGGATCCTCTGCAGCACCACCTGCTCTTCGAACGCTTTCTGCACGAGGACATGGAGGGGACGCCTGACATTGACATAGACATCTCCTCAAGCCACCGAGAACGAGTAATCCAGCACGTGTACGACACCTACGGAAAGGCGTGTACGGGCATGGTCTGCACCGTGATCACCTTTCGGCTACGGATGGCGATAAGGCAGGTCGGCGCTGTTTTCGGGATGCCCCAGGCCTGGCTGGAGCGGCTGGTGCGAGCCATCGAGAGGGCTGATCCAGGTGATTCGGGAACCCTGGTGGAGCGCGCCCTGGCGGTCGCCGGAGAGACGCCGGAACAGGTCATGCGGTCTGCGCTTTGGCGTCAGTTTGGGCAGATGGTGGAGGCGGTGGTAGGGGTGCCCCGGCATCTCTCCATTCATGTGGGAGGGATGCTGGTCACCGGGCAGCCTCTCTGGGATATAGCGCCTCTGGAGAGGGCTTCCATGGATGGCCGGGTCGTGGTCCAGTTTGACAAGGACGACATTGAGGACCTGGGGCTTATCAAGATCGATCTGCTGGGGCTGCGCACCCTCTCGGTCGTGGAGGAGACCCTCACTGAGCTGGAACGGGTGTCGGGCGCCAGGCCAGACCTGGAGAGACTGGACCTGGCGGACCCCAAGGTCTATGAGATGTGTGCCAAGGCGGACACCATCGGAGTCTTCCAGGTGGAGTCCAGAGCCCAGCAGCAGACGTTGCCGCGGGCGAGGCCGGAGGAGTTCAACGACCTGGTGGTGGCCGTGGCGATAATCCGGCCGGGGCCTATCCAGGGCCACGCGGTGCACCCTTACCTGCGTCGCCGCCAGGGCCGAGAGCCGGTCAGCTACCCGCACCCTCTGCTGGAGCCCATCCTGCGGGACACCCTGGGGGTGATCCTCTACCAGGAGCAGATCATGGAGATCGCGATGCATGTCGCTGGCTTCAGTGCGGGGCAGGCTGACCGCTTTCGGCGGGCCATGAACCGCCATCGCTCCCGGGTTGAGATGGCATCCCTGGAGCAGGACTTCCTAAGCGGCTGCCGGCGCAGCGGGATGCCGGAAACAGCTGCCAGCACTCTCTTCGAGGCGGTCCGAGGCTTCGCCGAATTCGGCTTCTGCCGCAGCCATGCCGCCGCCTTTGCCCGCACGGCCTACGAGACTGCGTGGCTAAAGCTCTACCATCCAGCCGCCTATCTGGTGGGCCTGCTCAACCACCAGCCGATGGGGTTCTATCACCCCTCGGTGCTGGTGGAGGACGCGCGCCGCAGAGGGGTGGCGGTGCTGCCCCTGGACGTCAACCGCAGCTGGGGACGATGCCGCCTGGAGGTTGAATCGGGCGCCTCGGTAGCGGTCAGGCTTGGTTTCAACTATGTGAATGGGATTGGGGATGACCTGCGTTCGCGGCTGGACAGGGAGCGCCTGCGGGGTCCCTATTCCTCCCCGGAGGAGTTCTGGCGGCGGACGACACTCCCCCGCGCGGTCATGGAGTCGCTGGTCACGGTGGGGGCCTTCGATGGCTTTGGGCAGCCGCGCCGGGAGCTGCTGTGGCGTCTAAAGCCGGTGGAAGAGGGGCTGGCAGCCGGCAGGCAGCGGCATATCGGTCGGGATGGGCCCCTCCAAGATGAGCTCATGCCGCTTCCGGCCGATCCACCCCCGCTGCCCAGGATGTCTCCCGAAGAGTTGCTGGCGACTGACTACAGGGTCATGGGGCTGACCACCGGCCCACACCCGGTTGCTCTTCTGCGCCGGCAGCTGGACAGGATGGGGGTCACTCCCCTGGCCCGAGCTAAGGCAGCGCTCAACGGGACTTTGCTGAAGGTGGCGGGGATGGTGATCACAAGGCAGGCACCGCCATCCGCTCATGGGATGCGCTTCTTCACCCTGGCCGACGAGAGCGGGCAGCTCGACCTGATCCTGACCCGGGATGTCTACAGGAGCAATCGAGCACTGGCCAGCCACCAACCGCTGCTGGTAGCGGAGGGCCGTCTGCGCAGTGCGGAGGGGGTGGCCAGCCTGCTGGTGGAGCGGCTGAAACCTCCGCCGGATCGCGTTGAGCCGATGGGCGATGAGCTGGTCTTGCCCAGGTCAACCTCCCATGACTACTGCTGACCGCCGGACCCTCGGTCGCCCTTGAGCATCCTCTCTCTACGCCGGCCCAGATGGGATGCCAGAGTGCCTGCGACCGCCACCATCACGATGCCGTACACCCCTCCAACCGCGCTGGCGCCGGGCCGCACCGCCACCGACACCGCGATCGCAACTCCGAACTCCCGTATTCCTATGGGGAAGCCGACCGCGGCGGCCCGCCTATGCGGTAGACGCAGCACCCTGCCCAGACCGAACCCGACCACCCCGCCCCAGCACAGCAGGCCGATCACCAGGCCCAAGGCGACCAGGATCGAACTGGACAGCAGGACCTGGCGGGCACTGGCGGTGCCGGCAAGCACCACCAGGACCAGGCAGAACGCGCTCAGGTCAAGGAACTGATGGCGCCATCTGGCCAGACCAGGCAGGACCGCCCGCAGGCTCACCCCGACCACCAAGGGAAGCAGGACCGAGAGCACCAGCTCGAAGGTGAGGCTCATGGCATCGAAGTGAGCGCGGGCGCCGAGGCCCACCTCCAACCACAGTGGGGTAAGGGCGACAGAGAGCGCCAGGGACCCAGCCATGCAGGCCGTGGCTATGGCCGTATCACCTCCCGCCAGCGTCGCCATAAGGCCGCTGGTTATCTCGGCGGGGGCAATTGAGCAGATGAGGATCCCGGCTGCCAGCACCGGAGTCGGAGCCAGCAGGTGGAGGGCCAGGCCGAAGGCTGGTAGGAGCGTCCACTGGCACAAGAGGGCTGCCCCGATGAGAGGCAGCTGGCGGCCAGCCGCGCGAACCTCGAAGGGGGTGAGATTGAGCGCGACGCCAAGAACCTGGCCCGCGAGAAACACCGGGACCAGAGGGTTCAAAGCGGAGGTGCTGCGCGGCAGCAGGACGCCCACAAAGGCTGCCACCAGCACCCAAGGCAGCAGCCTATGGCGCACCGGATGCAGCGTTCCCACGACGGCCCTCAGCGGACCCCCAATGCCTCCCACCGGACCAAGGTACTCACTGGCAGGTCCCGGGCAGTGGGGCCGCCAGCGCCGGTCGGGAGGAATGGGGCCAGACGCCGTCGCCTCAGCGGGCGGTTCGCACCCGGACCAGCCCGTCGACCGGCTCTGCAGCAGCGGCTCTGCTCCCGCGGGAGAACCGGCCGACCTGCCTCATCACCGCCTCCAAGTCCGCGCTCGTGAATGCGCTGCGACTGTGGCGTCGGAGCATGACCTTGAGGTTCTGACCCCATCTCGAGTCCAGGGGAAGGATGATGACTGAGGTCAGCTCCACGCTGGCGCGGGCCTGCGGCCGTCCGGAGACGGGTTGGGTCCAGAGGGCGGGCACCCCGGTGGCATCGGTTCTGCGGCAGAGGTCGCGTTCCTCGTGGCTCAGCTGGTATTCGGACTCCGGCAGGACCAGCAGCGGTCGCCCATTGGCTTCTACGATCGCAGCCAGTTGAGCCCGCCCGGCCTTGGCCAGCCTGGAGAGCAGCGGCTCCAGCCCGATGGGGGCAGGCAGTGAGCGGCGGCGGCGTCGAACCAGCTGCAGGCTGAGAGTGGCGTTGGCCGCCATGCCGACGACCGCCCCCAAGAGTCCGTCGAGGACCAGTGGCAAAGAGGTACCCAGGAGTCCCAGGAACACGACCAGCTGGGCCCCGCCCGCGACGATCGCCGCGGCCACATAGCGGCGCATGAGCGGGTACCGTTCCCGCCGCGCGTCCGCGAAGGTTAGCTTCAGGTTGGCCTGGAAGTTCCAGGCCAACGAGGTAGTGAAGGCCAGACCCCAAGCGGCCAGTGCCGCCCAGTTGAGCACGACGCCGCAGAACTCCAGCACCCCTAGAAAGATCACCAGGCCACTCAGCCCAACCGCGGCGAACTTCCACCGCCGGGCGCTGCCGGGCACGTCGCGGATGAGCGACCACAGGTGGCGAAGGTAGAGAAACCCCTGGGCGGCCGTCGCCTTGCTCTGGCCGGCGCCGCGAGCCTGGAAGGTGATCGGCACATCGGCAACGGCAGCTCCCTCTGAGCAGACCAGCAGTTCCAGGAGGATCTTGAACCCGACCGGGCGGAATTCCAGACCCTGAAGTAGCTCGGTGCGGCAGAGGAAGAAGCCGGCCAGGGGGTCGGTGCTGGCGCGGGCTTCGGAGAACAGCGCCCGGGCGAGCATGGTGGCGGAACGCGAAACGAGTTTGCGCACGCCGCCTCCCAACCCCTGTCCGCTGCCGCCTGGCATGTAGCGGCTGGCGACCACGACGTCCGCTCCGGAGCGCTCCTTGCGGAGGAGTTCGGGGATGGCCTCCGGGGGATGTTGGAGGTCCCCGTCCATGACGCAGACCAGGCGCCCGCGGGCCTGCTCCAAGCCCAGAACGACCGCCGTGCTGAGGCCCCCGGCACGCTCCTCTCGGCGGCGGTGCCAGTAGCGAACCCGGCCATCCCGGGAGGAGATCTCCTGGAGCAGGCTGGGGGTCTCGTCGTCGCTGTCGTCGACGAAGATGACCTCGAACGGGATCTCCGCCAGGGACTGGCGCAGACGCTGCAGCAGCAGTGGGAGGTTGCCGGCTTCGTTTCGTGTCGGAACCACCACTGAGAGCTCGAGCTGGCGGGGGGGTGGGCCCGGCTTGCGGCGTGCCATCACGGGAAGTCTAGACGCGTTCCTGCCCGATCCCCGCTGCCGTCATGGAAACGTTCATGGACCTGGGTAGCCCGCGGTCAACTCGAGGAGGGAGCGCGGGTCGAATCGTCCCTCGGCCAGAACCCGTTCCTCCCACAGGAGGACGGGCACCCGCTCGTGGTACTGGGCCAAAAGGCCGGGATCCGAATCGATGTCGTAGACCAAGAGCTGGAGCCCGCGCTCTCTGACGAGCTCTCCCAGGGGGGCCGCGACCTGCTCGCAGAGGTGGCAGCCTCGGCGGGTCATCAGCTGGAGAGGCTCAGGCGGCATCCGTTATGCCCCATCCATCCATGGTCTCCCGGTAGCGCCTGTGCCAGAGCCAGAAGCTGCCGCCGCAAGCGGCCCAGGCCACCTCCTCGAGAACGATTCCAGGAGAAGTTGAGAGCGCCAGGCGGCTGCCCGTGGCGGCGAGGACCAGGTAGACCGGCAGGCGGATCAAGGCGATTAGGACCAATCCCGTGACCAGGTCGACGACGGTGTCGATCCAGGCCCGCTCCCGCCGCAGTCTGGAGCGGAGCCCGGTCACTCCGGTTAGCTCACGGTGCGGCAGCCCAAAGGTAGGCTGAGGCGTTGCCCGTTGCAAAGACCGCCAGCCCATGAGGGCGAGTACCGCAGCGGCCAGGGGCGGGACCAGCGCCTGCCAAGGATCTCCCAGGCGGAGGAAGTTCTGCCACCCGTCAAGCGCGGCGCCCGCCTGATAGCGACCGACGAACTCCCGCTGGAGGGCGAAGGACGCCATGGCAGCAGCCACGCCGACCAGGGCCACCGCGCCCCAGACGGCGGCCCGCAGGCGGTGTTTGGCAAGCTGATGAATGCAGCCCGCGACCGCTCGCGACACCACTTGGTCTTGGAGCTTCGAGTGGGCCTTGGGGGCGGATGTGGCTGCCATCGCCTTGGAGTGTAGACGCGCTCAGAAGGTTTGTGATCCGCGGCCCTCCACAGGGGCGTTCCGCTGAGGCAGATCCTCCGCGCCGCTGCTCGGAGCTCCTCACGTTGACCCCCGTTTGGGGCTCGTGGCTGAGGTCATGAGCGCGGCCAGCTTCCGTCGAGCATGGCGATGTACCGTTCCGCTGACCGCAGCACCGCCGCCCTGGCGTCGTGGTCTATGACGTCGCCTGGGAAGCCACCGTAGAGGCGGTCGAACCGCAGGTCCCGACAGCGATCCGCGATCCGCTGGACGTCCCCCGCCGGAAGTGGGACGCGGTTGGGATAGCTGTAGAGAAAGGTGACGTGGCGGCGGTCGGCGACCACCGCCACCGTGTCGCCCGTGAGCAGAGCCCCTCTGCCGTCCGCGCCTCCCGGCCAGTGGAGCACGGTCGAACCCTGGAAATGGCCACCAAGGCGCAGGACGCTCAGGTCGCCGGTCGCTGTCACAGCGTCCTCGTCGAAGTACTGGACCCGCGGATGCGGGCTGACGGCGTGCGCCCTGTCCGCGGCCGGGAGCAGCAGCGACGGTATCTCCAGCGCATCGATCCAGGCGCCGAACGCTCCATAGAAGTGAGGATGGCTGATCGCCATCCGCTGGACACCCCCCAGTTTGCCAAGGGCCGCCACCGTCTCCTCGTCGATCAGGCTAAGACAGTCCCAAAGCACGTTTCCCGCCGCGGTCCGGACCAGGAGTGCTCTTTGGCCGATCGCGAACCGGGGCTCCGTGACAATCTCAAACAGCCCTGGCTCGAGCTCGGTCAGCCGGTTGCGGAAGCCCGCGCTCAACTCCACCATGCTCGTCCACCGTTGGCCGCCGGCCGGAATGTACTGACGCTCGTCCTGGCAGGTGGCACAGCCCTCCGGCGGCACTTTCGAGTCCGGATACTGGGTGCCGCACCCTCGGCAGATGAATTTGGTCACCGACACTCCTCCGCAGGTCGCTCAGGGTCGGGGTCTGCCGGAAGCGGCGGACAGCAGGGACCGCGGCCGAACCTCAACGCCGGGGCGGGCCCAGACGCACCACCCGGTCGACATCGCCGGGCTCCACCGGCTCCGGGGGGATGCCGTCCAACAGCCACGTGACGCCCGCCTCCGCAAGCCTTCCCAGGTCCGCATCGCGTGGTCGCGCGGCAGGCGCCAAGTCTGCCTGGCGGGTCACGACCAGGTCGTATTCGGGCCCTACACCGCGGGACTTGAGCTCCCGCTGAATCGCCAGCAGGTCGGCTTGGGCGGGGGCCAGGCGCGGATCTTCCTGGCGGAATATGGGGAAGAACCCCTGGACCCTGGTGGCCCGCTCCAGGGGCCGTCGCCGGGGCCAGCGCCCCGCAGCCCAAATCGGCAACGGAGTCTGCCAGGGTCTGGGCAGAAAGCGATCGGTCGTGACCGCATGGAAATCTCCCCGGTAGGAGACGGCGTCGCCGCCCAGCAGCAGGCGAAGAATTTCCAGAGACTCGTCCAGACGCAAACCGCGCTCACGCGGATCCGTCACCTCCCCGAAGGAGCTGAACTCCATCCATCCGTCGTCACCCAGCCCGACCCCGAGCGTCAAGCGGCCCTTCGACAAGAGGTCCAGCGCCGTCGCCTGGCGGGCCATGACCCAGGGGCGGCGCCGACTCAACGGGGTGACCATCGCTCCCAGCCTCAGGCTCTCGGTCGAGCAGGCCATGGCGGCCATGGTCACCCAGGGGTCCAGGAGCGGGGTCCCAGGGCCGGCCAGCATGTGGTCCCAAAGGAAGAACCCATCCCAACCCGCGGCCTCGGCCGCGGTCGCCAGCGACGCGATCCGGCCGGGGTCGGCCAGGTGATGGAAGGGAGGGACAAAGAGGCCAAAGCGCATTCTCACAAGGATGACGGATCCACCCGTACCAAGGCTGCGGTGGGCCCCGTGGGAGCGGGCATCCACGCCCGACTAGACTCGAAACATGTGTGGCGCACAGTCGACAAGAACCGTGCCGGAGCGCAAATTGCGCGTCGCCACCTACAACATCCTGGCTGGGGGGGGTGAGCGCTGGGGG
>JAJYWM010000028.1 GCA_021791455.1 bacterium | reverse complement strand
CAGGACAACCCAGTTGGAGCCGACCTGAGATGCTTCGGCACCCGCCTGTGGAAGTCGGGAGTTGCGAGGAGGGCGGCGGAGGGGTCAGACTCAGCCGACAACCGAGTTCGAGCCACCCGAGCGAGGCATTCCAAAACTTGAGCAGCCCAGACTCCGGGGATCAACCGGAGACAAGGTCCCCGGGAGCGCGGCCCAGCCCGCCCACGGGACCAGCTTCTGACCTGGAACAGCGCATACCCCAGGCTGGCAGCCTCCCCGGAAATCGCTATGTCGTGATCCGCAGGGAGGACCTGGGCTCGTTCCGGCGCGGGTCACACGGGGTTCTGGTGGCTACCGAGCGCGCGGACGAGCCCGTGGCCGGTCCCGCGCGCTGGTCCTTTCTGCTGAAGCGTGCGGTGGTGGGGCGCCGTCTGCCAACGACGGCGGCTGACAGCGAGCGCCTCCCGGTCTGGAAGGCCCTTCCCACCCTGGCATCCGACGCGCTCTCCTCGGTTGCCTACGGGCCCGAGGCCGGCCTCACCGTCCTGGCCCTGGCCGGTGTCGGGGCCTTCTCATTCGAGCTACCGATCGCCATCGCGATCGCTGTGCTGATGGTGCTGGTGGTGCTCTCCTACCGGCAGCTGGTCCTGGCGAGACAGGCTGATGGGGGCTCCTACGCAGTGGCCCGAGACTACCTTGGCCGGTGGCCCGCCATGGTTGCGGCGGCGGCCCTGCTGATCGACTATGTGCTGACGGTGTCCGTGAGCGTGTCCTCCGGGGCGGACGCCCTGGCTTCGGCATTTCCGGTCATCACCGATCTGCGAATGCCCCTGGCGGTCGCCCTTGCCCTTCTGCTCTGTGCCGGAAACCTGCGCGGGGTCAGGGAGGCGGGCGCCCTATTCTCGTTCCCAACCTACGCCTTTGTCTTCGCGATGCTGGCCCTGATCGTGATCGGCATCGTGCGTGGTCTGACCGGAGCTGTCCACCACGCCTTCGGGGTCTACCCGACCTACATCCACCCGACCGAGGTGATCACCCCCATCCTGGTGCTGACCGCGTTTGCGTCCGGCTGCTCCTCCATGACCGGCATCGAGGCGGTGTCCAACAGCGTTAGGACCTTCCGTCAACCCCAGGGGGTCAACGCCGCCCGCACCCTGGTGCTCCTGGGAGGCTCCCTGGTGTTCCTCTTTCTGGGGGTGACGGTCCTGGACATCATCTACGGAGTGTCCCCGCACGCGTCAGGAAGTCCCACGGTCCTGGCCCAGATCGCCGCCGACGTCTTCTCGGGGCCGGGCCGCTTCTTCTTCTACATCATCCAGTTCGCCACCATGCTGGTCCTGATCCTCGCCGCCAACGCCAGCTTCAACGGCTTCCCCAGGCTGTGCGCCTTCCTGGCCAGGGATGACCGCCTGCCCCACCGGTTCGGCGCCTTCGGGGACCGCCTGGTCTACTCCGCCGCCATCTTCGTGCTGACCGCGGTCTCGGTCGGGGTCATCATCTTGTTCAACGCGAACACCGACCACCTGATCAACCTCTACGCGATCGGGGTCTTCACGGCCTTCACGCTGGCTCAGACGGCGCTGGTCCGGCATGGGCTCAAGACCAGAGGGCCCAACTGGCGGCGCAACGCGTTCATAAATGGCCTGGGGGCGGCCGCCACCCTGCTGGTGGACATCATCGTGTTGGTGGTGAAGTTCCCACTGGGAGCGTGGGCGGTGGTGATCATCGTCCCGCTCCTCGTCTGGTACTTCTGGTCCGTCAGCCGCCACTACCAGAAGGTGCGCACCAAGCTGCGGCGCGCCCCCGACAGCACCACCGGCCTCTCCGCCTCCCGGACGGTGGTGCCAGTCCGGGTCCTCGACTCAGCCACCGAACGAGCCCTCCTCTATGCCGCGACCATGGGGCAGGAGGTCCTGGTCCTGAATCTGAGCCCCGACCCTGGTATGGAGGAGGCGGTCCGACGGTCGCTGGCCGACGCCTACCCAAATTCCGACCCACGGCCGCCGCTGAAGCTCGAGATCAGGAAAGCATCCAGCGGCCGGGGACTGCGCGCCCTGCTCAGCCTGCTCGACGAGGTACAACTGCCGCCGCATCTCACCGTCACCACCGTCATGGTGCCGGAATTTGTGACCAGTGCCGGCCTCCTGGACCTGATGCGCCGGCCAGGGGCGCTGCGGTTGAAGCTGGCCCTTCTGCGGCGCCGGGGGGTGGTCGTGGCCAGCTTCCCCACCGCCTTCGAGGGAAACACGAGGACGCAGGACATCACCGGGGCCCGGCGGCGGGTGGCGCTGGTCCCGATCGCCGGTCTCGACATCCTTGCCCAGCGGGCGCTGAGCTATGCCCGGTCGATCTCAGACGAGGTGATCGCCATCCACGTGGCGACGGGCCAGCCCCAGGACCATCCCGGCGGGCTGCCTGGAGAGACCGGCAAGGGAGCCGCCGAGGACCTCGGCATGGAGCCCAGCGCGGAAGCTCAGCTGCTGGCGGCAAACTGGCAGTCGTGGGTGGAACACAACCTGGGCCAGCAAGGGGCAGCGCCTCTCCCGGAGCTGGCAACGGTTCTCTCGCCCTACAGGACCGTGGTGCAGCCTGTCCTGCGTTACCTTCAGGTCTACCGTGAGAGCCACCCGGGGCAGCTGTTCACAGTTGTCCTGCCTGAGCTGGTCACCCGCCACTGGTGGAACCAGCTCCTCCACAACCATCGCGCCTTCCACATCAAGTCGGCGCTCCTGGGCCGGTCCGACTTCGCGGTCGCGGATGTGACCTATGACCTCGGACAGGACGCCGCGTCCGGCAACTAGCCGAAAGCCGGACCCCGCGCCGCCCCCTTAGACTCGGGGGCGTGCCCGAAGTAAATGTCTCGCTGACCCAATCCGAGGCCAGGTCCAGAGCCTCCCTGATCCGTGACTGCTCTTACCTGCTGGAACTGGATTGCGTAGGGGATCCCGACTCGTACCGGTTTCGAGTGGTGATCGAGTTCCAGGCGCAGCCGGGGAGCTCGACCTTCCTGGATGCGCAGGTGGACCGAATCGAGGAGTTGCTCTGGCAGGGGAAGCCGCTCGGGCTGGAGGCCCTTGGCGGCCAGCGGATTCACCTGAGCGACCTGGCCCCCCACAACGTCCTGGAGGTGAGGGGAAGGTCCGCATATCAACGAGCGGGCCTGGGGCTGCACCTGGCCGTGGACCAGGCCGACGGCGAGCGGTACCTGTACTCGGACTTCGAGCCCGCGGAAGCCCATCGCGTGTTTCCCTGCTTCGATCAACCCGATATCAAGGCGCCGATCACCCTCAGGATGAGGGTGCCCCAGGACTGGACCGTGATCTCGGCCGAGCCCGGAGTGGCGGGCAAGGCGGCCGACGCCGAGGGCGCCCGCTGGTGGGACTTTCCCCCAACCCCACCGCTGTCGCCGTATGTGCTCGGTATCGCGGCGGGGCGGCTGCACGCGGTACGAAAGCAGCATCACGGCATCGACCTCGCCCTCTACTCGCCCCTCTCCCTGGGGCAGGACCTGGAGAAGGCGGCTCCCGAGGTCTTTGAGATCACGGGCCAGGGACTGGACTTTTACCGAGAGCTCTACCGGATGCCCTATCCGTTCTCCAAGTACGATCAGGTCTTCTGCTTGGAAAAGGTCAACGGGGCGATGGAGTCTCCCGGCTGCGTCACCATCACCGACCGCATGATCTATCGGGGCCGACCGTCCGCTCGCGAGAGCTCCCTGCGAGCCGAGGTGATCCTCCACGAGATGGCCCACATGTGGTTCGGTGACCTGGTCACCCTGCGCTGGTGGGACGACCTCTGGCTCAACGAGAGCTTCGCCACCTTCATGGCGGCTGTCGCCCAGGACAGGGCGACCGGATTCACCGACGCCTGGACCTACTGGGCTACCGCCTTCAAGCAGGTCGCGGTGGAGGAGGACCAGCACACAACCTCGCATCCGGTGGTGACCGCGGTGCCGGACGTGGAGGCGGTGCACCTGAACTTCGATCGCATCACCTACCAGAAGGGTGCCGCGGTTCTTCGCCAGCTGGCGGCCTGGGTCGGCGAGGAGGCATTCTTCGACGCCATCCACGCACATCTGGAGCGACATCGCTTCGGCAACGCCGAATTCAAAGACCTCCTGGAGGCTCTGGAGGAAACCTCTGGCCGCGACGTGTTCGCCTGGAGCCGCTCCTGGCTGGAGACGGTCGGGATCAACACCCTGAGGATCGAGATTGGTGACGGCGCGGAGCGGGTCGGAGAGACTATCACCTCGGCGACGGTCAATCAGACCGCCAGCTCCGCTCAGCCCACCCTGAGATCTCATCGCATCGGTGTCGGCCTGTACGACTGGCTGGAGGGAAGGCTAGGGAGAAGGCGTGGTTTCGAAGTCGACGTTGCGGGACCCGCCACGCCGGTGCCGGAGCTGCTTGGCGAGGGTCGCCCCCCTCTCCTGCTACCCAACGATGGGGCCCTCAGTTACGCGAAGGTTCGCCTCGATCCGGTGTCGCTGGCGACGGTCGAGGACCATCTCGGCTCCGTCCAGGACCCCCTGGCCAGAGCCGTGGTCTGGGACTGCATGTGGGACATGGTGCGAGATGCCGAGCTGCCGGCGAGCCGCTACGTGCGGATGGTGGCCCGCCACCTGACTTCGGAGACTGATGGCTCCCTGGTTCCGACCGTCCTTGGTGGAGCCCGCAGCGCCCTGTCCCGCTACGCGGCGTCAGGCGTGGGGGATCGTCTGGAGGCAGAGCTCGCGGATGCGTGCTCGCTGGCTCTAAGCCATTCAGAGGCCGGCAGTCCCGAGCAGCTCACCTGGCTGCGAGCGTTCATCGCGGCGGCGGTCACGGACACGCAGCTTCGACACTGCCAGGAGATGCTGGACGGACGCCGCGTCCTGGACGGGGTCGCTCTGGACCTGGAGCTGCGCTGGCGCTTGGTCACGGCGCTCGCCGCCCGGGGGAGGATGGATCAAGCCGCGGTCCAGCGGATGCGCCGGGCAGACCCCACATCCACCGGGGTCGTGCGCGGCTTGGCGGCTCAGGGGGCGATGCCTTCGGCGACAGCCAAGGAGGAGGTTTTCTCCTACCTGTTCACGGATGACTCGGCGACGGTGGAGGCGGCGATCTGGATCGGCCGGGCATTCTCCGGGATCCGGCGAGACGATCTGCTGCTCCCATTCATACCACGCTTCTTCACGGCCCTCGATGCCAGCAGAGCCCACCGGGGGCCAGACTTCGCGCGCGACCTCGCCTACTGGTTCCTGCCGGCTCTCCCTCCCAGCCCGGAGCTGGTTGCCGCCCTGCACGGCCAGCTTGGCCGCAGCGACCTTCCCGCCGACCTGAGGCGGATCTTTCAGGATGGCCTGGAGGAGGCGGAGAGAGCCGTTCGGGCCCGGGCGGTCGACGAGGCGGCGGTCGCCGCCCTGTAGCGCGCCAGCCCGGCCACTCCCTCAGCAGCGTCTATCCTCGCCCAATGGGTTACCCCACATTCCCCGGCAAGCACGCTCTGGCGCCCTTCATCAGCCCGTCGGAATACCGGGAGTACCTTCGCAGCAACTTCGGGTGGGAGGGCCTGCCGGAGCTGGCCGGAACCATCCTCACCTTCCAGCCCTCGTTCTTTCGCGAGGTGGTGCGGACTCGGCGCTGGGAGCGGCTCAAGGTGCCGACCTCCGCGCTCGGTGAGTACTACACCCTGGACACACCTGGCGGCGCCGTCGGGCTCAGCGGCGGCTTCGGAGTTGGGGCCCCGGCGGCGACCAACCGCCTGGAGGACATCGGTGCCTCCGGCTGCGCCCGCTTCGTGGCCATCGGTTTCGCGGGCGGGCTCCAGCCGGGGATGCATGCCGGTGACCTTGTCCTCTGTGACCGGGCGATCCGAGATGAGGGTGTCTCCCATCACTACGCACCGTGGGCAAAGTACGCAACGCCGTCCAGGCTTCTCACGGCGCGACTTCACGAGGTGATGGTCGCAGCCGGTCTGGACCATCGGACCGGACCGACGTGGACGATCGACACCCCCTACCGGGAGACCGTCGACGAGCTGCGGCGATATCAGCAAGAGGGAGTGTTGACGGTCGAGATGGAGGCGGCGGCACTGGCCACGGTGTGCAAGGTCCGCGACTTCGAGTTCGCCACCGCCTTCACGATCAGTGACAGCCTGGCGGATCCCGAGTGGCGCCCGCAGTTTCACCACGATGCGGCGGCCATCGGGCTGGCCCACCTGCTGGATGCCGCGATAGCTGCTCTCACCACCACAGAGCCTGATTGACCCGCTGCCCAATCCCCGGGCCGGCATCGCGGCCCGGTTCAGAAAGCGGCCTCTGACCCTGGGTCTCAACGCTAGGGCTGAGCCGGGCCCAGGCCGACCTCTGAACTGGCCGATCCATGACCAACTGCTACCTGTGGCGAACAGGGGAAGGGCGTCAGCGGGCGGGTGGCGGCGGCGGGGAAGGGCGGCCGCACTTCCCCGTCAGAGTCGCCATCGGGACTGTAACAGTTAGGAAAAGGTGCACCTGAACCGACGTCCCGGACCTAAGCTCGGTCGGTCCAACATGCGAACCCAGGCCCTCCCCACCCAGCGTCGGACCGGGACCCCAAGCTGCTCGGAGGAGCTTGATGGGGTCCTCGGCGACCTCTTCCGGCAAGTACGTGTCCCCCTCGCCGTCCTGGGGCTGGACCAGCGGATCAGGAGGGCCAACGAAGCATTCTGCGCCCTGGTCGGCCGGGCGGAAGAGGAGCTGGTGGGCCGCCGGACCCTCGAGCTGACCCATCCCGAGGACCGCGCCGCCAGCCGGGCTCTGATTCGCAGGCTCCGGAGGGGGCGGCAGGTGTCTGGGCTGGTGAAGCGCTACGTCCACTCGGATGGGCATGCCGTTTTTGTGCTGGTGACCACGTCCAACCTCCAAGGTGGGGACGGCGCCGGCCTCGGGACCCTTGTCCAGGCCCAGGACATCTCCGCCCAGGTGCAGCTGCGCCAGCAACTGACTCACCTTGACCGATTCCAGGCAGCCCGGAACGAGATCAGTCGGGAGGTGCTCAGAGCTCAATCCAAAGAGGAGCTTTGGGAAACGACCTGCCGAGTCGCGGTGGAGGCGGGAGGGGTGAACCTGGCTTGGATAGGAGTTCTGGGAGCGGATGGCCGGGTCGTGCCCAAGGCAAGCTTTGGCAATGGTGGCGGACACCTCGAGGGTGCGGAAGCCGCCGCCAACCCTGGTCGACTCGGGGGCGGTGGACCCCTTGGGCGTGTGCTCGACGGGGGTCACACCATCTTTCAGGACCTTTCCTTGGATCCGGGTCTCGAGCCATCGGGGGACCTCTCCCAGGGACTTTCGCTGCGCAGTGCTGCGTGGTTCCCGCTCAAGCACGGCGCCCGGGTCATCGGCGTGCTCGCCGTCTATTCGGACGCCATCAACTTCTTCGGGGAGGAGTCGGTCACGCTGCTCAACCGCATCACGTCCGATTTCGAAGTCGCAACTCTCGCGCTCGAGGCCCGGGACACTGAGGAGACGTCGGCGGCGCTGCTCCAGAACCAACTCAGGCGCCTCAACTACGTGGTGGAGCGAACTGGGGTAGCCACCGCCACCCTGACCGAGGACCTCCGGTTCACCCAGGTCAACCCGGCACTGGGGGATCTCCTGGGCACCGATCCCGGGCACCTCGTGGGCCGAACGCTGCTGGACTTTGTACCTTCCAGCCAGCGCAGACGGGTACGCCGTGGTTACCTCGGCCTGGTGAACGGCCCCCGGGGAGCTCTGGCCAAGCTCGAACACGAGCTGGTGAGCACCGCTGGCGACACGCGCTGGGTGGTGGCTTCCGGAACCAAGGTGCCCGAGATGAACCCAGACTTCGGAGTCGTCCTGTGGCAGGCTCAGGACGTCACCCGGCAGCATCTGGCTGAGGCGACCGCGAACAGAAAGTCAGCCCAGCAGGCCGCTGTGGCCGAGCTGGGCCAGAGGGCGCTGGCATCTGACGACATCAACTGCCTGATGCAGGTGGCCAGCCAAATGCTGCGGGACCAGCTGGGAGTCGACAAGGCCTCGGTGCTCTGCTGGAACCGAGCTCACGACTCCTTTCGGTTCGTGGCCGGCGTGGGCTGGGACGCTAGCGTCATCGGGGGTGCCCTGATCCCGGGCGGACGGCACTCCCTGGCGGGTTACACGGTCAGATCCACAGCGGCCGTCGTGTCGGACTTCGACTCGGAGACCCGCTTCGACGAGGGACCCCTGCAGGAGATCTACGGCGTTCGTTCCGGAATGGCCGTGCCCATCATCGCCGGGGATCAGCCGTACGGAGTTCTCGAGGCGTTCACCATCGAGCATCATGAGTTCCCCGGCGATGACATCCATTACGCGCTCGGGCTGGCGCATGTCCTGGGAGCGGCCCTGGCGCGACGGCGCACGGAGGTGGCTCTGCAGCAGCAAGCCCTCCACGACCCCTTGACCGGGTTGCCCAACCGGACCCTGCTCCTGGACCGCATCCCCGCGGCGATCAGCCGGGCCCGGCGCAGCGGGCAGGCCATGGCCGTGATGTTTCTCGACCTCGACCGCCTGAAGGTCGTCAACGACAGCCTGGGCCACAGCGCCGGCGACCTGGTGCTCCAGACCGTGGCCCAGAGGCTGGAGCTGGTGGTGCGGCCCAGTGACACGGTGGCCAGGGTCGGTGGAGACGAGTTTGTTGTCCTGGCTGAGGAGCTCGGGTCGGCGCAGATGGGGATGCTGATGGCCAGACGGCTCGTGCAGACCGTTGAGAACCCAATCAAGGTTGGGGGCCAGGACGTCGTGGTGACCCTCTGCGCGGGAGTCAGGGTTGCGGATGGTACGGACCTCGCCGCGGACGACCTCCTTAGGGATGCTGACATCGCCATGTACCACGCGAAGCAGGGCGGCGGCCGGCGCGCGGTCGCTTTCACTCCTGAGATGGGCAACCTCTTCGGGGACCGGGTCAAGCTGGAGGCGGACCTCCACCGCGCGACGTCAAAGGACGAGCTGGTGGTTCAATACCAGCCGCTGGTGGAGCTCGAAGGCGGGACCGTGGTCGGCGCGGAGGCGCTCGTGCGCTGGAACCACCCGGAGCGTGGCCTCCTCTCCCCCGCCGAGTTCATACCACTGGCGGAAGAAACCGGCCTCATCCTGGAGATTGGGGCCTTCGTGTTGCGGCAAGCCTGTGCCACCTGCAAGCGCTGGAGCGCGCTCCTATCCGACCGCCAGCCCCTGGTCGCTGTGAACCTCTCCACCAGGCAGCTCCTGGATCCGGGAATTGTGGACATGGTCGCGGCCACTCTGGAGGACACGGGACTGCCGGCGGCTTTGCTCAGCATGGAGATCACCGAGACCGCCTTGCTGGCCAACTCCATGGCTGCTGTCTCCGCCCTGGACGCCCTGCACGGACTGGGCGTCCAGCTGGCACTCGACGACTTCGGGACCGGCTACTCCTCAGTGGTCCACCTGAAGCGGTTCAATCTGGACCACCTGAAGCTCGACAAGGCGTTCGTCGACGAGGTGGACACCAACCCCAGGGACGCCGCCATCGTCGGCGGGCTGATCCAGCTGGCCCATGCGATCGGGTTGACCGCCGTCGCGGAGGGAGTCGAGACTCAAGGACAGTTGCAAGCCCTTCGCCGCCTGGGCTGCGACGTCGCCCAGGGATACCTGATGGCTCGGCCACTCCCCGAGGCCGAGTTTGAGCAGCTCTGGGTGAGCGGAAGATCCTTCTGACTCGAACGGGCTGCGATGCATGGGGCACCAGCAACCAACCGCGCCCTCGCCGTCGATTAGAACTCGCCGGCCGCCCAATCCTCAGGAATGACACCGGACCGGGGCCTCAGCGCGGCAGCCGACTGGCTGCGCTCAGGCCCCGGCAGGCGGAGCCATCGAAGTCGGCCTCAACCGCCCCACGTCAGGCGGATCCGATATCCCAAAGCTGTGACGCAGCGCTGACAGGGCGGCCAGTTCCCCACACCGCCCATGTACCCCGGGGCCCGGGGGGGTGGCCGAGGAGCAGAGGTAGATCCCACGAAGGGGCGTGCGGTACGGGTCCCATCGCATGGCGGGTCTGGCCAGGGTCTGACCCAGATCCTGCCTGCCGGAGCCGATGTCCCCGCCAACATAGTTGGGATTGTGGTGCTCCTGCTCGGCGGCGGAGCGACGAGTCTTGGCCAGGATCAGGTCCCTGAACCCGGGGGCATACCGCTCCACCTGGGCTTCGATCCGGTCCGACATGTCGACATTCGACCCCGCGGGCACATGGCAGTAGGTCCACAGGGTGTGCCCTCCGGCAGGTGCCCGGGTCGGATCGGCGGAACCGGCCTGCACCGCCAGAACATATGGCCGATCTGGATGCCGGCCGCCGACGACCGCGGCCTCCGATCTGGCGACCTCTTCGAACGTGCCTCCGAGATGGAGGGTGCCAGCTTCCCGGCAGGCGCTGTTGCTCCACGGCACCGGTCCCGCCAGGGCGAAGTCGACCTTGCAGACGCCGACGCCGTAGCGAAAGCCTTCCAGCGACCGGCGGTACCGCCCGTTAAGCCTCGGCCCTGCGATCTCCAGGAATCTGCGCGGGGTGACGTCGAGCAAGACGGCCCGAGCCGGCGGCAGTTCATCCAGGGAGCTCAACCACCACCCCGTCTCGATACGGCCGCCAGCGGCCTGGAGGGCGT
Source organism: bacterium (assembly GCA_021791455.1). The sequence continues at coordinate 239 of JAJYWM010000028.1, read as the reverse complement.
CAACCATGGCGGTGATCAGCCGAGCGCTACCCCCCTCGACAAACGGCCAACCGACAGCATGGGCCAGAATTGTGAGGAAGAGCCCCACCCCGGCAGTGGGAGATGTCTCCAGCGGTCGCATGGAGTGGGCCGACACGCCCGCCATCAGCGCCCGCACATCCTCGGTCCTGAACCTGCGAGCCAGCGCGCTGGCGGGACCGATCGCCCGGATCCCGTAACCGGCGACCGCGAACGGACTG
>JAJYWM010000114.1 GCA_021791455.1 bacterium | reverse complement strand
CGGCAGCGAGGACGGCTGCGGCAGCGCGACGCCAGGCTCGCTGGATTGTCGGACCGCTCTGGCCCTGCGCGTGGAGGTTGTGCCGGGAGCGCTCTGGGACTTAGTATGCCCGCAATCTTCTGGGGGCACGATTGGCGGAGGGGGCAAGATGACGCTTATCTCGGAGGAGCTTGCGGCTGACGCTCCCGGCCTTCGCCGGGGGGCGATCGGTCTTCGAGAGGTGCTCTTCCAGAGCATCACGGACATGGCGCCTGGGGCCGCGATCGCCGCCTCCATTCCAGCCGGGGTGGCCTTCGCCGGAGGCGCCCTGCCGCTGGCCGTGATCGTCGCCATGGTGGCCTGCCTGCTCTGTGCGTCCTGTGTAGGGGAGCTGGCGCGCGAACTGCCCTCGGCCGGGTCCATGGGAACCTACACGGCCCGGGGCCTGCACCCGTCGGTCGGATTTCTGGTCAACTGGGGTTACGTCGCGGTCGCGGGCCTCATCCCGCCTCTGGTTCTGCTCCAGCTGGGCTACACCACGGCATCCACCATCAACAGCTACGACCACTCCTTCTCGCCCAACCTGTGGTGGCTGTTCACCATTGCCGGGGCCCTGATCGTGTTGGCGGCGGGATACTACGGCATTCGCACGTCCGCTCGGTTCGGGACCATCCTGGGGGCGTTCGAGATCCTGGTGTTCGTGATCCTGGCCGTGTTCTTCATCGTCAAGGCGGGCCACGCCAACACCCTGGAGGTGTTCACCACCAAGTTCACCCCGGCGCACTTCCGCGGCATCAGCGGGATCATCGCCGGGTCGGTCTACACCGTGCTGGCCTTCGGGGGATTCGAGGGAGCGGCGCCACTGGCCGAGGAGGCCAAGGATCCGCGTAAGACGATCAGGCGGGCGGTCTTGCTGGCTACCCTTGGGATAGGCATCATCTACGTGTTCACGACCTACGCTGCGGATGTGGTCTTCGGGCCGGTGCACTTTGCCTCGTTCAGCTCCGCGGGACCCTCCTCGTGGGAGGGGATAGCCAGGGCTTCCTATGGGGTCTTCTGGTTCTTCGTCTTCCTGGCCATCATCAACTCCACGATCGCCAACTCCAACGCCGGGGTGACCGTCTCCAGCCGCACCGCCTACGCCATGGGGCGGGTGAGGGCGTTTCCCGCCATCTTCGCCTCCGTCCATCCCCGTCACCGCTCGCCTCAGTTCGGGATCCTCATGGCCTTCCTGGTCAGCGTTGGGGTGGCGGTGGGGCTGGGACTGCACTTCAACCCGTTCGTCGCGTTCTCCATGGTCGGAACCGGGATCGTCATCATCCTGGCCGCCATCTACATCCTGGTCGATGCTGCCTGCATCGGCTACTTCATGAAGACCAGAGGGACCTCGCTCAATTGGTTTCTCCACGTCGTGGTGCCGGTATTGGGGATCATCGCATTCATTCCGGCCTGGTTCAGCGCGGCCGGCATTCCGGTCTTCTCCTTCATCTCTCCTTTGCCGCCTCCGTATTCGTACATGGGCCCGGCGATGGGGGTTTGGATCCTGCTCGGGATCATCTACATGGCCTATCTCTACTCGAAGGACCCGGAGCGGGTGACCAAGGTGGGTCTGGTGCACCTGGATCAGGAGTTGGTGTCGCCCGTCTCGGAGGGCTGAGCGAAGGGGGCGGTCGCGAGTCGAGCGGGCAGCTGTGGGCCGCAACGTCGGACGCGTCAGGGGTCCTACTGAGAGAGCCCTATTCCGGCCGTGCCCGGCGCGCTGCCGGTTGCGGTCACGCGGGGATCAGGAGATTACGGTGACCGGATCCGTCGTGATGTCCTGGTTGTAGTTCTGCATCGCGGTCCACAGGGCCTGCAAGGAGATTGTCTCGACGTGGCGCCCGTTGTAACCCGCGACCGAACCGGCGCTCTCGGCGTAGGTGACCGTGTCGCCCATCGGGTTGCCGGCCGTGAAGTTGTAGCCGTATACGGCAACCATGTGCTGGGCCTGGTACCCGTCCCATCCCGGCAGGGTGGCCGTCATCACGTGGACCAACACCGGGCTGCCGTGACCGGCGGCCGCGAGCCGCCCCAGCCCGGAAAGGTCGGTCTGCAGGTCGCTCTCGAAGACGGCCAGGTTGGTGACGTGAGCGCCCGAGTACGAGAACCGCGTTGACCCGGTTATCTGCTCCAGGTAGTAGTTGATCGCCACGACGGCGTTGGCTCCGGTCGTCCCGTAGGACTCGACCACATGGGCCGTTTGGCCGATGGCATCAATGGATGGGACCGACCTTGTCCAGGTCGACAGAAGAACCGCGATCGCACCCTCGACGCAGTAGTTCCGGTGCAGGTAATCGTTGGGCTCCAGTTCGATCTGTATGGGCAAGGAGACCGCGACCCTGGCCGTCTTCTCGGCTGTCGCCGGGCTCGGCTGTGCCGTCGCGGTGGCCGTGGGCCTGGACGCTGGCGAGGGGGTCGGGTTGGAGCTTGCGTTGGTTTGTGGCTTGGCGATCCCACTTGGCGAGGCCGAGGGCGCGGACGCCCGCCCCGCGGTTGGGCGCGCCGGCAGCGCTCCACAGGCGCTGGCCAGCAGCAGCACCGGGAGCACGAGCGCAAGCGGCCGGGGATGGCGGCGGTGGGGCCGCTTGGGAGTGGAGCCCGTCGCCTCACTGGGCGAGGTGATAGCGGGGGCGGTCACTAGGAACATCGGGCCCGGGTTCATGCTCGAAGTCAAGGTCTGGGTATACTCCCACCGCAACCTGGGAGGCACCTGAACGGAGATCTCGCGCTCCAAGAGTTGTGGCGGCCATGACCGGCCCTAGCCGAATGATCCGGTCTGGTCCAACCTTCCCGCCGGCTGCCGCTGCGCGGTCGCGACGCACCAGGTACGAAGGGATCAGACCCGCTTTGACCGGCGATGGCTGGGGAGTGAAGGAGAGTCCGCCCGCCAGACTCGGATTCCTCAACCGAACCGCCAAGATGGCGGTCGGCCATGAGGTCCTCGATAGGGCGGATGGGCGCGAACGCCAGAACACTCATCCAGTGCGCTGGGGCTGGCCGTGAGGCTGCCGGGAGCCGCGGCGGGCGCCCCGCAGAGCATGACGCCTCCTCCAGTCACCCGTCGCAAATGGGCCGTACGCCCCCTGGCCGATGGACGCTCCATCAGGTCAATGGACCAACCGGTGGGCTGGTCTGACCAGCGAACAACGCCGACCCCGAAGGCACACACCGTCCTCTGCGCATCACGACGCCTGCCTCCTGCGTGGCCATGACCGCCGCCTTCCGATGAGACATCTCCGGGCCAGTTGCTGACGGACGCGATCTTGCCCGACTTGGTCGTCCACTGCCCAGGGCTCGTCGCCATCGTCTGCCAGGAACTGTGGGATGGGGGAGGAGCGGGAGCATCCGCCCTGGCGGCCGTGGGCCCTAGGTCGTGAAGCAGTCGCGGGCGCGGCAAGACCACCGGTCGGCACCCACCGGTTCCGCGGACATGGGGCCCGGGTTAGAGCGAGCGGTGTTTGGCGTCGCGAGGAGTGGCCGACTCGTGAGGGCGAAGGTCGCTGGCACTACGTCTTCGGGCGCTGGCGCCTCGGTCCCTCCGAAGACTCGGCACTCCCTCGAGCCCTTGAGAGCCGCTAGCTCCGGTGGACGGGCGACAGCTCCTGGCTCGCTGTGGTGCGCTCCAGCCCGATCTCCGGTGAGTCCCAGCTATCAGGGGAGAGGCGCTCATCCTATAGGGTCGGCCAGCACTGGGTGGGTTGGTGCTATTATTGGACATAGTCCAAATCAGCGGAGGGTGTCATGTCAGGAATCGAGGGAGCTCTACCCAAGGAGGTCGCTGCTGAGGTCGGTGCCCAGATGCAGACGCTGCTTGCGGACTTCACGGATCTTTCGCTCCAGGGCAAACAGGCACACTGGCATGTGATCGGGCCCAACTTTGAATCCGTCCACCTGCAGTTGGACCAGATAGTCAGCGATGCCCGTATCTGGGCGGACACTGTGGCGGAACGCGCGGTCACCCTGGGGGCGTCCGTGGATGGAAGTGCTGGGGCGGTCAGCTCAGGCAGTTCTCTGCCACCGTTTCCCCTTGGATATCAGGACACTGCCCTGGTGGTTGGCGAGATCGCCAAGAGGATGCGGTTGGTGGTCCAAGACGCCCGCCGCGGTCTCGATCGCCTCGGGGAGATCGATCCCGTGACCCAGGACCTGGTGATCGGAATACTGGAGGCTCTTGAGAAGCATCTCTGGATGCTTCAAGCCCAGATCGGCTGAATCGCGGGGGGACCCGCGGCGGGCCTCCACTCTGCGGGGTCAGGGTCGCTCCCGCCCGGAATGCATACGTCAGGGGCGGCTCGGGCAGAGCGGCTGAGGACCGTGGGAGCGGGCCAGTTGCCAGCGGCCGACTTTGGCCCGCCCCGGTGCTTCGCCAAGGTCCGCCTTCCGTCCCGCGTTCGGGCCGCCACGCGCCTTTGGAACCGGGCCGGCACCGCTGTGGGCGCCACCGTCCCCAGCCGATCATCCAGCCTCAGCGCCCTCGGGGACTGTCGACCTGGGTCGTTGCACTCTCCGGGACGGCATGCCGACGCGATGCGCAGGGCGGGTCTTGAGAGAGTGGAGTCGCAGGGGTCCTGGGCTCGGTGACTAGAGGGATCACGAGGGTCCTCTCCCGCCCATCAGAACCGGTCAGGGCGTTCTTGGCTCGAGGCGGATCCGGGCGCCACGCCCGCCCCTACCACGTCGCATTCATCGCTGCTGGGAAGTGCGTCGGAGTCCTCCCGCGCGGGGGAATGCCCCTGATGAGCCCGTTTCCAAGTCGGGCATGGATGGGCGAAGCAGATTTGAGACCGACGGACGGTCGTCGTCGGTGTACAACTCTTGCCGTGGCCAATTCTGCGCAGACTCTGAGTCAGACGGAGCGACGGCTTGTGGCAGGCTGGGCCGCGGATTGCGCGGAGCGAGTTCTGCCCATATTTGAAGGAAAGGTTCCCGGCGATGACCGCCCTCGCGCCGCCATAGCCAGAGCCCGTGCGTTTTCCCGGGGCGAGCTTCCGGTGGCCGATGAGATCCGCCGCCGCTTCAACGGCGGAGTGCCCGCCCGTGAACTCATTGATCCCGCGGCGATGGCGGCTGCCAGGGCCGCCGGTCAAGCGGTAGGGGTCTGCCACATGGGTGCCCACGCCCTGGGGGCCGCGGCCTACGCAGTGAGGGCAGCCGTCCTGTCGGAGCCCAACCGCCGGGACGTGGCCACGGCCGAAGTTCGCTGGCAGCTGGAGCATATGTCTGATGAGGTGAGGGTTGCCCTGAGAACGCTGCCGAACGTCGGGGAGAGCCGGGCCGGTCCGCTGGGGCCGGGGCTGCTGTCCTCGACCGACCTTGGGGCCACAATCCGCAGCCTTCAAGAGGGAATGAGGCACCATCGGTCGGCGTGAGGTGGCCCGCATGCGCAGCGCCATCCCAGCCACACAACCTTGGGGATCTTCACGAGCAGGGGGGCAGCCTGGCCCGGCCGATCAGGTCGATGGTGGGGTCGGCCATTGTCGGAGGGCAATCTGGCCGGTCCGTTGCCAGAAGCCGGGCCATCGTCTCCCGGCGGGACAGAGAGTGCAGGGCCGAGGAGTTGGAGGGTCACGCTGCGACCCCGGGTCAGGGGTCATCACATCAGCAGCGGGCGCACCGCAAAGTATGTCTCGCGACGGGTTGGGAGGGCGGACAGGCCGCGGCCGTCACCAGCTCCCGTACTGCGCCAGCCGCTCGCTGGTGAGTGGGTGGCCAGGATTCGTGGCGGCGAGGAGGTCTTGTGCTATCCGCTCGATGATGGGGACGGCCTCCGTGTGGCCGACCCACTCTGCGGGGAGCGCGTCATAGCCCCCGGCCGCCCCCATCAGGTTGCCGACCATCGCGCCCGTGCTGTCACTGTCACCGCTGTGGTTCACGGCCAGCAGGACCGCGGTGCGGAAATCGGACGCCACCAGGCAACAATAGACGGTGATCGCGAGTGCCTCTTCCGCGACCCATCCTCCACCAAGGCTCTCGATGAGCTCTCCCGATGGCTCCGGCCCGGTCTTGGCGAGTTCGACCGCCGCGTCCAGGCGCTCCTTGGTCTCGTGAGCCCCTGGCATGGGGGCGAGGAGCTCGAGCGCCGTGCGGATTGCAAAGGTCAGAGACTGGCCCTTGGACACCTCGGCCACGATCTGAGCAAATGCGCCCGCCGCGAGATAGCCCGAGGGATGGCCGTGCGTCAGCGCAGCCGCGGCACACCCCAGGTCGAACGCGTCTTCAGCCACCAGGCCGATGGGCGCCACCCGCATCACGCCTCCGCACCCCTTGCTGTCGTTGACCGGGGAGTGGATGGAACCGGGTCGTCCCGCGGAGAGCGCGGAGATGCAGGTTGCCCCGGGTGCGCGACGGTGGCGGAGTGACGGCTCTCTCATGAGCCAGCCGCTGGCGCGACCTGGCGACGACTCCTCCCGGGAGACCGAGTATCCCTGGGTGTCAAGCCAGCGCTGATAGGCGTGCCAGACCGCCACTGATACCTCCGGTTTATCCCGACCGGCACCAGGAATGGCGGCGCAAATGAGCCCTTCGGCGGTGAAGAGGGTCATTTGGGTATCGTCCGTGAACCGGCCGACTTCGCCCCGAGCAAAGCCGATGACCCCCGCGGGCCCATGTCGCCGGCGAATTTCAGACAGTGACGCAAACTCGACCGGTGCCCCGAGGGCGTCGCCGATTGCGCCCCCGAGCAGGCAGGCTCGGACCCTGCTCGCCCGAGATGGCGAGGGAGAGGTGCCGTCGAGGGATAGCATTGGGTCAGAGTACCCACAACCCATCGACATCATTCCTGGGGTCCCTGCGGTGCCCACCGCCAAGCCGAGGGGTCGTCAGGCTGAGGACACAGTCCCCGAGGGTGCGGCGGCGGTCGGAAGACTCTAACCGGCGCAGCCAATCACCGGGGCATCCCGTCCCACCAGGCAGCGAGCCCACCAAGGCGCCGGTGATCGAGTCCACGGTATCAGCGTCGTGACCTTAAGACACAGCGGTCAAGATCGCCTCTTCCACTCATCCCAGTGGTGCAGGAAGCGTCAGACGGCGGAGGGTTGCGTTCCACTAAAGGAAACGCGATGCTAGCCACTCTGCGGCTACAGGAGTTTTGGGACGGTGGCGCTGGGTCCTGGATCGCCGGCTGACGAGTGATTCGAGCTGGCGGGCGGCGAGGCTCGCATTGTCAGGCGCGGCCGCGCGACGGGGGTGACAACCGGCGGGTGCTGGGGCAATTTCACTTGACATTTGCGCCTGGTCTCCTTAGCCTTTCAGCCAAATTTGCCGGACCCCGGGAGTGGGGCCCACGGCATCTGCTTTTGAAGGTCCATGGGCGGAGGGGGAACAATGTCCGATTCACCGTCTGGTTCGGCTGCCCTAGGCACTACGGGTCTGCGCCGCAACAGTCTCAACTTGAGACGGCTGATCTTCATAGGGCTCGCCTACTTCTCGCTGGCGCCCGTGATCTATCTCAACATGGGATTCATGGAGACCGACTCCGGTGGGCCGGTGATGCCATTTCTCTTCATCCTGATCACCATCGCCGTGCTGCCGACCGCCGTCAGCTTCGCGGTGATGAACAACCGCCGTCCTTCGGCTGGGAGCGGCTACACCTGGCTCTGGGAGAGCACGTATCCCGTGGTCGGCCTCTGGCTGGGCTGGATGATGATCACGACCTACGTTGTGGTCGCGGCGCTCTATCCGGCCGCGTTCGGCACCTTCTTCAACGCCCTTTTGTCCTACTTTCACCTGAGCGCGACCACCTGGACTGGAATCGCTGGCGGCGTCATCTCAATCCTGGTGATCGGGTACCTCCAGCACAACAACATCAAGCTGTCGGCGACGGTGATCGCCGTCCTCATGGTGGTGGAGGCGTCGTTCGTGGCCGCGCTTGCTCTGGTCATCGTGGTCAAGGGGGGCGCTCTCGGCCACGTCACGGCGACCCCATTCAACCCCGGCGCGGCTGGAGCCGGCTTCGCCGGCCTCAGCCTGGCCGCCATCTTCGCCTTCCTGTCGATTGCAGGAGTCGATGGCATAGCCCCTGTGGCCGAGGAGTCGCATACGCCGAGGCGACTGATCCCTCTGGCCACGATCCTGATGACCCTGATAGCGGGTGGCTACTGGACCCTGGTCTCATACGGATTCGCAATTTCGGTGCCGGTCTCGACCGTGGAGCACTACGTGAATGCGGGGCAGCTCACCCCGGTGCTGCCGATCGCGCAGCGGTACATCGGGGGGTGGGCGGTGCTTGTCCCCATCACCGGGTTCACCGCGGCGCTGGCCAGCTTCGGCGCCTCCCTGTACGCGGCCAGCCGGCTGACGTACGCCGTCGCTCGAGAGGGATTCGTATGGAAGTACTTTGCCGGCCTGCACCACCGCTTCCAGACCCCCTGGCGCGCCGAGGTAGCGACCCTCGCGGTGGGGACGGTGGCGCTCTTCGTGGTCACCCTTTGGCAGGGAGGCGTCGCCAACGCCTACGGCTACATGGGCGAGATCTTCGTCTTCTTCGTCCTGATCCTGTACATCTTCGTCAACTTCGCCAACATCCTCTATCACGCCCGGTTCCGGCGGTCGGAGTTCAACTGGCTCACCAACGGCCTGGTCCCAGTCCTCGGGATCGGGATCGACGGGTACATCCTCTACAAGGGATTCTTCGCCACCGAGATCTCGCTTCCGTTCGCAACCGGAAGCAGCATCGTCTGGTTCTCGCTGGCCTGGACCGCTCTCGGGATCGTCTGGACACTGTGGTGGCGCAGCCGCCGCAAGCTGAGCGCGATCTCGCTCTCGGCCGAGGTCTGATCCCGTGATGGAGTCTCGCCCAGGCGGCCCCTGCGAAGGGATGGTGGACGTGCCTGATGGACGGGTCTGGTTCCTGCGCCACGACCGAGGAGGGGCGGGCATTCCCTTGCTCTGCCTCCACGGTGGCCCCGGCATGCCCCATGACTACCTGGAGCCGTTGGAGGAGCTTGCCGACGAGAGACCGGTCGTGTTCTACGACCAGCTGGGTTGTGGTCGCTCGCCGGCTGAAGCCGGACGGGTGGAGTGGACGGTGGAGCGGTTTGTGCGTGAGCTGGCGGCGGTGCGTGACGCCCTGGACCTCAGCACCGTCGCGATCTTCGGCAACTCCTGGGGTGGGATGCTGGCCATGCGCTACATGCTTGGCGAGCCCTCGGGGGTTGCCGGCCTGGTCCTGAGCAGCGCTCCCCCGAGTGTTTCCCGGTGGCTTGCGGACGCCGCCCGGCTCAGAGCGGCGCTGCCGGAATCCGTCCAGGCGGTGCTCAGGACCCACGAGGAGAGTGGTTTTTACGCATGTCCCGAGTACCAGGGCGCGGTGGCGGAATTCTATCGACGCCACCTCTGCCGGCTGCGACCCTGGCCCGCGTGCGTGGAACAAACCTTCGCTGGCCTGGGCGGCGAGGCCTATCTGGAGATGTGGGGGCCAAGCGAGTTCGGCCCGGTCACGGGCGCCCTCAGGGATTGGGAGTTGCTGGACCAGGTGCCCCGGATCGGTGTCCCGACCCTGGTCACCTGCGGGAGGTTTGACGAGGCCAGCCCGGAGCACATGGGTGCGCTGGTGCGGGCGCTGCCCGAGGCGGAACTCGCGATCTTCGAGTCCAGCTCGCACATGGCCTTTCTGGAGGAGAAAGACCTCTATCTGAGCCGCATGCGCAGCTTCCTTCGCCGCCTCGATGACCGAGAGGCACATGGAAGCTGAGACCGGTTGGGCTGCCGGAGCCAGGGACCAATGACACGTGAGCACGTAATCGATCCGACCCTGATCCACCACTTCTGGGACGACTCCCTCGATCCCATCCTGGAGGTGGAGTCCGGAGACGTCGTGCACTTCGACCTGCTGGTTGCGGGCGAGGGGCAGGTTAGGCCAGGCGCCACCTTCTCCGAAGTGCGCTTCGACTTCGACACCATGTACAACCTGAGCGGCCCGATCGCGATCATCGGGGCCGAGGTCGGCCAGACTCTCTGCGTCGAGGTATTGGAACTGGAGCACGGAGACTGGGGGTGGAGCGCCATTCTGCCCGGCATGGGGTTGCTCCCCGAAGACTTTCCCGCGGGATACCTGCGGACCTTCGACCTGCGGGGCCGGGACACCGCTCAGCTCACCCCCGAGATTGAGATCCCGTTGCGGCCCTTCCTGGGAACGATGGGAGTTCCGCCGCGCAGCGGCGAGAGGCTGTCACCATTCCCGCCGCATCTCGGGGGCGGCAATATCGACAACCGGTACCTCACCACGGGATCCCGCCTTTATCTGCCTGTTCTGCGCCCGCAGGGACTGTTCTCCTGTGGCGACCCGCATGCGGTGCAGGGGGATGGCGAGGTCTGCGTCACCGCGTTGGAGGCCCCCGTGCGGGCGAGCCTACGCTTCACCCTCCAGCCCCAGCGGATCTCCGGGCCGGCCTTCATCAGTGGCGCAGACGATGAACGACTGGGTCCGGCCTACTGCACGATGGGAATAGCCCCGGACCTGATGGAAGGATGCCGGCTGGCGACCCGATCCATGATCGAGTGGCTCTGCGACCAGTGCTCACTTCGCCCCGAGGATGCCTACATTCTCTGCAGCCTCGCGGGGCGGCTTCGCATTCTCGAGGTGGTTGACGCGGGGATGTGGAACGTGGCCATGTGCATGCCCCTGGCGATCCTCCCGGAGGGGGCGCTGTCCTGAGTCGGTGACCTGGGCGCGGCCGACCACCGGGCTCGGATCGATCGAGCCGTAGGCGATGTCATCGGGCCGGAAGGTGGGGCTCCCATGGCCCGTCAGCAGGTCGAGGACTCGCCTCGCGGCGCTGCCGTCCGATTCCTGCGCGCACGAGCAGGCGGATCAAAAAGATGGCATGTAGAGG
>JAJYWM010000259.1 GCA_021791455.1 bacterium | reverse complement strand
GTCCTCCATGTCGATGCGGATGAACAGGCCCAGCTCCCGCGCCAGGTCCAGGAGGTGAGCCAGGTTGCGCTCCGCCATCCCCGGGTCGATGTCCTGCCCGAGAAGGGTCAGCTTGAGCGCCGCGTTAGCCCGCAGCCCCTCGGAGGCCATCCGCCGCAGCAGAACCTCGTAGTCCCCCACCGCCCGATCGGCGTCGGCCTCGGTGGCGACCGCCTCGCCCAGCTCGGTGGCGTTGCACTTGAATCCGGCCTGGTTCAGCCTGCGGATGGCGTCCACCGCTTGGTCCAGGGTCTCCCCGGCCACGAACCGGGAGGCCCCCAGCCTCATGCCGTACCGGTTCATGAACCGTTCCGTGCCCCGATTGCCGGCGGCCAGCAGGATGGCCGAGCGCGTCCAGCTGTTACCCGTCAAGACCTTGCCTCCCCTCGTCGCATTATCCCTCCTTGCCGGTGAGGACCCGAAGTCAGCCGAATCGCGAAGCCTGCAGCGGCGCGATCGGGTGTCGGGTCCGGCCGTCGAGCGCCAGCTCGGCCATGATCTCACCGATGACGGGGGAGAACTTGAACCCGTGGCCGGAGAAGCCGCACGCCACCTGTACCCTCTCGTCGGCTGGATGGGCACCGAAGGCGAAGTGCAGATCGGGCGTGTCGGTGTACATGCAGACCTTGGCGGCGACAACTTCGGCATCCCTCAGCCCGGGCAAAAGCCCGGCAAGATCCCGGCGCACCACCTGCGCCTCCGCCGCATCCCACTGGCGTCGCAGTGATGCGGGGGTGGTCAGCTCACCCCCATGATGGCGAGCGGCCTTGACCGATCTGCCGTCGAGGGTGGGGAAGCCGTACACCGCCGGGCCGTCGGGGGGGTCGTACAGGAACACCGGGAAGCGCTGGGGGTCGAAATCGGCCGTGCTTCGCGGCGCCAGCCAAACCATCAACTGGCGCTCCACCTCCAGAGGGAGGGGCCAGCCGGAGAGGAGGTCGGACGTCCAAGCTCCCGCGGTGATGACCAGCCGATCCAGAAGCTGGCGGCCAGAATCGGTGACCACCTCAATCGACGCCCCCCGGGGCTCCCAGGCGGTCACCCGGGTCCCAAAGCGCAGCTCGGCGCCGATCGCCGCACCCAGGCGCAGATAGCTCAGGATGGCCTCCTCGGGACACACCACGCCGGCCATGGGCTCCACGACGGCCACGACATCCGGATCCGGAGAGAAGGCCGGGAACTCCCGGCTGACCTCAGAGGCTGTCAGCAGCTGGTGCGGGAGATTCCATTGTCGACAACTGGCGAGGGACCCGGATATGGCCGGCGATGCCTCGCGGCCGAGCATCATCCCCCGGGTGATCAGGAGCAGACTCGAGCCGGATTCCCGCTCCAATTCGCGCCAGAGCTCGTAGGCCCGCAAGAGGAGCGGCACGTAGCAGGTGTCCTCGAAGTACGCCTGCCGAAATATCCTGGACTCGCCGTGGGAGGAACCTCGGTCGTGGGCCGGACCGAAGGCCTCAAAGCCGATCACCCGGGCCCCACGAGATGCCAGATGGTAGGCGGTTGCCGAGCCCATGGCTCCCAAGCCCACGACTCCGACGAGCGGCCCGCGGCTTGTCACCTGGACTCCACTTCCAGCATCAGATGAAGTTCTCCTCGGGGTTGCCCCCCACGGGGTCGCGGCTGGGGCTGAAGGCCGACAAGTCGACCGCGGGGACGTCCCCGGTGATCATCTGCGCGAGCGCCAGCCCCACGGCCGGAGCCTGCTGGAAGCCGTGGCCGGAGAACCCACAGGCGCACCAGAGGCCCTCCGGCTCGGGAATCGCTCCGATGAACGGGTTGTGGTCTGGTGTGACCTCGTAGAGGCCGGACCAGCCGGTGCGGATGCCGGCATCGAGGAGGGCCGGAATCCGGTGGCGGATGACCGGCTCCATGCGTTCCAGGATGCCCCAGTCGACGTCCGTCTCGAAGCCCGGGCGCTCGTCCGCCTCTCCCATCCCGAAAAGGGCCCCCCCGCCCTCGGGATGGAAGTAGAAGGAGGTGGCCACGTCCACGGTCATCGGAGTGTCCGGGCCGACCGCCGGGGTGGCCTCACTGACGAAGATGTGGCGGCGGTAGGGGACGACCGGCAAGGGGAAGCCGAGCGGCTGCACCAGCGCCGCCGACCAAGCGCCGGCGCAGACCACCACCAGCGGGCAGCTGAGAGACCCAGCACTGGTGTCCAGACCGCTCACCCGGCCGGCTTCCACCTTGATGCCAATTACCTCGACCCCCTGCTCGATCCGGGCTCCCCGGCGGCGGGCGGCTGCCGCATAGCCCTGGGTGACGTCGTTGGGTGAGGCGATGCCGTCGGTGGGACAGAAGGTCGCGCCGAGCAGGTCGTCCACCCGAAGTGCCGGGACCATCTGGGCCACCTCGTCCGGCGCCACCCAGCGCGCCTCGCTCACCCCCAGCCGGTGCCACATGGCCAGCTGTGCCCGAAAGGAGCTGGCCTGGTCCTGGCTGCTCAGGAGCATGAGGTAGCCGATCTGTCGGAAGTCGTAGGGGAACCCCGTTTCCTCCGGAAACCTCGTGAGCAACTCGAAGGCCAGCTGCTGGATGCGCACGTTGGCCTCGGAGGAGAACTGCTTGCGGACTCCCCCGGCACAGCGACCGGTCGACTGCGCCCCCAGCTCACCCCGCTCGACCAGCGTCACCCGCAGCCCGCACTCCGCCAGGCGGTAGGCCAGAGAGCACCCCACCACCCCACCCCCCACGATGGCCACGTCGGCAGAACGACCGGCTAGGCCCGGCACAGCACCGGAGCGGCCTACCATCGGTCACCATGCCTCCCAGGAGCGACAAGAGGTCGCCGTGCGCGCGGCCGGCCGTCGTGCTTGGCGCCGGAGTGGTGGGGATGTCCGTGGCCATCGAGCTGGCGCGGGCCGGCGTTGCCGTCACGGTCCTGGAGCGGGGCAGAGTCGGGGGTGGGGCGTCGCGCGGCAACGCCGGCCTCCTGGTCCCCAGCCACTGCCTGCCCCTGGCGCGGCCCGCGGCTCTGCGCGACGGGGTGGCGGCCGTTCTCGGCAGGGACGCCCCCCTGCGGCTCCGGCCCTGGCAGGGAAGAGAGGAGCTGTCCTGGCTGGCCAGGCTCGCCGCCGCCTGCCGGCCGGGCGCCTGGCGCCCAATCGCCCCCCGACTCCAGGAGCTGGCGGATGAGAGCATCGGCTGGTACGCCCAACTGGCCGCCGAGGGGGCTCCGGACTTCGACCTGCACCGAAGCGGGTGGCTTGCGGCCTTCGCCACCAGCCGTGCTTTCCGCCGGGGTCTCGCGGACGCCCGCTGGAAGGAGCGCCTCGGGGTCCGGTGCGAGATCATCCACCCGGAGGACCTCCCCTCCAGGGCGCCCGGGCTCCGGGGTCATTTCGTGGGTGCCATCTTTCACCCCGATGACTGGGCCCTGAGTCCGGACCGGCTCATGAACCGGCTCGAGCTGACCGCCCGAGGGCTCGGCGTGGACGTTCGCACCGAGGCGGAAGTCACCAAGATCGAATGGCGTGGGAAGCGGGCGGCGGCAGTTTGCGGCCCATTCGGCGGGCTCCCCCTGGACCAACTGGTGCTTTCGGCGGGGTGGGAGACAGAGCGCTGGCTCCGCATCCTGGGGAACAAAGGCCGCATCTGGCCGGGGCGCGGCTACAGCATCACCGTGCAGGGGGGACCGCTCGAAGTCCCCCTCAACATCGTCGACCGTCACCTGGTGATCTCCTCTCCAGGGAACCGGGTGCGAGCTACCTCTGGCCTCGATTTCGGCCTGGCCTCGCTCGATTCGGATCGAGAGCGGATCGAGAAGCTGCGCTCGGCAGCCAAGTCCCTGCTTCCTCACCTCAACTGGGACTCCCCGCTCGAGGAGTGGGCCGGCTCCCGACCGATGACAGCCAACGGCCTGCCTGCGGTAGGCAGGGTCAAGGGTTGGGAGAATGTGCTGGTCGCCAGTGGCCACGGGATGCTCGGGATGTCACTGGCCCCGGCCTCCGCCAGGATCGTCCGCCGCCTCGTCACCGGGGGCCGCACGGGTCCCCGGCCATGAACCGATCGGCGCGCACGGGCTCTTCACCGCCCTCCGGTCGGCCCGCCCACAGCCCCCGCGTGTGGCCCAGATGGTCGGTCATCCAGTGCTCCGCCCCCTCCTCATCGCCGGCTTCGATAGCATCCAGTAGCTCCAGGTGCTCACGGGCGGTCTCCACCAAGATGCCCGAGGCGGCCATTCCCTTGATTCCGGCGAGACGGGTGCGGTCGCGGAGGCCCGCCACCACCTCCACCAGCTGCTGGTTCCCCAGGCGCTCCAGCACCCCCAGGTGGAAGCAGCGATCGGTCCAGAGAAACTCGGCCACCTGGCGCTCCCGGGCCTGGGCGACCATCTCTTCCGCCAGGAGCCGCAAGTGCTGGAAAGACTCCCGGTCCGGCCGCCGCGCCAATCTGCCGACTGCTGGGACCTCAAGCATCTTGCGGACCTCGTAGAGATCGTCGAGCTCGCGACTGCCGAGCGGCGGTATCCGGAAGCCTCGGTTGCGCACCACCTCCACCAGGCCCAACCCGGCGAGATCGAAGAGCGCCTCCCGGATGGGGGTCGCGGAGACCCCGAGCCTTTCACTGAAATAGGCCACCGGGTAGATGGCGCCCTCGGCCAGCTCCCCGGTCACGATGCTGCCGCGGATGGCGAGGCGGGCACGGTCGCGCAGGCTGGCGCGATCGAGCTCCGGAAGCCGAGAGTGGCCGACGGGCGCCAGGCCGCTCGACCGCCGCGCCACCGCTTCTCCAGGTACCGAGAGGCTTGGGTCTTGACTCACGCGACTAGCTGTTCTATATAACACAGAGCACTCCAGGCCAGGCACCTGGTGGCGTAGATCGATTATGGAGGGCGAAGTTCATGGGAGGGTTGCTGGGAAGGGTCGTGCGCCCCGTGTCGCTGATGGCTGGTGCCGGAGTTCTTGCCCTGGTGGTGGCCGCTTGCGGGGGGTCACCGTCGACATCGACGTCCAAGAGCCCATTCGTGGTGGGGTTCGCCAACCCCCTGACCGGGTCGGAGGCGACCTACGGGGTCAGCGACCTGAACGCGGTGACCATGGCGGCGGACTCCCTCAACGCCCAGGGCGGGGTGGCCGGCCACAAGATCCAGATCGTCCAGTGTGACACCAAGGCAGACCCGGCGACCGGGATCGCCTGCGCTCACCTGTTCGTTTCCGACAAGGTGAACGCGGTGATCGGGTTCTTCAACTCGGACATCTCGATACCCGCCTCGGGGATCCTGCACCAGGCGGGCATCCCGATGGTTTCGGCCGCCTCGACCAACCCTCAGCTCACCCTTCAGGGCTTCAAGAACGTCTTCCGGATCTGCGGCACGGACAACTTCCAGGGGCAGGTCGAGGCGGAGTTCGCCTACAAGGTCCTGCACGTCCGGACGGCAGTCGCCATCAATGACGAGGAGACGTACGGCCAAGGTGTGTCCCAGTACTTCGCCCAGAACTTCGCCAAGCTCGGCGGCACGGTGCTCTCGTCGCAGGGGGTGAACGCCTCGGCCACCGACTTCACTTCGCTGCTGACGCAGATCAAGGGGCTGAATCCCGGCATCATCCAGTTCGGCGGCTTCAACCCTGCGGCGGGGTTGCTGGTGAAGCAGGCGCGCAGCCTGGGCATCACCGCCCCGTTCATCTCTGACGACGGGACCATCGGCCCACTCTTCTATCAGACCGGCGGGAGCGCCACCGTGGGGGCCTACCTCTCCAGCGAGCCGGCGCCGCAGGACCTGGCCACCTCCAAGACCTTCGTCTCGGACTACGTCAAGAAGTACGGCAACCAGCCGACCGAGTTCGCCGGCTACAGCTACGACGCCATGGAACTCCTCGGCCACGTGGTCCAGACCGTCGGCTCGGACTCGCCCGCCGCGATCATCAGGGGCCTGGCCGCGGTGCACGACTACAAGGGGATCACCGGCGTTATCAACTTCGACAGCGTGGGCAACAACGTCACACCCCAGTACCTGATCTACAAGGTGCAGCCGGACGGCAGCAGCACCGTGGACTGGAACCCCAACGCATAGCGGAGGGTCTGGGCAGAAGTAGGCATCGGCCGGAAGGCGAGGTCGCGGGGCGATGAGCCCGTCCGAGATCCTCCAGCAGATCGTGAACGGGCTGGTGGTGGGTTCCGTGTACGGGCTCATCGCCCTCGGCTACACCATGGTGTACGGGATCATCCGGCTGATCAACTTCGCCCAGGGAGCCCTCTACGAGCTCGGCGCCTACCTCGGCGTGGCCGTGTTCGGGCTGCTCGGGACCTTCGCCACCCGCAATCCCATAGTCGGCCTCCTGGCGGCAGTGGTCTGCTCCGCCCTGGCGACGGCGGCTGCCGCCTACCTGGTGGAGAGGGTGGCCTACCGGCCCCTGCGGAACGCCCCCCCCCTCACTCCACTGGTCAGTTCACTGGCGGTGTTCTTCCTGGTGATCAGCATCATCCAGGTGGTGACCGGGGCCCAGCCCATAACCTACCCGCAGGTGCTCACCACCACGCCGTGGAACCTCGGACCGGTGACCATCACCCCCACCGAGGTGATGATCGCCGTGGTGGCAATCGTCCTCATGGTGGCAACCAACCTCTACGTGCAGCACACCAAGACCGGGCGGGCCATGAGGGCCATCGCCGCCAACACCCGCAGCGCGCCGCTCATGGGGATCAACACGACTCGCATAGTCACCATCACCTTCATGCTCGGGGGCGCTATGGCGGCGGTGGCCGGGGTGCTGTTCGGCATCAACTACGGCACCGTGACCTACAACATGGGGGAGTTCGGCGGTCTGGTGGCCTTCACCGCCGCCGTCCTGGGCGGCATCGGCAACGTCCCGGGAGCTCTGGTGGGCGGACTCACGGTGGGAGTGTTCTCCAGCTTCGCCACTGTGGTCCTCCCCAACCAGTGGCAGGAGGCGGTGGTCTTCGGGATCCTCATCGCCGTGCTAGCGTTCCGTCCCCAAGGCATCCTCGGTGAGCGGGTCGCGGACCGCGCGTGAATGTGATCGTAACTTCGCTGCGGGAACTCCGGGCCTGGGGACGGGGTTCACGGTTGGTCCGTGGTCGCGGGGTGCGGATCGGCGTGGGCGTCATCTGCGTCGCCTTCGCGCTCGCCCCGTACGTCCTCGGTGGCAGCTACTACCCTGACATCTGGACCGACATGGCGCTCTGGGGGACGATCGGCGTCGGGCTCAACGTGGTGATCGGGTTTGCCGGCCTCCTGGACCTGGGATACATGGCGTTCTACGCCATCGGCGGCTACGTCTTCGCCAACGCCGCCCTCTACCACGGGTTCACCCTTTGGGAGACGCTGCCCCTCGGGGCGCTGCTCGCAGTGGTCGCCAGCGCCGTCATCGGCTTTCCGACCCTCCGGGTTCGGGGCGACTATCTGGCCATCATGACCCTCGGATTCGGGGGCATCGTCTACTACGCCGCCCAGAACCTCTCCGCCATCACCGGCGGCTACAACGGGCTGTACGGCTGGCACAATCCGACGCTCTTCGGGCACCCATTCATCGCGCCCATCGACTTCTACCCGCTGGCCCTGGCGTTGCTGCTGGTGGCCGCCCTGGTGACCATGGGGCTGCGCAGCTCCCGCCTGGGCCGGGCCTGGGCAAGCATCAAGGACGATGAGCTGGCCGCAGCGAGCTCAGGGATCGGCGTGATTCGTTTCAAGCTTTACGCCTACATGCTGGGCTCGGTTTGGGCCGGCCTGGCGGGAGCACTCTTCGCCGCCAAGGACCAGCTGGTCTCGCCGGAAAGCTTCACCTTCAACGCGTCCTTCTTCGCCGTCGCGGTGGTCGTGCTAGGCGGCATGGGCTCGATCGCCGGGGTCGTGCTCGGAGGGGTGCTGTACGTGGTCATCGCCGAGTGGCTTTCGGCCTACACCGGCACCCTGTCTGGGGTGATCTTTGCCGCCCTTCTGCTCCTCGTGGTGTTGGTGCGTCCGGCCGGGCTGGTGCCCTATCGGCCCAAGCCTCCGCGGCTGCGCCGCTCCGCGCCCCCAGTGGCAGCCGCCGCTCAGACGGAAGGTGAAAGTGGCCCCTGAGCCGATTCTGTCGGTCCAGGATGTCAGGGTCCAGTTCGGAGGGGTGCAGGCGGTGGCCGGCTGCTCCTTCGAGGTGGCTCCCGGCCAGATCGTGGGGCTGATCGGACCCAACGGTGCCGGCAAGACATCGCTGTTCAACGCCATCTCCGGAATCGTCCGCAACTACCACGGGGAGATCCGGGTCGCGGGGCGCAGCCTGAGAGGACTGCCGGCTCACCGGGTGGCGGCACTGGGCCTGGCCCGCACCTTCCAGAACATCCGCCTCTTCCGCACCCTGTCCGTCGCCGACAACGTGCTGGTGGGGGAGCACCGGCGGATCCGTGAGAACCTGCTCGACTCCGCGCTTCACACCCCGCGCTTCCACCGGGAGGAGGGCGCCGCCCTCTCCCGGGTCGAGAGCCTTCTGGAGTTCGTCGGGCTCCAGCACCTGGACCCACAGGCCCTGCCTAGTTCGCTCCCCTACGGTGACCAGCGCCGCCTGGAGATCGCGCGGGCACTCGCCAGTCGGCCTCTTCTGCTGCTGCTGGACGAGCCTGCGGCGGGCATGGACGCCGTGGAGGGCCGCGCCCTCGGCAGCCTGGGGGGCCGCAGTCAGGAGCGAGGCGTCACCGTGCTCCTGGTCGAGCATGACATGCGCGTGGTGATGTCGGTCTGCGACAAGGTGGTGGTGCTGAATTTCGGCCGTTTGATCGCCGAGGGAGCGCCCACCGAGATCCAGACCAATCCGGAGGTGATAGCCGCGTACCTCGGTGGTCCGCCCGGATGACCGCCCTCGAGGTGCACGGCTTGGTGGTCACCTACGGCGCCATCCGGGCCGTGGAAGGCGTGGACCTGCACGTGGACGAGGGCGAGTGCGTGACCATTCTCGGCGCCAACGGAGCTGGAAAGAGCTCAACCCTCAACAGTCTGGCGGGGCTGGTGCGGCCAGCGGCGGGCAAAGTGGAGCTGGATGGCCGGTCCATCGGGGGCCTGCCCGCGCACCAAGTGGCACGCCGACGGCTGACGCTCGTTCCGGAGGGCCGCCAGATCTTCTCCGCCTTGACCGTGCGGGAAAACCTCCTGCTCGGGGGGTTCTGTCGCCCGCAGGGCGAACTGGAAGGCGCGATGACCAACGTTCTGGAGGTCTTTCCGGCCCTTTCGCCGAAGATGGGGTCGCTGGCTGGCACCCTCTCGGGCGGCGAACAGCAGATGCTCGCTCTGGGGCGGGGCCTGATGGCCGACCCCAGGGTGCTGATGCTGGACGAGCCTTCGCTGGGACTCGCCCCTCTGGTTGCCGACCAGATCTTCTCCGTGATTCAGCAGATTGCCGCCAGTGGAATCGCGGTGCTGCTGGTTGAGCAGAACGTGCACCGCGCGCTGCAGGTGGCCTCCCGGGGCTACGTGCTCGAACTGGGACGCGTCGTCCTCGAAGGGCCGGCAACCCAGCTGCTGAGCGATGATCACGTCCGCATGGCCTACCTCGGCCACGGATTGGGAGATGACGAATAGGTGAGGTGGTTCAGCGCGGAGGAGGTGGCGCGGGCGCTTCCGCCGCTGACGGCCATGGAGGTGGTCGATCAGACTCTGGAGCAGCTTGCCCACGGTCAGGCGGGTACCGACGGCCGCCAGTTTCGCGGTACCGAGGCCACGCCGCTGGCGATCATGCCCGGGTACGCGGCGGGGTGCGTCGGGATGAAGATCATATCGGTGGTGGAAGGCAACCGCAGCCGCGGACTCCCGACCATCCAGGGAGCCGTCGTGGCCTTCGAGGAGGGCACAGGAAAGCTACTCGGGGTGGTGGATGGACCGTCCCTGACCGCGATCCGGACCGCCGCCATCGCCGGGTCGGCCACCCGGCGTCTCTCCCTTCCCACCGCTCGGACCTTCCTCATGGTGGGGGCTGGCGCCCAGGCTCGGTCGCAGATCGAGGCGGTCCTTTCCGTGAGGCCCATCACCCGCCTGACGCTTTGGAACCGGACCGCCGCGCTGGCCGACGACCTGCGCGGCTGGGTGTGTCAACGGCATCCGGATCTTGACGTGCGCGTAGCGTTGGACCTCCAGGATGCCGCCCGAGAAGCCGACGTGATCACCCTCGCCACGTCCAGTCCAACCCCGCTTCTCGGAGCAGCCGGCCTCCGCCCCCACTGCCACATCAACGCCGTGGGTGCCTTCCGCCCCGACCGGCGCGAGCTCGCGACCGATGTGGTCGAGGCCGCGTGCCTGTACGCGGACACGCTTGAGGGTTGCCTCTCTGAGGCCGGTGACTTCCTCATCCCTATGGCGGAGGGCAGGCTGGATCCGGCCCGGGTGCGGTCGCTCCGGGACAGCGCCCCGGCCGACCAAGGGAAGCTGACGGTGATGAAGAGCGTGGGTTCAGCCGTCTTCGACCTGGCCAGTGCTGCCCGGGTCCTCGCCGCTGGCTGAAGGAGGTCGGCTCACCGGCGCGCCGCAAGCGCCGCAAGGCGGCAGGAACTAGCGGCGAGGGGCGATGAGAGCCATCGCGCCCGCCAGAACCGCCACTCCGACCGAGCAGGGCACGTCCACCGACTGGACGCACGGTGGCGTTCGACCCGGAGCCCTCCCTGCCTGGAAGAGGCGCCGGGCAGCCGATGGGTGAACCGGCCAGTCGGGCCTGTCCTCCTGGGGACGTGAGAAGGCGCCTCCCGGGCCGCGCGTCGGGCGGAGGGCCGACGGCTAAATCGCGTAGTCAGGATCTTCGGGCATCGTGCACCGCCCTCGGCTCTGACCGCTGATCCGCCCCCAGCGGGCCGGGCGCCGGGTCGCGTGCCCGTCGTTGGCACCAACGGTTCTCACCTTCTGCTCCCAGACACCCCCTCCCCGGCACCTCCGGTCCGCAGTCCTGGGTCTCTGCGCACCACTCAGAGGCCGCCGCTCACCTCCATAAGGCGGGACGCCTCCAGCGGCCCGATCGGCCGCAGCGGCCGACCCTCCAGGACCAGGTCGGCCATCAGCTCGCC
>JAJYWM010000444.1 GCA_021791455.1 bacterium | reverse complement strand
GGAAGTTTGGGCCACTGGGGGTTGCGGGCAGGGCTGCTCTTTACCGGCGCCCGTCAGGGACGGAGCGGGAGACGGGTCTCGAACCCGCGACCTTCTGCTTGGGAAGCAGACGCTCTTCTCCATGCCCACAAGTCGCGGTGCTCTGATCTCAATAGCAGCGTCTGTTTGGGTGATGCGCTGCTCTGCAGCGTCTGTCGTGCGCCCAGCCTGACCTTCTGCTCCGAGGAGTGGCCCTGGACGCGGGGCCGCGGCTGAGGAGTTGGCGCTCCCCCATCCGGCGCAGCCTGGTGAGTCACCGATACTGACGAGTCTGGGCCTCCCGGATCTGAGCCCGCCGCTCCTCCGTTAGCTTCACCACGAGCACATCGACTCCGGCGTCCCGGAGCGCCTTGGCGTACCAGGTTCGGGCTGAGGGGCGGAACGGCCGAGCGGCGTCCTCGTCGGCGAAGCAAAGGATCAGCCGAGGGCGGGGATCGAACAGGCCCGCGGCCAACCGCAGCTTGAGGGCGTCGGCGAGCACCTTGTTGCGTTGACCCCCCTTTGGCGGCCCTTGGTGCGCCCAGGCTTCGACCAGAATTGGTGGGTCCTCAGAGAAGCCGTCGACCTCTACCTGACCCCCATCCACCAGGCGGATCCGATAGGACGTGAACTGGGCCCCGAGGTCGGTACCGAGCGCGGCGAGCATCTCTGTCTCGGCATCGCGCTGGACGGCGCTGTCGCCGGGCGGACTTGTGAGCACCTCGGCGTTGGCGATCCCTGCCCCCGGTCGACCCACCTGGCCCTGCTCGGCAAATGGGCCGGTCGGGAAAGCCGGCTCCTGACCACCTCCTGCCACGCTGCCCAGGGTGCCTGGCGTCACTCCGCCAGCCTACCCCTGGGACAGGAGCCAGGGGTGCCTCGGGCGTGAACGCGCTCCATGGGTGCCGAACTCGACCCGGGTAGGTCGAGATCGGAAACAGGTGTTCCGGAAGCTACGGTCAGCGGAGCGGTTGGGACAGATCGTATGGCGAGACCAACTTGACGTCATCTCCCCAGCCCCGCCTGGGGAGCACCGCGGGGACAAAGCGACGCCCCACCAGGGACGCTGTAGCGGATCACGGTTCTCGATAATGTCGGCCCCGATCGTGGCACTGAGTCCGAGATGAGGTCGGGATGGTCTTCGGGGACACCTAGGCCGGCGCAAGCCCCTTCCCAACACACGGGCCACCGCGCACCAGCTGCGTACCGACGTGGGACTAGCCGACCATGGTCCGGAGCGCTGACAACAGTGCGGTCCAGCGATGCCCTGTTCCCGGCCGATCGACCGAGCCTGCCTCCTGCCCGATGCCTGCCCCGCCCCCCGCTGGGCGCGCCCGGTGCCGGACGGTCCGCAAAGGGGGTGGGCCCGAGCCGGCCCCGGCCGAGATCGAGCCACCGGGCTGACGGGCCAGTCCCGAAGGAAATCACTTGGGACTCGGCGGTTGGCCACGCGGCCGAGCCAATCGCGTGGCGCCTGGCTCGCCGTAGGATCAGTGTCGATGCCAACTGCAATCGTCGACCTCTCCGAACTTGTGTCACGGCTGGCGAACCGCCGCCCGGGAAGGACCGAGGCGAACATCCAAAGTGACCTTCATCTGTTGCTGACGGTGGCGCCTTTGGATCTGGAGGACTCCCAGGTGCGCGACATCGTCCTCGAGTCCCCGGCGGGCCAGCGCCGCAGAATCGATGTCGAAACGGGCACCACGGTCTTTGAAGTAAAGCGCGACCTAAGGTCCGGCCACGTCCGGGCCGACGCCCTCGATCAGTTGGCTGGATACGTGCGCGACCGTATGAACTCGATGGGACAACGGTACGTTGGGGTACTCACGGATGGGGCCGAATGGGACCTTTACTACCTGCTCGAGGGACAGATGCAGCTAGTGAGTTCCTATACGGTCGACCCCGCCGACCCTAAAGCAGACGCACTCAGCGCCTGGCTGGAAGGTGTCCTCGCCACTGGGTCTCAGATCACCCCGACGCCGCAGGAGATCGTCCGGCGGTTGGGCGCCCGCAGCCCGTCCCACGAGCTTGACCGAGCCGAGTTGGCGTCACTTTATTGCAAGTACCGAGATCTGCCCAGCGTCCGCCTGAAGCGAACCCTCTGGGCGAAGCTTCTCACCACTGCGCTGGGCACCAGCTTCACCGACGAGGACGATTTGTTCGTCGAACACACCCTTCTAGTCAACACGGCTGAGATCCTTGCCCACGAAATCATCGGCATTGACCCGACCGACCCGGCAATCGGAGCCCGGACCCTTCTCGACGGCGCCTTGTTCACCAACGCTCAAATCGCCAATGTTGTGGAGGCCGACTTCTTCGACTGGGTCTGCGAGGTCGGTCCAGAAGGCGAGCGGTACATCAAGACCCTGGCCCGGCGCTTGTCCCGGTTCGGGTGGGACCGCGTCGAGCACGACATCATGAAGGTCCTATACGAGTCTGTCATCTCCGCAGCAACCCGCCACTCGCTGGGCGAATACTACACACCTGACTGGCTGGCAGACGAGATCGTCGCTTCAGCGGTGGATGATCCTCTGCATCAAAGGGTCCTTGACCCGGGGTCCGGCAGCGGAACATTCCTCTTCCATGCGGTGCGACGCTACCTGAAGGCGGCAGAGGAAGCTGGACTCTCCAACTCGGACGCTCTGACGGGCGTGACCGCCCACGTGATAGGGGTCGATGTCCACCCAGTGGCGGTCACACTCGCCCGCGTTACGTACCTGCTGGCGATTGGCATCGACCGCCTGCAGGCGCCCGACCGACCGCCGTTCGCCGTGCCGGTCTATTTGGGCGATTCCTTGCAGTGGGGGCAGCATCAGACCTTATTCACCGCCGACGCCCTAGCAGTTCCTACCGACGACGGGGCGGTCCTGTTTGCCGAGACACTTCGTTTCCCAGACCGATTACTCACCGACGCGGGCCGGTTCGACCGGCTCGTGGCCGAGCTAGCCGACAAGGCTGCCAACCGACCGCCGGGCTCTGCTGTGCCGTCGCTAGCTGCGACGTACCGGCTCTTTGCCGTCCATCCGCACGACGAGCCGATGCTTACAGAGACGTTCGCGACGATGTGCCGGCTGCACGACCAAGGTCGCGACCACATCTGGGGGTACTACGTTCGCAATCTGGCCCGACCGGTATGGTTAGCCCGTCCGGAGAACCGAGTCGACGTGCTGGTCGGCAACCCGCCTTGGCTCGCATTCCGATACATGACGGGCGCCATGCAGGCCACCTTCCGGGCGATGAGTTCGGAACGTGGCCTGTGGGCTGGCGCTGCAGTTGCGACCCAGCAAGACCTGTCCGGGCTCTTCGTTACGCGAGCTATCGAGCTATATCTCAAGCCGGACGGTCGATTCGCCTTCGTAATGCCCCTCGCCGCACTTTCCCGCCGACAATTCGTGGGGTTTCGAGCTGGGCAGTACTCCCCACCCCACGAGCACATCACCGTGGCCTTCGATTCGGCCTGGGATCTGCATGGGGTGAAGCCGTCGTTCTTTCCGGTCCCGCCCTCGGTGGTGGTCGGACATCGCACGGCCGGCGCCGTCCGCCCGCTGAACGGGGCGACGGAGCAATGGGCGGGGCGCCTACCGAGCCCAAACGTGGAGCGGGCCGTTGCCAGCCGCCATCTGACTCGCGGTAGCAGTGTGTCAGCCCCTCCTGTTGGCGACGCGTCGCCGTATGCGGCGCGCTTCAGCAATGGAGCGACCGTGTTCCCGAGAATGTTACTCGTTGTCGAAGCTGCGACAGCGTCGCCACTGGGGACAGGAGCTGGCCGCCGGGCGGTGCGTAGTCGACGAACGGTGATGGAGAAGGCGCCATGGCGAGACCTGCCGAGTCTAGTGGGTGCGGTAGAAACACAGTTCATTCGGCCAATGCATGTTGGCGATACTGTGCTTCCGTACCGCTGTCTCGAGCCGCTACTCGCGCTAATCCCATGGGACGGCGCAAGATTGCTCGACGAATCGACCGATCAGATCGATCTCTACCCCGGGCTGGCGGCGTGGTGGCGGGAGGCGGTTGCCGTCTGGAATACCCACCGGTCGAGCGGCCGGCTGACGCTTCTGGAGCGCCTGAACTTCCGACGCGGGCTTTCCCAGCAGTTCCCAGCCTCCCCGCACCGAGTGGTCTACAGCAAGGCTGGCATGTACATGGCTGCGGCTCGCATCCACGATCCCAGCGCCGTCATTGCTGATACGCTCTACTGGGCGAGTACCAGCAGCGCTGACGAAGCGCTATACCTAGTTGCCATCCTCAACAGCGACACCCTGACTCAACTTGTCCGGCCTCTGCAGGCGCGTGGCGAACACAATCCCCGCCACTTCGACAAGTACGTCTTCAAGGTTCCGATCCCTATGTTCGACCGAGCCGACGCACGGCACCAGGAGCTGGCGCAACTGGCTCTCAGAGCAGAGAGAGTTGCCGTCCAAGTGGCACTGCCGAACAGGGGCGCGTTTCAAGCCCTGAGGCGCCGGATCCGACAAGGACTCAAGGCAGATGGTGTTGGAGCCGAAATTGAGAAGGTGGTCGCAGAACTGTTCCAGCGTGACTAGGCTCGGGCTGTGCCTACCGTTGAGAGCGGCGGGAGAGTTGCCGCTTGGATCATGCCACTCCGGTCGATTCCGGCGACGGACGGTGATGAGCGCTGCGCCGGGCCCGCCAAGACACTTGTCGGGCATCGCCGGGAAGCGCTCTAAGGGGTCCCGGCTCTCGCTGGCGTGCGCAGTCAGCGCCTTGCCGTCGCAGCGTCCCGCAGGCACCCAAGCCAGGGCGACGGTTCGGTTGCTCGCCACCCGTGCTTAGTCATGGCTTGAGCGCTGAAGGTCACCACGAGGCCGACCCGGGCGCGCGAAACCATGACATGCAAGACCCGTAGCTCCTCGTCTATCTGCTGCTGGGTCTCGCTGCGGAAGTCAGGTACTTGCCCGTTTTCGAGCCCCACTACAAACACCCAGTCGAACTCCTGACCCTTACCCAGATGGCCTGTGAGGATGTGGAGACCTGGCGCTACGGGTACGCTGCTGTCGAGGGCTGGCCTGCACGAGGCAACCGCCTGCTCAAGGGTTCTGCCATGATCAACCAGCTCTCGAAGCACGTCGCAAGCGGCGGCGATTTCATCGAGAGTGTCAGTGTCCGAATCGTCCACATCGGTGCGACAGAGAGTCTCCAATCGGAGGCATTGCTCGCTTGCGGTACAGTCGCCTCCTATAGCCTGTCGCACGTGACTCTGCAAGAGGTCCACTATTCTTGGGACGTGGGTCGGCACGCTCCAATCCTGATAGGGGATCCGAGCGGTGTCGGCGGCACGCCTCAGAGGGTCCATTCGTGTTCCACGTCTTGCGACAACAGCCACTGTGGTCGACGGGTCAACCAATAGCTCGCTGATCAAGCTAATCACGGCCTGCGCTTCGTCGTCGGTGTTATCCCGTTCGACGAGAATGACGTGCCCTCCGTCCGGCCACCTGTCGGGCTCGCCGCACTCAAGAAGGGTTGAACCGATCTCGATTGCTAAAGCGTTTACGGCCCTCAGTACCGCCGGAGCTGATCGGTACGACTGATTCAACTCGACCTCAACGGGCGACAGCTCACGGATCCGCCGAAAGACCTCTACGGGATCCGCGCCAGCGAAGGAGTAGATGCCCTGTGCGGGATCGCCGGCGTACGTCACCGTGTCCCCTCCGACTCCCCTGACCATCTCGTACTGGGCGACGGATAGGTCCTGCACCTCGTCGACCATTACCATTCCGAAGTGAGCTTGGTATAGCCTTGCCACCTTCTCGATCTGGAGCAGACGACTGCACTGCCGAATGAGATCGTCGTAGTCCAAACGCCCGTCCGCGCGAAGCGACTCCTCGAACGCGAGCGCGTCACTATGACCGATGTCTCGCAGCCGCCGGATCACCTCGGCGTCGTCCGGGGACCCGCTCTTCGCAGTCCGCAGAGCCGACTCAAAGGCGTCGCTTTCCTTCCAGCCGATTCCGAGATCACGGAGGCGCTGTCGGCGCCACGACTTTTCTGGCAGCGCGATGTCCGGTCGGATCCCGAGAAGAGACCCGTGGGCTCTGATGACGCGGGCGGCCAAGCCGTGGAAGTTAGTGACGTGAATCCTTTGCTGCCATCCTGCCCCTACCACTTTCCACAGCCTCGACTTGAGGTTGTCCTTGGCCTTGTTAGAGTAGGTCAGGGCCAGGATCTTCCTTGGAGTCGGCACCGCGCCTCGTGCCAAGGTAGACGATGCTCGGAACGCGAGAGCGTCCGTCTTACCACAGCCCGCAGGCGCTATCACGAGCACGTTTCCGATTGGCAGCGAGTTCAGTTCCGCCTGTCTTGAGTTAGGCTTCCGCTCGTCGGTCATGAAGTCAGGCTTAGAAGCTTGATGAGTGGTGAAAGCGCCCTGGCTTGGGTCTCATCAAGCGCATGTGCCACGGCCAGAGCCGCCTGAGTCTTCCGCCTCCTTCCACGGCAGTAGTCCGCCAGCTGTGCATTCGTGATGTCGGATAGGTTCGCGGCATGGCAGGCGAGAAGAAGGGAGTGTTCCGTCACAGTGGGCGAAGCGAGAAGCATGGCAATGACCGCTTCGCCTCCAAGGTGCTCGATGTACATCCCTTCAAGGTCTGGGTCGCAGACAACGTACCCGTGCGCTTCCAGGTCGGCAGGATTCGCCCCGACTGCACTAGCCCATGCCGCGCGGGCGTCCTGGTCGCCGAGCCCGACCAGACGTACATCGAACCCTGGTGGTCCGAAGAGTCGATAGGCGTTGGCAAATGAGCCAGAGCCGTCGAGTTCGACCCGAGCCACCCCCAATCGATCGAGATCCCAGCCTGCCAATTCGGCCACACGCTCCACGAGGATGCGGTCCGCAGCTCCCTCCAGCAGCAGAATACAGCGGGCGGTCAGAGGTTCGAGGAGGCGTGTCGACCAGTGCCTGACAGTAGCATCGAGGTCTGCGATTGGGGCGTCGATCGGCAGCTGGTGGGCGGTGCGGTCGGAGCGAAAAGCAACGATGTCGAGGGGATGCATTTGACTAACGATCGACGCAGAGTGCGTGACGAGCACCCGTTGGCTGCTTGACATGCCCATGGTTCGCGCGAGGGCGCGCTGGGCTGCGGGATGTAGGTGCGTCTCTGGCTCGTCCACCCCAAAAATGCGGGCGGTCTTGTGCGATATGCCCAACAGCGTCAACACTGAGAGCGCCCGGATGCCGTCGCTTTGCTCGGCCAATGGGATATCGCGGTCGGCTTCGCGTAGGGTTATAGTGACTCCAGACAGTGGGTCGTTCAGAAGATCCCCTTCCGAGATCACCTTGAGCTCGTCGGATGAGATGGGCGTTGGGAGTGCGGCAGAGAGGGCGGCGGACATTTCGTTTCGGAACTCCTTGAGGGCGCGCGAATCTGCCAACGTGGCCTGGTATTGCTCCGCAGCGGCCTTCAACGCATCGGCGTCGGCACCCAGGTCCAGCCCGGACAGGAGCGAGCGGACAGCGCCGCCGCTTGCGCTGCCAAGCTCCCGCAGGAGCGACCGAACGGGAGGCACATAGGCGAACCCGATGGCCTCGAGCTGCTGGCGGCTAGGAGCCCTCATGTGGCCGCTGTCAGGGAAGAACCGCCTGACGACCTTCACATCAGGGTCCCCAGGGTCGAGAGTCGCCTCAATGGAGATGCGCAGGGTCTCGCCATCGCCAAGCGATATTTCGTCCGGAAAAGCAGATCTATCCTCAGGCTCGATCCCGTCGAGCGCAACAGACAACCTGAGCGGGATGGCCGGGTCGGTGAAGTCTCTAGCCGAGATAGAAGCCGGTAGCTGGACGTGCGGCATGCCGAGGCAAAGGTAGATAGCCCTGAGGACACTGGACTTTCCCGAATCGTTGGGGCCTACGAGGACGAGGTGATTACGTGCCTCTATGTGCCCGTCCGGCAAACGGCGGTAGTTCGCCCACGACAACGACCGTACCCTCATCGTGGCCTTACAGTATCGCCTGCCGGGCCTGGTGCGGCCCTCGTGTCAGATCCGCAACTTGACCGACGCCGGATCTCACGCTACCTCTGCATGCTGTCACGACAAGGCGCTTCTTACAGTCGGCCGTGGCCCCGGATGTGATCAGGGCTGAGTCCCAAGTGATTTCCTTCGGGACCGGCCCATCAGCCAGTCGGATCGATCTCGGCCGCCGGCGGCTCGCGGATACCCCTATTTCGGACTGGCCCGAGCGTGTGGTCAAGGGTGCTCCGTCGGACCTTCAGCTTTCTGGCGGCTTCGGCCCGGTTGAGGTGCCCGGCAGCAAGGCCAGCGAGGACCACAGGCCAGAGCGGATGGGATTCGACCGATTGTGCTCTCGGCGGCCGTCCCAGCCGTTGGCCGCGCGCTCGAGCCTGCTCGATGCCAGCCTTGACCCGCTCTCGAACGAGCTCTCTCTCCATCTCGGCCACAGCGGCCAGCACCGTGAACACCAGCCGCCCGGCCGAAGTGGTGGTGTCGATCTGCTGGGTCAGGATCTTCAGCCCTACTCCGGCGCTGTCGAGCTGCTGGAGCCACTGGAGCGCGTCGAGAGCCGAGCGAGCAAAGCGGTCTAATTTCCAAACCAGCACCACGTCGGTCCGGCCACTCTGGGCGTCTTCGAGCAAGCGGCGCCACTGGCGGCGGCCTCGGAGATCGGATGCCGAGGCGTGGTCGACGTATTCCGAGACCAGCCAGCCTCTTGCGGCCGCGAGCTCGCGCATTGGGGCAAGCTGGACCTCCGGGTCCTGTCCCCGGTCGTCGGTTGACACCCGCGCGTAGAGTGCAGCCCTCACTTCGGCTTCCGCCATTCAGCACTCAGATTGACTGCGAACTCGCGGCCCCGTCGCCAAACCGGCGTGGCCAGCAGCCAGTCGACGACGGGGGAGACGAGCATTTAACGGAGTGGGCACGGGGTCACGCGTCGGGCCCCCCGAGCAGAGCCTCGACTGGGAGCAGGTCGATCCGGGCGTCGGCCTTCGGCTTGGAGCCGTGGGCATCGGCCCTATTCGGGAACCCTCGTACCAGTACCTAGCCGGGAGCGGTTCGCAGCGCTGGTGCCAATCGGGAGGAGCCGTCTGAAGCTGGACGCGGTGCAGGTCGGGACCCGGCCGAAGTGCCCAGTGACGCCTCGTCCGGCCCCCCAGGAAGGGAAACATCCGAAACATCGGAAACTGCGGTCGGCGCTTGATCTCGACTGACCGCCTGTCCGCTGAGTTCGGGAACCTCAAGTCGTTTCCCCTGTTTCGGTTGTTTCGCTTTGTGCGGAGGGGGTGGGAAGGTATCGCGCCCATGGGTCAGCCAGCTCGGCCGCTACGTAGCCCTTTACCGTGACTGCCCCCAATCGCACCTGCTTGGGCCCTGCCCCGAACTTGCGCAAGCGCCCGGCCAGACTGCGGGAATCGAGCTCGCGTCCATGGCCCAGCTCGCCCCAGGGCGACTCGTCCAGAGCCTTCAGCCGTTCTAGAAGCTCTTCCGTTCGAAGGTACTTAGGCCGACCGATCTCTTCCCAGATGGCGCGAACGTCTGCCAGAAGACGAACTCCCAAGCTCCTGTCTGCCTCCCGACCTACCCGGGCCAGCTCCACTGCGGCGCGGCGACCACGGCTCGGCCAGCTCCCTCCGGCCAAGTCCGCGATGGCAAGCAGAGGTTCCCAGAGATCAGCGGCCCTATCGCTCAAACCGGCGGGCATCGCGGGCCTGGCGCGCTCCAGCTCTTCCAGATTCTCCGCGGCCCAAGCCCGCAGCCGTTCTCGGACAAGTTGGGCCTCTGGCTCCACCACGCGGCGCCGGAAGGCTCGTACGCGCTCATCAGGGCGTCGGCGGCGCTGCTCCACAATGATCGAGCGGTCGCTGACGGTGTCGGGCTGGTTGCCTATCCCGGCGAGGACTACCGGGGCGAAGGTGGCAAACGCCTTCACCGCCATCTTCGTGCCTTCACCCACGACGCGGAGCACCGAGGCGCCGCGGCGGTACCCCGAGTTGAGCAGGGCACGGAGATCTTCGCGGCTGGAGTCGTTTCCGCCCCTGAACAGCGCATCAATCTCGTCCCAGAGGATGGTCGGCGGCGGCTCGCCGATGCTGCGGAACAGCGCGGCGACCGAAACGTTGACCGCCATGATTGGGCGAGCCACCACGAGCTCCAGCACCTCCAGCAACCTTGTCTTGCCCGACTGCTTCTCTACAGATCGGATGCTGAGCCGGGGCGTGGTCCCGGCGGCGCCGATCGCCCACGTGTGGGCCGCCCACAGGGCCACGGCGTCGCGGGCCTCCACCGACGAGAAGACGACGTAGGAACCGAGGAAGTCGGCCAGCTCGGACAGCGGAGCTGTGAGGTCAGCCGCCAGTCGGTCCGCGTCGGCTAGGGCGATCACCGGCAGCACCCCGCCCGGGCGGCCCGATAGGTCTCAGCCCAACCCTGCGCCAGCTGTCGCGCGGCGGCGGCGGAGTAGGGCGCCGTGTACCGGTCAAGCTCACTGGCCAAGGCAGCCGAACTGGCCAGAACGGAGGCGAGCGCTTGGCAGACTGGGCAGGGGGTCGGCGAACTAAGCTCGTCGAGGGATTCGGCCAACACCGCAGCCTCCTTGCGCCACGTCGGGTGTCGACCCTGCAGCGACACCTTTCGGATCGGACGCCGCCGCGGCGGAAGTGTCTCCACCAGTCCGCAGCCCGGCCAGCAAGCCGTCAGCTCCGGGTATGGGGGCAGTCTCGCTTAGGGCGATGGCGATGGCCCGCAAGGTGCCTGCGGATACCGGGCGCCCAGCGAGGGCATGGCTGATCGTCGCGGGGGCCAGGTGGGCCTTGGACGCCAGATCGACAGGCCGCAGCCCCCTGACCGCCATCCGGCCCGCCAACTCCAGTGCATCGAGCACGTGTCCCATCACCGGGACCGCCGAGCCAGAGCCTCGGCTCGCACAGATCGGAGCACCTGCCGCTCAGCCCTTCGCTTGGGGGCGAGGATGGGGTCCCGCTCCGTCCTAGTGGTCCGTCGGTGAATTAAGTTGGGCCAGTGCGGAGCGCCCCCGACGCACCTTGGCGATGATGTCCGCAGCGGGGGTGTGCCAGACGAAGGGACGGGGATCTTCGTTCCAGTG
>JAJYWM010000168.1 GCA_021791455.1 bacterium | reverse complement strand
CGACCGTCAGGCCCTGGAACGTCTGCTAGGCTGAGCGAAAGTGCGCTTTTTTCGCGGCGGAGGCGGCGGGCAGCTGACCCCAGAGCAGCAGCAGCGCCTGGAGCAAAGCCGCCAGATGGTCGAGTCCGGGGGGATCCCCTTGGAGGCCCAGGAGCGGATCAAGCGCCAGACGACAGAGGGAGGCGCCTACACCTCCGATCTCTCGGTTGACGAGATGGCGGCTCTCAGGGCGATAGGCTACCGCCCGGTGGCGATGGTGCTGGGAAGTTCGCTCTACCGGATGGGCTGGATCTCCACCGGCTGGGGCAATGTCGGCGGGGGCTTCTCCAGCATGGGCTACGGAGGCTCCGAGCCCCAGGAGAACTCCATGCTGACGACCGGACTGATGGAGGCACGGCAACGTGCGATCCACCGCCTGAGCCTGGAGGCCGAGGGGTTGGGAGCGGAGGGGGTGGTTGGCGTCCGCCTCAAGATCAACCGCTGGGAATGGGCCACCGGCATGGCCGAGTTCACCGTGATCGGCACGGCTGTCGTGCAGGACGGGGCCGCCCCCGCCGGCCCGCCCTTCACGTCCACCCTGAGTGGCCAGGAGATGGCCAAGCTGCTCGCTGCAGGCCACCGCCCATTGCGTCTGGTGATGGGAGCCAGTGCCTATCAGGCCATTGCCTACTTCGGCGGTGGCCTGGGGATGGGCCGCCTGGGTGGCATGGGCGTCTCCGCCTGGACCAACCAGGAGGTGGCGAGCTACACCCTGGCCCTGGCCCGGGCCCAGGACATGAGCCGCCGGCGCCTGGCTCGGGAGGCCGCCGACGTGAGGGCCGGCGGTGTGGTTGGGGTCGAGATCGAGTCACACGTCCTGGAGTTTCCCACTGGTTCGGAGTCGGTCGGGGGCAGGATCATCGAATGGGTGATCCTCGGGACCGCGGTTTCCCCCCACGCCGCCGCCCCGAAGTTTGAGAAACCCAAGATGGTAATTTCACTCAGAACGTAAAGGAGGCTAGCGCATGCCCGACCAACCGGGGCTGCCTGAGATTCCCCAGGACGCCATGAACCGGCTCCGCGAGATGCGGGGCACCGAGGGGCACCGAAAGCTCTTCACCAGCGACCTCTCGATCTCGGAGTTCCTTCTGGTCAAGGAGGCCGGCTTCGAACCGGTCGGCCTGGTGGTGGGCAGCTCCATCTACCACATCGGCCTGCAGATAGCCAACTACGGGCAGAACCAGGAGCTGCAGGTCTTGAGTCAGGCCATGTACCAGGCCCGGGAGCTGGCCATGAGCCGGATGGAGGAGGAGGCCGACGTCCTGGGCGCCGACGGCATCGTCGGGGTCAGGCTGGACATCAACAGGTACGAATGGGGCCAGGGGCTGGCCGAGTTCATGGCCGTGGGGACGGCTGTGCGCAGCCAGCAGGGCAGCATGAAGACGCCCAAGGGCAAGCCGTTCACCTCCGACCTCTCGGGGCAGGATTTCTGGACCCTGTTGCAGGCCGGATACGCCCCCCTGGCCCTGGTCATGGGATCCTGCGTGTATCACGTCGCCCATCAGGGGCTGGGCGCCTGGATGCGCAAGATGGGCCAGAACCAGGAGATGCCGAACTTCACTCAGGCGCTCTATGACGCCCGGGAACTGGCCATGGAGCGGATGCAGACAGAGGCCGAGGAGGTCTCCGCCGAGGGCATCGTCGGTGCCCAGATCAAGGAGAACAACCATGGCTGGGGCAGCCACGTGATCGAGTTCTTCGCGGTCGGGACCGCCGTCAGACCCACCAAGGAAGATCACCGCATAGCTCCCCCCCAGATGGTTCTCTCGCTGGACCAGTAGCAGTTGGACGGCACCTCGGAACCGTCCTCTATGCCTCTGGCCCTGATCTACGACCCGACCTTTCTCGGCCATGACAGCTGGGGGCACCCGGAGTCAGCCGACCGATTGAGGGCGATAACCGCTGGCCTGAGAAGAGATCCTCGAATCCGCGACCAATGGTGGCTGAGCGGGGAGCCGGCCGAGGAGCAGGACCTGACCCTGGTGCACACGGAGGCCCACGTGAGCTCCATCCGCGACTTCGCCTTCCAGGGCGGGGGGTGGATAGACTCCGACACCTACTGCAACCCCTCGTCGTACGAGATCGGGCTCGACGCGGTCGGCGCGGCCATGAAGGCGGTCGAGGTCGCCTGCCTTCCCCACCCGACGCCGGCATTCGCCCTGGTGCGCCCCCCGGGCCATCACGCGACCCCCGACCGGGCGATGGGCTTTTGCCTCTTCAACAATGTCGCGATCGCCGTCCGCCATGCTCAGGCTGACCTGGGCGTGGAGCGGGCCGCCGTCGTGGACCTCGACGTCCACCACGGCAACGGCTCCCAGGACGCCTTCTGGCTGGACGGCAGCGTGCTCTACTCGTCACTGCATCAGTCGCCGCTCTACCCGGGTAGCGGGATGACCTCGGAGAGGGGAGAGGGAGCGGGCTTCAACAAGACGCTCAACGTTCCGCTGGCCCCCGGCACTGGGAACTCGGAGTGGCTGCGTTCCATGGAGGAGGTGATTCTGCCCGCGGTGGCGGCCCATGAGCCGGAGCTGGTGGTGGTCAGCTGCGGCTTCGACGCCCTGGGGACCGATCCCCTGGCCAACCTCGCCCTGGACTGGCGGGCCTACGCGGCAGCGGTTGAGCGCATCTGTCAGGTCGCGGCGGACGCGGGCCCGAGCCGGGTGGCGGTGGTCCTCGAGGGCGGTTACGACCTCGAGCAGATGACCGTCGCCGCGACCGCGGTCACGCTCACGCTGGCGGGGCTGGAGCCCGTTCCCAGCTGGCTCCCCAGGGACTAGTCAGCCGGAGGGACAGCCAGCTGTGGCTCGCTCGGGACGAGGTTGCCGGCTCGTGCCGGCGCCTCCGTGTGAGGAGTCGAGGACCTGAGATGGGGCTGTGTGGCCCGCACTGGCCCCGCCGCACCACCCGCAGCCGCCGCTCCGGTGACCACCTGCAGGCGCCCGAGCTCGGCGGGCCGGTCAAGATAGGGCTCAGCCGGAGGGCGCCAGGAGGCCTGGTAGAACCTGCGATATGGGCTGGCGGAGGACGGCCCTTGCGTGACGGTCGTAGCGCGTGGGCTGGGCGTTGACGATCACGATCGGAATGTCCGCCGCGAGGGCCAGGTGGGGCAGCTCAGCCGCGGGGTAGACCTCCAGCCTGGTCCCCACCACGAGCAGCAGGTCGCAGGCGCGCACCGCACTCTCGGCCCGGCGCATCGCCTCCACCGGGACCTTCTGTCCGAAGGAGATCGCCGCTGACTTCAGCAGCCCCCCACAGGCGGGGCAGTCGGGATCGTCGTCCCCCTGGCGGACACGCTCCAGAACCTCGGCCATGGGCCCGCCATGGCCGCAGGAGAGGCAGATAAACTCGCGCAACGAACCGTGCAGCTCCACCAGCCGCTCGGGTGACGTCCCCGCTCGCAGGTGCAGGCCGTCCACGTTCTGAGTGACGAGCGCCTGCAACCGTCCCTGCCGCTCCAGGTCAACCAGTGCCAGATGTCCCGAGTTGGGCTGTGGCTCCGGCTCCTCCGCCCGCGCGCGCTGCCTCCAGGTGGCCCGCCGCGCAGCCTGGTCGTGGATGTAATGGTTGAGGGAGCTCCTGGTTTGGGCCAAGGGGTCCTGGGTCCAGAGCCCATTTGGGCCCCGGAAGTCTGGGATTCCAGAGTCGGTGGAGATACCGGCTCCGGTCAGCGCACAGATTGCACCACTTCGCGCGACCAGACGGATGACATCTTCACCCGTCGCCAGCGGGCCAGGCTCGGGGGTGAGCGCGGCACGGTCGATCAACAGCTGAGCCCATTCATTAAAGCTCCTCAAAGGATGCCAGATTGGGAGCTCGTGCTCGGTGGACTACCACTGACGGGCCAGGGCCGGTGGGACGCCGTACCCGGCCGAGCGCTCCCATGTATAGGCGCCGACCGCGGAGCCGACATCGGGTTCAATCTGGAGGGGAGAGGAAACGTCACCGGCAGCTGATTCCACCTCCTCCTACCGCAGCTGCCCCCGGTCGAAGCCCCTGATAACATGCCGGCAGTGCCCGCCGATTCACCGACCATACTCGCGACCAGCGGAGGCTTGCTCCCGGATCCAAGGACGCTGGTGAGACCCGGGCCACTGCTCGATCATGCTCTGGAGCTTTCCCAGCCCAAGGGCGCTCCCAAGGTTTGCTTCATCGAAACCGCCGGCGGTGATCAGGCCTGGTGGAGCGCGACCCTGCACGCCGCCTTCTACGAGCGTGACGTGAGGGTCTCATTCCTCAAGCTCTTTCCCATGCCCAACATCGTCGAGGTGGCCCAACATCTGCGTGCTCAGGACCTGATCTGGGTGGGCGGGGGCAGCACCGCCAACCTGCTGGCCCTGTGGCGACTGCACGGCTTGGATACGATCCTCAGGGAGTGCTGGGAGTCCGGGGTCGTCCTGGCCGGTGTCTCCGCCGGTTCGGTCTGCTGGCATGTCGGGGGAACCACGGACTCATTCGGCCCCGATCTGCGGCCGCTGACCAATGGCCTGGGCTTCCTGCCCTTCTCCAACTGCGTCCATTACGATGCGGAGGCTCAGCGGCGGCCCCTGTATCAGCGGCTGATCGCAGATGAGGTGTTGCCCGCCGGCTATGCCACCGACAACGGTGTCGGACTCCTGTATCGGGGTACCAAGATGGTCGAGGCGGTGAGCGAGGTGCATGGAGCTGCCGCCTATCACGTCGAGCGGGGCCCGGACGGGGAGGCCAAGGAGTCCCGGATTGAGCCTCGGCCGCTCCCCGGCGCGGTCGGCGGGACGCAGTAGGAAGCGCTCGTACCAAGCACTTCCTCGGACCGCCCTGACAGCGCACAGCAAGTGCTCCCGCCAGGCTGGCCGGGCTACCAACGTACTTCCTAGGCCGTCCCCGACCACCAGGCGGGATTGGCAGCGGCCGCTGGCCAGGCCTGGTGCCGTGGCCATGGGGCGGCCACGCCGCCTTTGAATGGCCACCGTTGACCGGGCGCTCTCACCTCTACTCGGCGGGCCTGGCCGACCGGTCATGGCGGCTGTCGCGGGATGTCCTGGAACCGTCGCGATGCAACTTTTGCCGTAGGTGGAGAACGATTCCCAAGGTGGACCTGGGCGCGCCCTTGGCCTCCCGCTCCGGCCGATCCTCAGCCGCGGGCCCTCCTTATCTCCACTCGTCCCGCGGCCGTGCTCCTGGTCTCGAAGACGGGCAGGCTCACGCTTGCCGGGCCCTGCCTCACCTCACCTGACCGCAGGTCGAACCGGGATCCGTGCCATGGGCATCGGATCGTCCCACTCACCACTTCGCCTTCCTCAAGCGGACCGCCGGCGTGGGAGCAGACCGCGCTCATAGCGCAGATCTCGCCTCCCTGGCGCAGAAGGAGCACGCTCGCTGAGCCAACCTGGCAGCGCTGCATCTTGCCTTCTGAGATGTCCTCAGCCGCGGCGGCGTCCGCCCACTCGTGAGGCCCCTCCTCCCAGGCGTTGCGGTTGACCTGAGTCCCAAGCCGGAAGACCATGTCCCCGCCAAGGAACGCCCCGGCAGAGGCCAGCAGGTAGCCCATAACGGACAGGGGCCGCGCCGCGGAGCGATGACCGGTGAGCCGCAGTGCCAGGGCTCCTGTGAACGCGCCCAGCCCCGCTGAGTTGAGCAGCGCATGAGCAAGGCCGGCGCGGCGCTCGGCCCCGTAGGTGTCGTGCCAGTCGGCGATCCCGGAGGCGGCGGCCCCGAGACCCGAGGCGAGCCCGGCGCCGATGAGGATGTCCGCCGCTCTGGCCAGTGGCCCACCCCGGCCGCGGTCCACCAGGTCCAGGGTGGTGCTGCACGTCCACGCACCGATCGGGATGTCGGTCAGTGCCGGGTGCAGCGGGTGTCCGAGCCACACTCCATTGAGGATATCTTTGCCGGTCTGCGCGCTGGGCCCCCCGGCCTTGAGGCCGCGTCCAAGCCAGCGCTGCAGCGCGTCGGCGGGGCCATCCAGGAACTCCAGGCGGTCCAGCAAGGCCTCCGAGTTGAAGAGCGTCATGGTGTCTGCTCCCTCCTGAAAGTGGTTTTGGCCCCGACCTCTGATATCCGGTCGCGGAAAATAGCCTAATGCTGGTTGTGGTTCTGGAGCCGGATCGTGATTACGCCGACGTGGCGCAACACCTGCTGGGGCAGATTCCAGGGCTCGAGGTGGTCCTGGTCGCGACCTCGGAGCAGCTGGGACAGCGGGTGCGCCAGGAGCAGCCGGTCGCGATATTGGCTGACCGGGGGCCACTCCGGGGAGTGCGGGGCGTCGAGTCCATCCGCACCTTCACGACGGCGCCGCTCGTCATCACCAGCAGCGACCTGCAGGAAGCGGCGGCCCTGATGGAGGCAGGAGCCGACTACGTCCTGCCCAGGCCCTACCCCCCTGCCATTCTCAAGGCGACCATGGCCGCCATCCTGCGCCGTCGCCAGACCGAGCGTCGAGGAGCGGGCCGGGCGATCGAGGTCGGCCCACTGGTTGTCGAACCGGTGCGCAGGTCCGCCCGAATCGAGGGACGGCGCCACTTTCTCAGTCCCCGGGAGGCCGACCTGCTCGAATACCTGGCCGTGAACTCTGGCGTGGTGGTAACGAGGAGCCAGATCATCGAGGGTGCATGGGGTGGAGATCCGGCCGCCACCCCCCAGGCCGTGACGATGTGCGTGCATCGGCTGCGGCACAAGTTGGAGGCCGATCCCAGTCACCCGCAGATGCTGCTGACCCACCGCAACGATGGGTACGTTCTCCTGGCTCCGTCCAAGCCACCGTCGGGCGGGCGGTGACGGACTGGCTCGCTCCGACATGAGGGTTCTTGTGACGGGCGGCTCTGGCTTCGTCGGGGCGGCGGTCGTCCGCGCCCTGGCTGAGTCCGGGCACCAGACGAGGATCCTGGCGCGCAGCCCAGCCAAGGTCGCAGCAGGCCGGTCCGAGGTCTTGGTCGGGGATGTCAACCATCCCCACACCCTGGCCGAGGCCGCTTCCGGTTGCGAGGCCATAGTCCACTGCGCTGCCGACTATCGCCTGGCGCTCAGGGCGGCCGACGTCTCCTCCATGGTCGCGACCAACGTGGGGGGCACGCGAAACGTGCTCAGGGCCGCCTCGAAGGCGGGCGTGCGCAGGGTCGTCCACTGCAGCACGGTGGGCACCCTGGCCTTTGAGCGAGGCGGAAGAGTCCTAACCGAGGTCGACCAGGCGAAGGACCCCGCGACGCTGGCCGGTCCCTACAAGCGGTCGAAGTGGGTCGCCGAGAGGATCGCGCTCGGCTGCCGGGACCTGGAGGTGGTGGTGGTGCAGCCAAGCACCCCGGTCGGGTCCGGAGACGTGCGGCCGACTCCGACCGGCGCTACGATCAGGGACTTCCTGGCGGGTCGGATACCTGCATTCGTGGCCACCGGGCTGAACCTGGTCGACGTCGAGGCGGTCGGCCGTGGCCATGTGCTGGCACTGGAGCGGGGCGTGCCCGGGCGCAGCTACATCCTCGGGGATCGCAATCTGACCATGGCCCAGCTGCTGGCCGAGGTCGCGGTCCGGGCGGGAGTCAGACCGCCCCGATGGAGGATCCCCCTCGGCATCGCCTACGCCACGGCCGCTGCCAGCGAGGTCGCGGGGTGGGTCCGGCAACGCCCGCCGCAGATTCCCCTGACCGCCGTGCGTATGGCTGGCCACCCCATGTGGGTTGACTCCCGCCGGGCGCAGGAGGAGCTGGGGTGGTCTCCCGGCGATCTCGATCGGGCGCTGCGGGAAGCCGTCATGGAGCTTCGGGTGCGGCGACAGGAGGCGGGCTCCTGAGGTGCCGCAGTATCTTCTGCCGCTTCTTGACCGTTGGTACTCGTTCCTGCCCTGGCTGCTGGTGGCCTTCGTCATCTGGCGGCGCCACGGGGCGCGGGTGGCGCTGGCGGTTCTCATCGGAGGCTGGGCGATCGCCTTTTTGGCCGAGTGGGGATCGGTCTCGGGCCCCGGCATTCCATTCGGGGTCTACCACTACCGGCTGGCGGGGCTGAGACACGACTGGCTGGTTTTCGGGGTACCACTTTTCGACAGCCTGAGCTTCACCTGGCTCGCCTACAGCGCCTACGTCGTCCTGGGCGCTCTGGGCGCGCGTGGCCCCGCCCGGATCGTGCTGGGCGCGCTCCTCATGGTCGGCCTTGACGTCGTCGTGGATCCGGTGGCCCTGAGGGGCGCGCACTGGTTTCTGGGGTCGATCTATCGCTACCCCCCGGGGACGGGAGTCTGGTTTGGCGTCTCCGCCCTGAACTACGCCGGCTGGTTCGCGGTCGGGCTGCTGCTCCAGGTCTGGCTGCGAATCTGGCTAGGGGAGACACGCCCCGGACGGTCCCTGAGCCTTGGCCTGTGCTGGATCCTGCTCGCCGCGGTGTTCCTCCAGGGCACGGTGCTCGCCCTGCTACTGGGAGTCGGGATGGCGGCGGCGGCGGCAGCAGGGGTCATCCTCCTATGCTTGCTGGCCGCCAGGGGCCTGATGGATGCCGAGGCCGCCCCCACCGGCTTGCTCATCGTCGCCTGCGCGCTCAGCTCAGAGGCGTCCGCTGCCAGGGCCGCCCTGCCCCTCAGATGGGAACGATCGCGCACCGCCTGGGGCATCAGGTGGCATAGCCCAGGAGCGCCAGTCGAGATATGGGTGACGGGGATGGGTCAGGCGGCCGCCGCAAGGGCGTCCCACGCCGTCCCCCCGGCCGCAGCCGTTGTGGTGGCCGGGATAGCCGGTGGTTGCGCCGCCGGATGGGAACTGGGCATGGTGGGGGTGGCGGAGCGGGTGCTGTCCCCGGCCGGTGCCTGGATCCGCCTGGTTGGTGAGGCCAACCAGAGCATCCTTCTGAGCGGGGTGGGGCGGCCGTGTTGTCTTGCCAGTGTGGCCGAGATCGCCGACGGACCGGAGCAGCGGCTGGCGCTCTTGAGCCAGGGGGCCGAGTTGGTGGAGATGGAGACCGCGGCGTGGATCGAATCCCTCGGGCCCTCGGTCGTCGGGCTGCGAGTGGTGCTGGACACCCCCGCAGAACCCCTGGGCGAGGCGGGAGCCCTGCTGCGCCTGGGTGGGAGGGGCCCATCCCCGCTCCTCTTGATGCGACTGCTCCTCCGCCAGCCCGGTGCCGTGCCCTCCCTGCTTGCGGTCGGCAGGCGCCAGCAGGTGGCCGCTCGCGCTCTG
This sequence comes from bacterium, assembly GCA_021791455.1. Next base: position 1,924 of record JAJYWM010000168.1, on the reverse strand, counting down.
ACTGAAGCGCTCCGAAAGGCGTTGAACCTGCTTCATGCGGGCGGGGAGCCGTCGTCGGCCGCCGAGCGCGGCGAGGCTGCTGGGATTGGCTGAATCAGGCGGCCCTGGCTGCCGCCTCGCCGGACCTGACCGCTCCCTCCATCGTCGCCGGCCAGCCTGTCGCCGTCCAACTCCCTGCCAGCAGGATCCCTGAGAGGGAGGTTGCGGGCCCCGGTCGGGACGCCCCCGAGCCGGCGACCGGAGCGAAGGTGGCATGTGCCTCCCTGGTCACCCTGGACCCCAGCAGGCGGGCCCGGGCGGCGGCCGGGAACACGGAGCGGCACAGCTCCCACATCACTTCGGTCAGGCGGTCTTCGGCGATCGCAACCTCGTCGCGCGCCGCCGAGAGGGAGATCGCCGAGTGAAAGGCCGTGCTCCCCTGACGCCCCGCGGGATTCAGTGCTGATCGGTCGAAGAGCCACTGCAGTGGGGAGCGCGGCACGACCACGATGGGGTGGGGCAGGAAGGGCCGGTCCGTGAAGAGGTGAACGTTCACGATCGGAGAGTCAGGGATCTCACAGGCTCGATTGACGCCATCGTCCTCCATCCCACCCTGGGAGAGCATGGCCCTGGCGTGGCGGGCTGTCGTCGCCAGCACGACCCTTGTCGAGGGCACGACCACCCCGTCGTCGTCGAAGGCCTCCAGGCCGCCTTCGATCCGACGAATCCCCTTGACGCGAAAGCGCACGCGAACGGTGACGCCCGCCGCTTGCAGACGGCGCATGGCGGGCTCGCCCAGCCAGGCGGTGAGATCTTCACCGGGAACCCGCAGCGCCGCCGACGCTGCCGATCCCAGGAGCCCCTCGGCTACGACCTGGGCCGCCGAGGCGGCACTGCACTCGTCGAGGCCGACGTTGCACGCCGCGACCAGGAAGGGCTCCCACAGCCTCTCGATGATGGCTTGACCCTGGCCCAGGCTCTGCAACCAACCGAGGGCGGGCACGTCATCCAGCTGGGTCGGGACTCCGGCCTCAAGCGAGGAGGCCACCCGGCGGGCTTCCACCAGTGTCCCCGGCCCGAGACCCGGCCACCTGGCCAACACCGGCAGAAGGTGTAACGGCGCGGGCAGAGGCGCTGCCCGCAGAACCCTGGTCGTGCCCGTCGCGGGGTCGGCGACCGCGAGTTCCAGGCGGCGCTGTGCCAGAGCGGGCCGGACTCCCAGGCGACCCAGAAGACCCTCCAGGCGGGAGCAGCAACCGAGGTACACATGCTGGCCGGTGTCGACCCGGCCGACGGTCGGATCGGCGACGGACCGGCAGAGGCCCCCCAGGACGGGAGCGCGCTCCAACAGGGTCACTCGATGGCCGCGATCAGCCAGGCCCAGAGCGCACGTGATCCCGGCCAGTCCGCCCCCGACCACCACCGTCTCTGGCCGATCTGACGCTCCGTTCACGGTCGCAGGGTGGCGCGCAACCACGCGCCCAGCGCCAGCCCCATCTTGTGCGACTTCCGAAGGCTGATGCGCTGCGCCTGAACGTCGTAGCCGCGGCGCTCGACCTCGACCAGGAGTCGCTGGTAGAGAGACGCCAGTGCGGCCGGGCAGCCGCGGGCATCCCGATCCACCAGGGGAACGAGCCGGAGCCCGCTGCGGAAGTGGCTCCGGGCGCGCGCGACCTCGAACCGCATGAGGTCACGATAATGCTGGGCGTGAGGCCCGCGGGGTCCGGCCAGGAGATCCTCGCGGGTCACGCCGAAGCGCTCCAGGTCCTCGGTCGGCAAATAGCAGCGCCCATTGCCGAGGTCCTCGGACAGATCCCTCAGGATGTTGGTCAGCTGCATCGCCTCTCCTAGTTCCACGGCGTAGCCAGGGACGGCCCTATCGCTGTACCCGAAGATCCGGGCGCTGAGCAGCCCGACAGAGCCTGCGACGCCGTAGCTGTAGCGC
>JAJYWM010000409.1 GCA_021791455.1 bacterium | reverse complement strand
TCATGTCGGGCCAGGATACCGGGCTGCGATCACCCGTCGTAGTCGACGACGACGGTGTCGGAGATAGGGTGGGCCTGACAGGTGAGAACCCATCCCTGCTCCCGCTCCGACTCCTCCAGGGCATAGGTGTGATCCATCACCACTTGGCCCTCGATGAGCCGCGCCCGGCACGTCGCGCAGACTCCGCCCTTGCACGAGAACGGAGCGTCGGGCCTGACCAGCCCCAGCGCGTCCACGATCTTCTGCTCCCGCGTCATGGTGAACAGGGTCTCTCTGCCATCAAGCGTGGCTCGCACCTCGACCAGCCCGGAGCGGGAGAGGGCCTCAGCCTCCGCCGAGGTCCGGAGAGGAGGCTCATCCTCGACGAAGAAGAGCTCGGTCTTGACAAGGGACTCGGTGACTCCGCGTTCACCCACCAGCCGACGCGCGGCCCGGACCATCTCGAAGGGCCCGCAGAGCAGCCAGGCATGCACGTCGCCGGGGGTCACGAACACATCGACCAAGCGGGCCAGCTTCTCGCGATCCAAACGGCCGTTGTTGATCTCCTGGCTCTGGCGCTGGCGAGAGAAGAGGTGGATCAGCTGCAGGCGGTCCGGGTACCGATCCTTGAGATCCGCCAGCTCGTCCAAGAACATGGTCGACTCCACCGTCCTGTTCCCGTAGAGGAGAGTGAACTGGCTCCTCGGTTCGGTGCCCAGGGTCTCTGCCACAAGCGCCAGGATCGGGGTTATTCCCGAGCCGGCGGCGATCGCAACGTAGGAGCGTTCCGCGCCCGGGTCGAGCGCCAGGGTGAAGTTGCCCGCCGGCTCCATCACCTCGAGCTCTTCGCCCACCCTCAGCTGGGAGTGGATGAACTCAGACATCAGCCCGCCCGGCAGTCGCCGCACCCCCACCCGCAGGCGGTGGGCGCTGGGAGGGGAACAGATTGAATAGGTGCGGCGCACGTCGTCGCCAAGCTGCTTCGCCCGCACGGTCAGGTGCTGGCCGGCGGAGTATTGGAACCTCTCTTCGAGGCCGGGGGGAACCGTGAAGGTCACGGCGACCGCATCGTTCGCCACCGCTTCGATGGATTCCACAGTCAGCTTGTGGAATCCGGCCCGGCGCTTGGGCTCCAGGCCCTCGGTCAATGGAGTGCCTTGAAGTGCTCGAACGGTTCCCCGCAGCTGCGGCATCTCCATAGCGACTTGCAGGAGGTTGTCCCGAAGCGACTGGTCTCCTCGGTGCGCAGGGATCCGCAATTCGGGCACTTTAGGGTGATCGAGATCGGGGTCGAGCCGACTCCGGGGGGAGCGATCCCCAGCGCCCGCATGCGCTCCCTGGCCCGCGGTCCCAGCATGCTGGTACTCCACGGCGGCGTGAGGGTGAACTCGACCTTCGCCCTGGGAAAGCCCGCCGCCCGAAGTGCCTTGAGCACATCCTCGCGCATCGCATCCAGCGCCGGACAACCGGAGTAGGTCGGGGTCAGGAGCACCAGAACCGCGCCCGCGGCATCCACCTCCACCGACCTCAGGACTCCCAGGTCCTCCAGGGTCAGGCCGGGGAGCTCCGGGTCGCACACCGAGGCCACCGCGGCTCTCGCGCTGTGCTCACCAAGAGGCATCAGGATGGCTCCTGTGGAGGTGCTGCATCTCGGCCAACAGATGGCCCAAGTGCTCAGAGTGCAGACCGCGTCTACCGCCGCTGCGGGAGGCGACCTGGGGCCTGTCCAGGGTCGCCTCCCGCAGGGTGGCGTCGACATAGGTGTTCCACTCGGCGGAAATCTGACCCGGATCAGGGATGACGGCGTTGCTCACCAGCCGCTGGACCAGTGCATCCTCCTCGAAAAGCTCGCCGACTAGGGGTAAGAGGGCGGTCACCGCTGCAGAGGCGCGCCGGTGGCTCTCCTCTGTGCCGGCCCCCAGGCGCACCACCCAGAGGGCTGCGTGGTCACGGTGATATCTGGCCTCCTTGACGGCCTTGCCGGCGACGGCGGCGAGGGTGGCATCGCTCGAACCAAGCAGCCTCTGGTGAAGCGCCACCTGGTGAGCGGAGAAGAACAGATGGCGCACCATGGTCATCGCGAAGTCGCCATTCGGCTGTTCCACCAACAGGCAGTTGCGGAAATCGCGATCGTCTCTCCAATAGGCGAGGGAGTCCTCGTCGCGCCCCCGCCCCTCGATCTCCCCGGCGTATGAGAGCAGGTTGCGGGCCTGACCAAGGAGGTCCAGTGCCAGGTTGGCCAGCGCCACGTCCTCCTCGAAGTCGTGGGCATGGCCCGTCCACTCGGAGAGACGGTGAGACAGGACGAGGCAGTCATCGCCCAGGCGCAGGCAGTACTCCACCAAGTCGGCGGGGGCGGCAACCGCTGAGGCCGAACTCAAAGCTTGAGGTCCTCGGGCACCATGTAAAAGGTGGGATGACGGTAGACCTTGTCAGCCGGGGGGTCGAAGAGGGGGCCTTTCTCGTCAGGATCCGAGGCATGAATGTCGGCGGCTCTGACAACCCAGATGGAGACGCCCTCGCCGCGGCGGGTGTAGAGGTCCCGGGCGTTCTGGAGGGCCATCTCGGCGTCGGAGGCATGCAGCGAACCCACGTGGTTGTGGGACAGGCCCCTGCGGCTGCGCACGAACACCTCCCACAGCGGACTCGGCCCAGACGCGCTCATGCCGCCTGCTGGGAGTCGGGGCCCGGGTGCTTGGCGGCCCACGCCAGCGCAGCCTCCCGCACCCATGCTCCCTGCTCGTCCGCCTCTCTCCGGCGCGCCAACCGCTCAGCGTTGCAGGGGCCTTGGCCACCGACCACCCTGGCGAACTCATCCCAGTCGATGGGCCCGAAGTCGTAGTGGCCGCGATCCTCGTTCCAGCTCAGCTCCGGGTCCGGCAGGCTGAGACCGAGAGCCTGCGCTTGAGGGACGGTCATGTCCACGAAGCGCTGGCGCAGATCATCATTGCTGACCCGCTTGATCCGCCAGGCCATCGACTGGGCGCTGTTGGGGGAGGCCTGGTCGGGTGGACCGAACATCATCAAAGACGGCCACCACCACCGGTTGACCGAGTCCTGGGCCATCGCATGCTGCTGCTCCGTGCCGTGACTCAGATGCATCAGCAGCTCGAAACCCTGGCGCTGATGGAACGACTCCTCGCGACAGATTCGGACCATGGCCCGGGCGTATGGCCCGTAGGAGGTGTGGGTCAGCGCCAGCTGGTTGGTGATCGCAGCCCCGTCGACGAGCCAGCCGATGGTGCCGACGTCAGCCCAGGACAGAGTCGGGTAGTTGAAGATGCTGGAGTACTTCTGACGGCCGCTCTGCAGCTGCTGCACCAGCTCGCCACGGTCGACTCCCAGAGTCTCCGCTGCGGAGTAGAGATAGAGCCCGTGCCCGGCCTCGTCCTGCACCTTGGCAAGAAGTATCGCCTTCCGCCTCAGGGACGGGGCCCTGGTTATCCAGTTTCCCTCCGGCTGCATCCCGATGATCTCGGAGTGGGCGTGCTGGGCGATCTGCCGGATAAGGGTCGCTCGGTAGCGCTCCGGCATCCAGTCACGCGGTTCGATCTTCTCGTCGGCGTCTATGCGCGCCTGGAAGGCCCTCTCCCTCTGGCTCTGATCCTGCTCTGCCATACAGCACTCCTGCTTCCCGACCGATCGGTCGGTTCCAATCTTGGGCGCCCCCGCTGCGGAAGTCAAGAACGCAGCCATACTCTGAGCGTGGCAGGCAACCGTACGCTCCGAGTGACCGGGCTCGGGCCGCGCCCCAAGCACGACGCGCAGTCCCTGCTGGCGGTAGCGGTCGAGGTCTTCAACCGGCGCGGCTATGACGGCACCAGCATGGCGGAGGTGGCCAGGGCCGCCGGGATCACAAAGTCGACCATCTACCACCACTTCAGCAGCAAGGAGCAGATTCTCCGGGTGGCGGTGACCCGCGCCCTGGATGGACTCTTCGCCGTCTTGGACGAGCCAGGAGTCAAGACCGGGCCGGCGGAGCAGCGACTGCGCCACGTGGTGGCCGGCACCGCTCTTGCGCTCACCCGCGAGTTGCCGTACGTCACCCTGCTCCTACGCGTGCGCGGCAACACTCCCACCGAGGAGTGGGCCATGGTACGGCGGCGCGAATTCGACCGTCTGGTGGCGGCCATGGTCGCAGACGCCGCCGGGGCTCGCGGCACCAGGCCAGCGGTGGACCCACGCCTGGCCACCAGGCTCATCTTCGGTATGGTCAACTCGATCACGGAGTGGTACCGACCGGAGCGCTCCGAGGACCCGTGGCAGGTCGCCCGAGCGGTGTCTCAGATTGCCCTCGACGGGCTCTGGGGCAGGGCCAGCGGCGGCGTTGACTCCCAGCACTCGGAAGACCACCAAGCCGCCGATTAGGCGGCGGCTCGCCGGGTGGGCACTCCCTGTTCATATAGTTGACCGGCACCCATCATGCCGATTGCGCAGTAGGAGGTTGATTGGCAACTGTCGCGGTCCCCACCACCCGGGGTGACCTACCCGCCTATTTGGCCTGCCCCCAGGGGGAGGGCCTGTTTGCCGGAGTCGTGCTGATCCATGACGTGTTCGGCATGACCACGGATCTGGTGACCCAGGCGGACTGGCTGGCCTCGGAGGGATTCCTTGCCCTGGCGCCCGATCTCTTCAGTCGCGGACGCAAGATCGCCTGTGTCCGGGCGGCCTTCCGAGACCTCGCCAGACGCGAGGGCCGAACCTTCGAAGACGTTAAGGCAGCCAGCGCCTGGCTGGCCCGGGATCACCGCTGCAGCGGGAGACTGGGGATTGCCGGCTTTTGCTTGGGTGGAGGCTTCGCCCTTCTCATGGCCCCGGGCCATGGTTATGCCGCGGCCAGCGTCAACTATGGCCAGGTTCCGGCCGACGCATCGGCGTGGCTGTCAGATTCCTGCCCCATGGTGGCCAGCTTCGGACAGCGCGACCGCACCCTGCGCGGCGCCGCCGCGAGGCTGGAGTCAGCCCTGACCGAGGCGTCGGTGCCCCACGACGTAAAGGAATATCCCCGGGTCGGCCACGGCTTCATGAACCGACACCACGGCCTTCTGCCCCTGGTGATGCACAAGGTCGGAGGCATCGGCTACGACGAGGTGGCGGAGGCCGACTCCCGGCGACGCATCACGGAGTTCTTTCGGAGCCACCTCAGTGCCCCGGCGAGCCAGGCCTAGAGCCCGCCCGACAGCCACAGGTGACCTGGGCTCGGCGGTCGCAGCCGTCCTCGCCGCAACCCACCCTGGCGAGGTGTTCACCTACTCCCAGGTCGCGGCCCTGGCGGGCAGGCCCGGTTCCGCACGGGCGGTGGGCCGGGTTCTCGCCAACTCCAGTGGGCTTCCCTGGTGGCGGGTGATGACCGCCTCAGGGCGCCTGGTTCCTGGGCTGGAGGTAGAGCAAGCAGCCCTGCTGCGGGCAGAAGGAGTGGCGGCTGAGCCCCGCCAGGGCCCCCAGCACCCTCTTCGGTCGAAACTTCCCAGATAGATGGGCGAACCTCGTGGGGCGGGGGTGCGGGAGAGGAGGCGATCGGCGCCCAATCCCGGCCGCACGCCACCGACTTTGGAACGGCGGGGTCTCTTCCGCAGGCCCGGCCACCCACTCCGGCGGCGCCGGCGCTGATGCCGCTGGTCCTGAGCCTGCTCGCCGCGCTTGGCTACGGCGCGTCCGACTTTGCCGCCGGCGTCGGGAGCCGGAGAGCATCCGCCGCAACCGTGGCGCTGGTAGCGCAGTCCTGCAGCGTTATCGCCACCCTGATCGCGGTCCAGGCGGTGCCCGGCAGGGGACCGACCGCCGCAGTTCTGGGATGGGGAGCACTGAGCGGCGCCGGCACCGCCCTGGGCTCCCTCTGCCTTTACCGGGGACTGGCGGTTGGCAGCATGAGCGTCGTGGCAACCTGCTCCGCTCTTCTCACCGCAGCACTGCCAGCCGGATTCGGGCTTTTGCTGGGCGAGCGTCTGGGCGCGACAGCTGGCGTGGGGGTTGCTTGCGCCGTCGCGGCCATCGTCCTGGTCTCCTGGCGCCCCGCGCCGGGGGCATCGCCCCAGGCGAGTCAGGGCATTCTTTACGGGGTCGCCGCCGGCCTCGGATTCGCCATCTTCTTCGTCGCCCTCGACCGGGCGGGCACGCGATCCGGCGCCTGGCCGCTGCTACCGGGCCAGTTGGTGGCAGTCCTGATCGAGGCGCCCTTTGCGGCCCGTGCGTTAATGGCAGCCCGCCCAGCCCTTCCGGCCCTGCTGCTCCCCACCCTGGCCGGCGTTCTGGGGGGCGCGGCCAACCTCATGTTCCTCAGCGCTACCGGCCGGGGCAAGCTGGCCGTGGTCGCGGTCCTGACCTCGCTCTACCCGGGGGTGACCATCGTGTTAGCGCGGATCCTGCTCCGTGAGCGCTGGAGCCGGCTGCAGTCAGTGGGGCTCCTGGGGGCTCTGCTGGCGATTGGCCTTATCAGCGCAGGGTAGCGGTCCGAGACCCAGGCGACGCTGCAGAAGCCGCGCGAGCCCGGATGCGAGTGACCCTCACGAACGCAGGTCCAGGATCCTCTGCGCCTTGCCCAGGGATCGCTCCATGGTGTAGGGCTCTACCACGTCCGCCTCGACGGTGACCCCGACGGAATGCTTGAGGCGGCCCACCAACTCCTGCTCCAACCGGGCCCGGGCGGCGGCGTCGGCGGCCCCAGGGCTGGCCTCGACCCGCACCGTCATCTCGTCCATTCGATGGGGTCGCGTGAGGATGCAGAGAAAGTGGGGGGAGAGCCCGGCTATGTTGAGCACCACCTCCTCGACCTGGGTGGGGAAGACATTCACTCCCCTGACGATCATCATGTCGTCCGTGCGGCCTTTAATCCGTTCCATGCGGCGCATGGTGCGGGCGGTTCCCGGCAGAAGGCGGGTCAGGTCCCTGGTGCGGTAGCGCAGCAGGGGCATCGCCTCCTTGGTCAGGGTCGTCAGGACCAGCTCTCCCGAGGCCCCATCCGGAAGAGGATTGCCGCTCCCGGGGTCGACCACCTCGGGGTAGAAGTGGTCCTCCCAGATGGTCAGCCCATCCTTGGTCTCGACGCATTCCTGCGCCACCCCGGGGCCCATCACCTCCGACAGCCCGTAGATGTCGACCGCATGCATGCCCGCTCGGGACTCGATCTCCCGCCGCATCTCGTCGGACCAAGGCTCGGCGCCAAAGATCCCCACCCGCAACGAGGAGGTCCTCGGGTCTACTCCCTGGCGCTCGAACTCATCGAGAATCACCAGCATGTAGGAGGGCGTGAGCATGATCACGTCCGCCTTGAGATCACGTATCAGGGTCACCTGGCGCTCGGTCAGCCCCCCGGAGGCGGGGATCACCGTGCACCCCAGCCGCTCCGCTCCATAGTGGGCGCCCAAGCCGCCAGTGAAGAGCCCATACCCATAGGCGACGTGCACGACGTCGCCGGGCCGGCCCCCGGCCGCCCTGATCGAGCGCGCCATCAGATCGGCCCAGGTTTTGAGGTCAGCCTCGCTGTAGGCGACGATGGTCGGCCTGCCGGTGGTCCCGCTGGAGGCATGGATCCGACGCAGGGTCGCTCGCGGTACCGCCAAGAGCCCAAGTGGGTACTGGTCGCGCAGATCGTCCTTGGTCGTGAACGGGAGCCGACTTACGTCTTCGAGCGAGCGGATGTCGTCGGGCGCCACCGAAGCCTCGTCCATCCGTCGCCGGTAGAAGGGCACCTTCTCGTACACGGTGGCCACCGTTGCCTTGAGACGGGTCAGTTGCAGCTGAGCGAGCTCGTCCTGGGACGCCGTCTCGATCGGATCAAGGAGCGATCGGTCCGGGGTCAGATCCTCCAACTCACAGCCCCCCCGAACGCGCCCGGCCCTGGTCAGGGCGCCCATCGGGCTCCCTGGCCGGAAGCGTCTTCGAACGCCCCCTGAACTCGGCCACCACGGTCCTGTCGGGCAGGCGCCGAACCGTCACGTCGTAGATTCCCGAGCGGCCCCTGCGGATCCGCTCCTGGGCCTCAGCCTCGAGCATGTCACCCTGACGCACCGGCTCCAGGAAGTCAATCGCGGCCCCGGCGGCCACGGTGGCCTCGCCGTAGGTGTTGCAGGCGACGGCAAAGGCACTGTCGCCCAGGCAGAATATGAAACCGCCGTGGCAGATGCCATGCCCGTTGACCATGGCCTCGGTGATTGCCATCCTGAGCCTCGCCGAGCCCGGGGAGACCTCGACCAGGATCATGCCCAACCCCTGGGATGCTCGGTCCGCCGCCAACATGGCGGACGCGGAGGCCTCGGCCAGTTGCTGGGACGGTGATGACCCCACGTCGCCAGGGATTACCTGCCTTCCAACCACAACCCGCCATGATAGGAGTGATCTCAGCCCGGCTGCCACGACCGACCCGGCGGGATAATCCAGCTGCCGGTTACGGCAGTCGGGTCCACAAGGGACCATGGATTCCAATTGGCGAGGTCATCTTGAAGCTAGCGTCTGGCAGAGACCGGCTGCACCTGGTCGGCTTTATCGCCGGCTGCATCGGAGGGCTCCTTCTCGTGGCACCGGGTCCGATCGGACAGATGACCGAGGGCGGGGAGGGGAGCAGCCCCACCTTGGGTCTTCGGCTGGCCGGCGTTCGCGACCTCGCCATCGCGGCGGCTCTGCTCGCCGTCCCTGCCGACCAGCGACAGACCCGAGCGGCCCTGGCCCGGATCGTCACGCTGATTCAGATCGGTGACGTGCTCACCGCCTCGCTGATGCGGGCGCGGGGAAAGCTCGGGACCGTCCCCCTCCTTGGTGTGATTCTGGGAGCAGCCGCCACCGAGGCGCTGGTGGTGAGCCGCTGACACCGCTCCCGTATCCAGGGGTGCGCCCACCTGCCCCGCGTTGGGCTCAAGTTGCGGCGCTGACTGGGCATCGCTGATCGCGGAGCTGGGCCCTATGGCCCATCCGAAACAGGCCAGCGCTCCATTCGCCACGCCATGTCCCAGAACATCCACTCGTAGCGCAGAGCAACCAGGTAGGAGCGCCGCCCCGACTCGAGTTCGAGAGCGGAAGCGGTGCTCGCCTCCTGGTCCAGGATCGCCCTGACCCGTGCCGTCACCGCCTCGAAATCCTGAGAAGAGTAGTTGTCGATCCAGCGTTGGTAGACCGGCGTCGGGGACCCGAGGCGGGCGAGCTCGCGTCCGACCTCGTGGTAGACCCAATAGCAAGGTAGAACCGCGGCCACCCCCTGCAGGAACGACCCTGACTGAACCTCGGACAGCAGGAATCGCCCATACGCGAGAGTGGTCGGCGCAGGCTCAACCTCCCCACTGGCCTGAAGCCCCAGCTGCTCAAGCCAGCCCGACTCCGCGTCCTGCTCGGCCCCCAAACTGTCGGCCGCATCCCGGCTGAATTGCCGCACGGCCTGAGCTCCTGGTGCGCGCGCGGCCAGAAGGCAGATGCTCCGCGAGTACAGGTCCAGAAACGCCATGTCCTGTTCCAGGAAGAAGCCGAACTTGGCGGTGGGGAGGTCGCCTCGCACGAGCCCCAGCAGGAAAGGATGGCGCAGGATCCGAGAGTACAGGTTGGCTCCTGCCCGCCAGAGCTCCTGGCTGTATTTGGCGTCGCCCATGGTTCCAAATACTCTCATGGCATCGGGCTCGGCGCTGACGCCGAGGGTCGCCACCATCAGCCCACCCGCAATAACGCAACCGCTTAAGGTCCCCTGGGCGGTCCGGCCCCGGTGGCAAGGCTGGGTAATTGGGCGACCCGCGGCAGGTGGCGCATACTGACACGGTCCGAAGAATCCAAACGGGAGAGAGAACGTGCACCGCAACGGGGTAACGGTCGAGCGCCTAATATCAGCTCCACCGGCCGCCATCTTCGACCTCCTGGCCGATCCAGGGCACCACCCGCAGATCGACGGCTCCGGGTCTGTGAAGGGCCCCCAGGGCAAGGCCTCCGAAAGACTCACCCTGGGCGCAAGATTCGGTATGCGGATGCAGGCGGGCGTTCCCTACTCGATGATGAACACCGTGATCGAATTCGAGGAGAACCGCAGGATCGCCTGGCAGACCACCGCCCCCTCTCCCTTGGGCCGGCTTGTCGGCGGGCGCATCTGGCGGTATGAGCTGATCGCCGCAGAGGGTGGAACCCTGGTCAGAGAAACGTGGGACCTGTCGCAGGACAGACAGAGACCGTTCCTGCAGCTGTTCGGCCTCCCGGCCAAGACCAGGGCCAACATGGAAAGGACCCTGCAGCGAATCGCGGACCTGGTCCAGGCTCCTGCCGGCCGGCACACAGCGGTTGCCAACTGACCGAGCCATCAGAGCGGCCGGGGAAGAAATGCGACCCGATGGGCGGCGCCGGTCCCGGTAGTGGGTCAGTTTGAGGAGCCGAGAGGCAGCGTGTCAGGGGGCGCCATTCGGAGGTGCCCGTCAAGGTCAACGCATGGGTGGACTCCGGGGTCGCGCCCCTTGTCGCGGCTCTGTCCAGGCGCCCGGAACTGATCACCGTGGATAGCTGCGAGGAGTCCTCGGACCCAGCGGCAGCCTACGTCTCCTTCGTCACCTGAGGAGTGGGCGTTGCCAAGGCTGTGTCCCGCCTTGCGCGTGAACTCGCTCGGACGGTGTCAGATGCCCACTACCTCGTCCGGTTGGAGTGGGAAGCGGGAGGGCGGCGCCCAGTTGGGAGCTTGGTGGTGATGCCGGACTCGGCGGCCTCCTTCGCCGCAGCGATCCGCGCGCTGCCTCCGCGCCGAAGGACTTTGTGAGGCGATGGCACTTCCAGCACATAGCCTCGCAGTTGGCGAGCGTATCGGGGCCGTCAGCCTTACGAGAACGGACATGGTGGTAGTCCACCGACAGAACGGAGATCGCCGTTTTGCAGCGCCCTTCGGGGTGGCTGCGGTGCGAGGTGCGCTTGCACTCGCAGCGGCCGCCCGGCCTCTTGAAAGCCGCGTCCTTGACCGACTTGGGGAATCCCATCTGGGTACTCCACTTGGCCGCTATCGTTCTCGGCCCGTCTCCTTGGCACCGCCCCACAGGCGAAGAGCGAGCTGGAGCATGACGGGTTCGAGACAGCCCGCTTCGTGCTACTGTCGCCGCACATGGAGACGATCGGGATCAAGGAGCTGCAGCAGCGGGCCTCTTCTGCCGTCCGGAGGGTCCGCCGAGGGGAGACGCTCGGGGTCACCTATCGCGGTCAGTTGGTGGCCGTCCTGGCGCCGCCCGCAATAGCCACCGGCACCGGAAGCCTGCTCGCTGCCGGCAGGGTCACACCAGCACGTTGGACCCACGGCCCGCTACCAGAGTCGGCGGTGGCATCCCGTCCGACCCAGGAAGTCCTGGACGAGCTGCGCTCTGAGGGCTGATGTGGCCT
>JAJYWM010000115.1 GCA_021791455.1 bacterium | reverse complement strand
GCCAGCTGTGCTTGGTAGTGGAGGAGGAGGGTGGGGGAGAGCTGATCCGGCAAACCCGCGCCCCGCTCGGTGGCGAAGGCGGCGAAGGAGCGCAGCACCGAGCGGTACTCGCGTGAGCTGCTGGCCCGCCCGGTGCTGGCGGCGAAGAGCTCGGCGAGGTCGGGGAGCTGGTCCACCCTCATCCTGGTCCTCCGGGCGGCCCCCGGGAGGGCGGTCCGCGGGTCCAGGCCCAAAAGGCCTCTCCCAAATCGCCGCGGGCCGGGAGTATAGTCCCCGCCGGGACGGCGGAGCAGGTGCCAAGGGGGAAGGTCATGAGCAGATGGAGCTGGCGTCTCGGGATCGCGGCCCTTGTGGGGCTGCTGCTGGCGGCGGTGCCGGAGGTGGCCAGCGCCGCGGGCCGGCCCGGCCCTCCGGCGGCTCCCAGCTACTACCTGGCGCTGGGGGACTCCCTGGCCACCGGGTACCAGCCGGCCTCCATCGGCCAGCTCACCTCCTGCGGCTACCAGTACGGGTACGCCTGCGACCTCTACCAGGGGCTGCGGAGGGACCATCCCAACCTTGAGGCGGTCAACCTCAGCTGCCCGGGGGAGACCACCTCCTCGATGCTGAGTGGGGTGGGCAGCCCCTGCTACGCGGGGGGCGCGCCCCAGCTGGCCCGCGCCGTCCGCTTCCTGGCGCAGCACCGGGGCCAGGTGGCGCTCATCACCATCGACATCGGCGCCAACAACGTGGACGGCTGCGTCCAGAGCGTGGGCAGCATCAGCCAGAGCTGCGTTCTCCAGGGACTGGCCGAGGTGGCAAGGCAGCTGCCGGTGATCCTCACCGCCCTCCGGGGCGCCGCCGGGAGGGGGGTGCCGATCGTGGGCATGAACTACTACGACCCCTTCCTCGCCGCCTACCTCCTCCCCGGCGGGACCACCCTGGCCGCGGAGTCGCTCACCGTGACGGGGACCTTCAACCAGCTGCTGGAGGGGGTGTACCAGCGGGCCGGGGACCAGGTGGCCGACGTCCAGTCGGCCTTCCAGACCCTGGACACCACCACCGACCCCACCACCGGGCTGCCCGTCGATGTGGAGCGGATCTGCCAGCTGACCTGGATGTGCGGCTCCACCCCCAACATCCATCCCAATGAGACGGGATATGAGGTGATCGCCGGGGCGTTCGCCCAGGTCCCCGCCGTGGCTGGCCTTATCAGCTGAGCCCGGGGTCGGAGAGCCACCGGTAAGAGCTGCGCCCTCGGCCGCGGCTGGCCGGGGGAGAGGTCACCCCCGGCCCGGGGTCGGGGCTGGAGGAAGCCCCCTGCACCCCCGCCCGGGGTCGGGGCTGGAGGAGGTCACCTGCACCCCCGGCCCGGGGTCGCGGGCTGGGCCGGTCGCAGTCACCTGCACCCCAGGCCCGGGGTCGCGGCTCAACGTAGGTGAGCCGCGGCCCCGGGCAGGTTGCGGCGGGTGGGAAGGGCGACCCGGTGGTGGTCGATGCACACGATGCACACGTAGGTAAAATCGCTCGTCGCTGACTGAACACTTCGAAAGTACCCACACGTCGACATCCACATTCCCCTCGTAGAGCGCAAAACGCACTCAAAAGGGTTACCCTCTCATCATGACTGAGGCCAATGGGCCAGCCCGCCCCGCAGGGAGCGCGACCGTCGATGACACTGGCAACTCGCGCGGGCCGGACACGGTCCAACCTCCGGCAGCCAGCGAAGCAACGGCGGGTGCTGCGGAAGCACTAGACACCCCCGAGATGAGTGGGAACGATTCTGGCACCCGGACACGCACCCCGCGGGAGTTCCCTGCCATGTCTTTTGAGGAGGCACTATTCCTCGCCAAAGCCATCCAGACCCACGGCTCCGGCCAACGGGTCCGCCGCCTTACGTTGTTCGAGGCGCTGAAGCGGTCGCCAGACAGCAGCACGTCCCGCAAGCTCATAACCGCCAGCAGGCAGTACGGCCTCACCACCGGCTCGTATGCCGCCGAATGGCTGCAGCTGACCTCGCTGGGTACTACCGCCACCGATCCCAACGCCGCACCAGCGACGAAGGCCGCGGCCCGTGCTGAGTGCGCCATTAGCAAAATCGCGCCGTTCAATGCTATCTATGAAAAGTACAAGGGCTCAAGGCTGCCCGCGAGCCAGGTGCTCCGAGATGCCGCCCGGGAGGTGGGGGTAGCCGATTCGAAAGCCGCGGAATGCGTCGAGACATTCCTCGCAAACGCTCGCGACCTGCATCTGATCCGCAACATCGGAGGTACTGAACACCTGGTGGCCATCGAGCAGCTCGTCGACCAAGTCGCCGAGCAGGCCGGAAAGGACACCGATTTGGCACAGCCGGTGGCGGAGAACGACTACACAGAGGTTGTTGCAGCCTCCGAGCTCAAAGGCTCAGACAAAGGGCGTCGGCGCGAAACTTCGAAGGCTCAGGTGACGGCCACGGCAATGACCGCCGACACTTGCTTCGTCATTTCACCAATTGGCGACCCCGGATCGGAGCAGCGCAAGCACGCCGATCTTGTGCTGACGTCGCTCATCGAACCAGCGCTTAAGGAGCTCAACCTGCGGGCTGTTCGTGCGGACAGAATCAGCCGGCCGGGCTTGATCACCGGCCAAATCATCGAGCAGCTCACCAAGGCTCGCCTGGTGATCGCCGACCTGTCGTTCAGCAACCCGAATGTATACTACGAGCTTGCCCTGCGGCACGCCACCCGCAAACCGGTGGTGCAGATCATCCGGACTGCCGACAAGCTGCCATTCGACGTGGGTCAGTTCCGCACTGTGACCATTGACACCACCGATATATACACGCTAGTGCCTCAAATCGAACTGCACCTTCAGGAGATCACCCGGCAGTGCCGCGCGGCTCTAGAGGACATGCGCGACCAGGGCACGGCGGAAAGCCCGTTGTCGCGGTTTTATCCAGAGTTTTGGGACGAGATCGCTGGGAAGCATCCGGACCGGACACCTCCCAGCACGTGAGATGGCTGCGGGGCTGAGTGGCTGGGTTCAAGGGGTCACTGCAATGAGTGCAGTGGTCAGGACGCAAGGCAGCACGCCGTCTGATCGGATTCGGCTCAGTACGGGGCTCCGCAGGTGAAAGGAGTGCCGCGCTGCCTTCCTAGCGCGAAATGGCTGCCGTCCTGGGCGTCAATCTAGGCTCGATCTCGACGCGAGGCGGCGCCCATGCTTCCAGCATGCCGACGCTGATCACTTCTCTCGCCGCACCGGTTGGACCCTTGACGGACGGACCGACTGATTGCCGTCTCGGATTTCACCTTCTTCTCGGCGGCCATGCCCTGGCGCAGTCCTCTGCCATCCCAACCCCGAAGGGGCCGCGATAGCCAAGCTGGAGGATCTCACGGCAGGAGCGCTGGTCGCCGGCATCGTCCCGGGCGATGAGGTGACCGTGGTAGCGATCTCCTGGCACGGGCAGGAAGCGGTGACCCTCACATATCAGGAGAGCTCGGGCCAGGTGTCGCAGCGGCTGCTGTTCCGAGCCGACGAGGCGGGCCTCAAGCTGGGTGAAAGCAATCGGAGATGGACCCTGGACGGCGACGGGGCGGCATTTCGGCTCGCGGCCGAAGCGCGCAGGATCCGGCTCGCCTACCTTTTCGATCCCATGCTGGCCGTGCACCTGTCCCTTCTCGAGCCTCTTCCTCACCAGATTCGGGCCGTATATGGGGAGATGCTCCCTCGCCAACCGCTCCGCTTCCTGCTGGCCGACGATCCCGGGGCCGGCAAGACGATCATGGCGGGCCTCTTCGTAAAGGAGCTGATGCTGCGCGGGGACCTTCGGCGATGTTTGGTGGTCGCGCCCGGCGGGCTGGTGGCGCAGTGGCAGGATGAGCTCAGCTCCAAGTTCGCCCTGCAGTTCTCGATCCTGACCAGGGAGGCTGTGGAGGCCAGCCTGCATGGCAACCCGTTCGCCGAGGAACCCCTCCTCATCGCCAGAATGGATCAGCTGTCCCGCAGCGAGGATCTTCAATCCCGCCTCCGCTCCAGCGAGTGGGATCTGATCATTGTCGACGAGGCTCATCGGATGAGCGCCCATTACCAGGGCGACGAGGTTCGGGAGACACAGCGATACAGGTTGGGCAAGCTCCTGGGTGGGATCTGCCGGCACTTCCTGCTGCTCACCGCCACCCCCCATTCGGGCAAGGACGAGGACTTCCAGCTCTTCCTCTCCCTGCTGGACCCCGACCGATTCGCGGGCAGAGGCAGAGGCAGAGCCGGGGATGTCTCCGACCTGCAGCGCCGGATGATCAAGGAGAAGATCCTCCGCTTCGACGGCCGGCCGCTCTTCCCGGAACGGCTGGCCACCACAGTGCCATTCCCCCTCTCGCCAGCGGAGATGGAGCTGTACGAGGAGGTGACCCAGTACGTCCGGGAGGAGATGAACCGGGCCGACCGGCTGGGGGGTGGACAACGCACCGTGGTGGGCTTCGCCCTCACCGGGTTGCAGCGTCGACTGGCATCCTCACCCGAGGCCATTTATCAGTCGCTCAGCCGGCGAAGGGAGAGGCTGGAGAAGCGACTCGTCGAGGGCGCCGAGGCCCCGTCAGCAAACCTGAACCGTCTCTCCCAGCTGCTGAGCGAGGAGGGAGGGGACGACCTCGACGACCTCGACTCTGATGAGGCTGAGCGGCTGGACGAGGAGGCGGTGGACCAGGCCTCCGCCGCGCAGACCAAGGCCGAGCTGGAAGCCGAGATACGGTCCGTGACCCGTCTTGAGCAGCTCGCGAAGCAGGTCCGCCAGATGGGCACCGACAGCAAGTGGCGAGGGCTGCAGGGGATGCTCGCCAAGGACGGCCAGATGGCGGGACCTGGACCCGGCAAGCTGATCATCTTCACCGAGTACCGGGCCACTCTCGACTATCTGGTCTCCCGCCTCTCCAGCTACTTCGGGCGCGCCGAGGCAGTGGTCGCCATCCACGGGGGAGTCCACCGGGAGGAGCGGCGCCGGCTCCAAGGGCTGTTCACCCAGGACCCGCAAGTGGTGGTGATGGTCGCCACCGACGCCGCTGGCGAGGGGATCAACCTGCAAAGAGCTCATCTCATGGTCAACTACGACCTGCCCTGGAATCCCAACCGGATCGAGCAGCGCTTCGGGCGCATTCACCGCATCGGGCAGACCGAGGTCTGCCACATGTGGAACTTGCTCGCCGAGAACACCCGGGAGGGACAGGTTTACGAGGTGCTGCTCAGCAAGCTCGAGGAGCAGCGGGCCGCCCTGGGAGGGCAGGTGTTCGACGTCCTGGGCCAGGCACTGCCGGGCCGCCAGCTCCGGGATCTCCTCATCGAGGCGATCCGGTATGGTGATCGGCCGGATGTCCGCGCCCGGCTCCACCAGGTGGTGAACTCCGCGGTGGGAGAAGGGCTCTCCGAGCTGGTGGAGCGAGAGGCGCTCGCCAGTGACGTGATGAGCGTAGTGGATGTGCAGGAAGTCCGCCTCCAGATGGAGGAGGCCGCCGCCCAGAAGCTGCAACCTCACTTCGTGCGCGACTTCTTCCTCGGCGCCTTGGAGAGGGTTGGGGGCAGGGCGGTGGAGCGGGAGCAGGACCGGTTCGAGCTGACCTTCGTCCCCGCCACCATCCGCAACGTCCCTGGCCGGGGCCCACTGCTGATGCGCTACGAGCGAGTGACCTTCGAAAAGGCCCTTATCGCCATCCCCGGCCGGCCGCTGGCCGAGTTCATCTGCCCTGGGCACCCCCTGCTAGAGGCTGTGATCGACTTGACCCTAGCTCGAGATGGGGGAGCGCTGACCCAGGGGGCAACCCTGGTTGACCCCACCGACGATGGCCAAGTGCCGAAGCTGCTGCTCTTCCTGGAGCACGAGATAGCAGACGCCAGACGTCGGGACGGCCTGCCACCCCGGGCCGTGTCCCGAAGAGCTCAGTTCGTCACCCTCGCACCGACGGGTGAGCCGGCGCTGGCCGGTCCAGCACCATATCTCGACTATGAGACGCCACGACCGGAGCTGCTCTCCAGCCTTTCGGACCTTCGTACTGCACCCTGGCTCACCCGTGGCGTGGAGAGCGCCGGGTTGGACTACGCCATCTCAACCCTCGTGCCGGAGCACCTGGCCGAGGTGCGGCGGCGCACCGAGGAGAGGGTGCGCAAGGTGAAGGCGGTGGTGCAGGCCAGACTCACCGCCGAGATCATCCACTGGGACAAGCGCGCCTCCGAGCTGCAGCAGCAGGTCAGCCAGGGGCGTCAGCCCCGTATTAATCCGGAGCGGGCTCGCGCGCGGGCGGACGACTTGCAGCACCGCCTCGACCGGCGCCTGGTGGAGCTGGACCAGGAGCTCAAGCTTCAGCCGCTGCCACCTGTGGTCGTCGGAGCGGCAATCGTCGTCCCAGTTGGTCTGGTGCGTCAAGGGGTGGGCCCATCTGACTCACCTCCCCCACGGGCGCGGGAGACCAAGGAGGTGGAACGGCGGGCAGTGGAGGCGGTGCTGGCGGCTGAGCGGATGCTGAGGCGAAACCCGAGTGAGATGCCGCCCAACAACCCCGGGTACGACATCCGCTCCGTCGACTCCGAGCAGCACCTCCACCTCATCGAGGTGAAGGGAAGGATCGAGGGATCGGAGAGCGTCACCGTCACCAGAACCGAGATCCTGACCGGGCTGAATGCCAGCCAGAACTACGTCCTGGCGCTGGTGGAGGTGCTCACCGACGGCGGGGAGCGGGTCCGCTACCTGCGGGACCCCTTCTCGGGCAAGTCGCCGCGACTACACTTCGCCGAGACGAGCACCAGCTTCGACTGGAGGCGGCTCTGGGAGGCTGCGGGAGTTCCATCGTGAACGGAAATCTGAAGGGCATCCTCAGGTGAGGGACGACCAGCAACGGGCGCTGAGCAGCTACATCGCCGGGAAGCGCTCGGAGTGGGCCAGACGGGAGGCAGGCAATCTCTGGGACGCTGGCCAACTCGCCAACGACCTGGCGGCTGACGCCCGGTTTGCGGCGTTGGACCTCTGCGGCTTCTGGAACGGCCCCACGACATCCGAGGTCTGTGAGATTCTGCTACCCCTCGCCAGCCTGTACGGGTGGGGACCGCCAATCGAGGTGATCGCCGACGCGGTGACCCTGGCCTGCGATAGGTGCCGATCTGATCGGCAGAAGACCGCGGCGCTGATAGGGCTGGGACTGGCAGCCGTTGCGGCGATCCTCATATCGGTTGGTCGCGGCAATGGCTGACGGAGACGCGGAGGCCGCTCCCCGCAAGCTGATCGAGGTGGCGATCCCGCTCCAAGCGATCAACGCGGCGTCGGCCCGGGAGAAGTCGATCCGCCATGGGCATCCCTCCACTCTGCATCTGTGGTGGGCCCGGCGCCCGCTGGCCGCCTGCCGCGCGGTCCTGTTCGCCCAGCTGGTTGACGACCCCTCCGCCCACCCTGACCAGTTCCCCACCGTCGAACTGCAGGCCGATGAGCGGCAGCGGCTATTCCGAATCATCGAGCAGCTGGTGGAGTGGGAGAACTCGACCAACGAGCGCGTCCTGGCAATGGCCCGGGCGGAGATCCGCAAGTCCATGGGGGAGAATCCTCCGCCGGTCTTGGACCCCTTCGCCGGAGGCGGGTCGATACCGCTCGAGGCACAGCGGCTGGGGCTTGTGGCCCAGGCCAGCGACCTCAACCCCGTTGCCGTCCTGATCTGCAAGGCCCTGATTGAGCTCCCCGCTAAGTTCGCTGGGCAGCGGCCACTCCACACCCCTGAAGGACTGCGGCTGAGCGGCGAGGCATGGCCGGGTGCCCGTGGCCTGGCCCAGGATGTCCGCCACTATGGCGAATGGATGCTCAAAGAATCGAAGAGGCAGATCGGGCACCTCTACCCCCAGGCCCCTCTCCCGAGTGGCGACAAGGCTCCGGTCATCGCCTGGATTTGGTCACGGACCGTCCCCTGCCCCAATCCGGCTTGCGGGGCTGCGGCCCCTCTGATCCGCTCCTTCTACCTCTCCACGAAGGCCGGCAAGGAGGTCTGGATGCGGGCCATTCCTGAGGGCAAAGGGGTGAGGTTCGAGATAGTCAAGGGGGACGGCGCACCTGACAGTGGCACCGTATTCCGAACTGGCGCGAAGTGCCTGGTCTGCGGCGCACCGATCCCGCTGGATCACGTGCGGGGCGAGGGTAGAGCGCAGCGTCTTGGCGCGCAACTGGTGGCAATCGTCGCAGAGGGCCAACGGGGGCGCGTATACCTGCCGGCCAACGAGGAGCATGTCAGGGCAGCCCAGGTGCCGCGACCGGACGACGTGCCTACACAGGAGGTGACCAGGAACGCCCACGAGGTTGACCGCCTCCCCATGTACGGCATGAAACTCTGGCACGATGCTTTCACCAACCGCCAGCTCACATCCATCACCACGTTCTCCGACTTGGTGATGGAGGCCCGGGAGAAGGTTATCGCCGATGGCGGGGAGCCCGCCTACGCGGACGCCGTGGCGACATACCTGGGGCTTGGCGTGGACAAGATGGCGGATATCACCAATAGCCTGGTGACTTGGAAGGCGTCAATGGATCAAGCCATTCATGGCTTCACCCGGCAGGCCCTCCCCATGGTTTGGGACTATGCCGAAGTGCAACCGTTCTCTGGGGCCGCCGGCGACTTCACTGTCTCAGTAAACGGTATCGCCAAAGTGCTGGACTTGTTGACCCCGCTTATCACTGGGACCGCGCAGCAGGTTGACGCCACCGCGCTACCCGCCCCCCTCACTCCAGTCGTCGTGTCCACCGACCCGCCGTACTACGACAACATCGGCTACGCCAACCTGGCCGATTTCTTCTACGTTTGGCTGCGCCGCTCCATCGGCGGTCTGTACCCGGACTTGTTCGCCACCGTGCTCACCCCGAAGGTCGCTGAGCTGGTGGCCGATCCTTACCGATCCGGAGGCAAGGAGAGCGCCAAGGAGCAGTTCGAAGAGGGGTTCGGAGCGGCCTTTCACCGGCTCAAGGAGATCGCGGATCCATCCACTCCCATGACCATCTTCTACGCCTTCAAGCAGGCCGACACGGCCGGTGGCGATGGGCTCATCTCCACTGGTTGGGAAACGATGCTGCAGGGCCTGATCAACGGCGGCTTGGCGATCACCGGGACATGGCCGATGCGCACCGAGTTGGGAAACAGAACGAACAGTCAGAAGGCCAATGCGCTCGCGTCGTCGGTAGTCATCGTCTGCCGCCCCCGTTCCGCCACCGCCGGGATCATCGACCGGAGGGGCCTCATCGCCGAGCTGAGAGCCAGCCTCCCAACGGCGCTCCGGGAGCTCCAGGAGGGACTCATCGCACCCGTCGACCTCGCCCAGGCCGCCATCGGTCCAGGCATGGCGGTGTTCTCCAAGTACGGCAAGGTCGTCGAGGCCAACGGAGACCCCATGCGGGTCGGCACGGCGCTGGGGCTCATCAACCAGGCGCTGGACGAGGTGCTGGCCGAGCAAGAGGGCGAGTTCGACCCCGACACCCGCTGGGCGGTCGCGTGGTTCGACGGGCACGGCTTCGAGCAGGGCGCATTCGGGGAAGCCGAGACCCTCTCCAAGGCGAAGGTGACTGCGGTGTCTCATCTCCAAGAACGAGGAGTCGTGGAGGCCGGAGCTGGGAAGGTGAAGCTCGCGAGCCGAGAGCGGCTGTTTGATACCACCAGCTCGCTTGATGGCGCACCAAGCGTATGGGCCCTCACCCAGAGCTTGGTGCATGCGCTCGCATCGTCCGGCGAGGAGACCGCGGCCGAGGCTCTCGTCCCTCACTCCAACATGGGTGATGCCGTCCGGGACCTCGCATACCGTCTCTACGTGACCTCGGAACGACACGGCTGGACCCAGGATGCCCTCGCTTTCAACAACCTGGTCACATCGTGGCCGGAGATCCTTCGACTGGCGGCAGACTTGCGCCAGCACGGAAGGCAGGAGACTCTCTTGTGATTGGAGAAGTGTTGTGACCGCCAGCAACCGAGAGCGGGTCCAGACCGCCCTGGAAGTCCTGGGCGAGGGCCTGGCCCCCTTCGTCGATGAGCAGATGCGCCAGCAAGCGCCGGGGAAGGCCGACTGGGTCCAGGCTGTCGCCGCCTCGACACTTGGCCCCGGGCGCAAGGTCTCGCTCACCGATCCCCAGTTTCAGCTGAAGGTGCTCTGGGATTTCTGGAATCCCGTCTTCGCCAAGGTGCTGCAGCGCAGCGATCGAAACCTGGTCAGCATCCTCCGTGATGCCAGAGATCGGTGGGCTCACAATGAGGCCTTCAACTCGGATGAGACATATCGCACCCTCGACGCCATCCAGGCCCTGCTGGCAGCGGTCTCCGCAGAGAAACAGGCGCAGGTCGTCAAGCGGTCCCGCGATGAGGTGCTGCGCCAGCGGTTCGACGAGGAGGCCCGCAAGGCGACCAAACTAGCGCCGGCAACCGCGAAGGGGGTCTCGGGCTTGCGACCCTGGCGAGAGGTGATCCTGCCGCACCGCGACGTGGCATCTGGGTCTTTCGTGGAGGCTGAGTTCGCAGCCAACCTTTGGCAGGTCTTCCAAGGCGACGGATCCCCGGAGTATCTCGACCCCGCTGAGTTCTTCTCCAGGACCTATCTCACCGAAGGGCTCAGCCAACTGCTTCGCCAAGCGTTGCTGCGTCTTGGTGGCCAGGGCGGGGTTCCGGTGGTGGACCTGCAGACCACCTTCGGGGGAG
This sequence comes from bacterium, assembly GCA_021791455.1. The sequence continues at coordinate 719 of JAJYWM010000115.1, read as the reverse complement.
GTAAGACCCACTCCCTACTCGCGCTGTATCACCTCTTCTCCGGCATAGTGCTCCGGCAGCTGCCGCAGGAGGTCCAGGATCTGGCCCACAAGGCTGGGGTCGGTGAGCTGCCGAAGGTCCAACGGGCGGTCATCGTCGGGGTCGAAATCGCCCCGGCTCAACCCAGTACCAAGCCCGACGGGACGGTCATCAAGACCCTCTGGGGGGAGATCGCCTGGCAGCTCGGCGGTGCAGACGGGTTCGCCCTAATCGCGGAGGCAGATCGGACCGGCACCAGTCCCGGCGCGGCGCTGAATGAGCTCTTCCGGCGCTTCGGCCCGTCGCTGATCCTGATCGACGAGTGGGTCACCTACGCCCGCCAGCTTTACCACAGCCAGGACCTGCCCGCTGGCAGCTTCGACGCCCACTTCTCCTTCGCGCAGGCCCTGACTGAGGCGGCGAAGGCGGTTCCCGGCACCATGGTCGTGATCTCCATCCCCGAATCCGACCGAGTGGGCTCGGACACCGGGCCAAGTATCGAGGTGGGAGGACCTGGAGGTCGCGAGGCTCTGGCCCGGTTGCGCACGGTGGTCGGAAGGGTTGAATCGGCGTGGCGACCTGCTAGCTCCGAGGAAAGCTTCGAGATCGTCCGTCGGCGCCTCTTCGAGCCCATCACAGATCCCGAGCTGTACGCCGCCCGCGACGCCACCGCCAGAGCCTTCGGGGATCAGTACCTGCGC
>JAJYWM010000318.1 GCA_021791455.1 bacterium | reverse complement strand
TCCTCTTGGGATTCGTGGTCGCCGGCACCAGCGGAGCTGTGGCCTACTTCCTGCCTGCGGTCACGGCAGCCGTCAAGGTCACAGGCCAAGTGACCTCTGGCAAGGGCAGCAAGAGTCCTGCTCTGCAGGCGGCCTCCACGCCGCCGCCACCTGGGCAGCCGTTCACCGTCCTGCTCCTGGGCTCCGACAACGACGCCAAGTTTCCCCAGGGTGGCGTGCTGACCCAGACCATGATCCTTGTCCGGGTGGACCCTGAGACCCACTCAGCCGTCATGCTCTCCATACCCCGGGATCTGTGGGTTCCGATCGCCAGCGGCGGGACCGAGAAGATCGACGCCGCATATGAGGAGGGACGGGCGAAGGACGCGGTGGAGACCGTCGAGAGCGACTTCAACGTGGCGGTCAACTACTGGGCCTGGATTGGCCTCGGGGGGTTGGTCAACCTGGTGAACCAGCTCGGTGGCGTCGACGTGATCTCCCAGATGCCCGTCCTGGATGTGCAGTACCCCTACGACCTCAGTGGCAGCAATCCGTACGCGAACCAGCGCATAGCGATCCTCCCCGGCCCCCAGAGGCTCGACGGAGTGAATGCCCTGACCTATGTGCGCTCGCGCCACGGCGCCCTCCTTGAGGACATCGCTCGCAATCAGAAGCAGCAGGAGCTTCTGGTCGACATCAAGGACTCGGCCAAGCATCTGAACGTGACGGACATCCCGCGCATCGCCAGCGCCCTCGGCAACGAGGTGCGCACGGACATGTCCCTGACCCAGATCAGCTCGATCGCCGGGCTCGCCAAGGACTTCAGCAACGGCGCGGTCAAGGAGATCGTGATGCTGCCCCCCGACTACACCTCGGGCACGGAGCTGGTGAACGGCGGCACCGAGGATGTGCTGCTCCCCAATTGGTCCAACATCGACGCCCTCATGACCAAGAACTTTCCCGCCTGAGAGAATCTGGCCATGACGGGCCGGGTCGAAGGTGAGCCGCCGAGTCGTCAGGCCCCAGATGGCGACCGGGTAACCGACCCGCGGTCCCCCAACGTTATCCTTCGCGTGGACCCCAAGACCGCCTCTCCGCTCTTTGGACGGGCTGACCGGTGAAGTTCCTGGCCCGGCTGGCACCCGCTCGGCATCCCGCTGACGGGCCGTTCCCATCCTGGGCCGTCTTGGCCGCCGCGGCAGCTCTGGCGACCGGCCTGGCCGGGTGCGCCGTTGCCCCAACCAGCCATCGGCCGCCCGCTCACAAGGTGCCGACCACGACCACTGTCGAGCTCGCCCTGGAGGCCGCCGCCAGATTCATGAACGACATGGTCAGCGGCGACTACTCGCGGCAGTGGGCTGAGCTGGCGCCGACCGGTCAGGCGCAGTGGCCATCCGAGGCGAGCCGGTCGGCCGCCCTGGCTACGAAGTTCAGCGGTCCGGCGCGGGTCGTGTCATTCACCCTCGGCTCACCTGAGACCGGCGCTGTCTGGTACAGCCGGGAGAACCCAAGTGTTCACGTGTCCGGGGCGATATCGATCCCCGTCTCCGTGGGATTCCAACGAGCGGCCTCCATCGAACCCCTGGGCGCGGCCGCCGACTACCAGGATCTCCGCCTGGTCTTGGTGCCATCCGGGCGGGGACGCTCTGCCACTTCAATGAAGGTGGTCGGCCAGGGGCCAGCCTCGATCGATGCTCCGGTGATCAACCCCGTGACGGTGGACCAGCGCTCCGCCTCGGTCCCTGTTCTGATGTACCACCTGGTCGGGCCGTACCCCAACCGCAGCGATTACACGAGCAACTACAGCTACCAGATCGATTACGGACTGACCGTGCCCCCGGCGCAGTTCACGTCCGAGATGGGGTACCTGGTCCAGAACGGGTACACCAGCATCTCCTTGGTGCGGCTGGCGGACAACCTTCTCTACGGGCTGCCGCTGCCCCCAAAGCCGGTCGTGATCACCTTCGACGACGGCTTCGCCAACGAGTACCAGTACGCCCTGCCGGTGCTGACCCAGGATCGCCTGACGGCCACCTTCCTTCCCTGCAGCGGGCTAATCGGGATCAAGAACGGGCAGGAGTACTACATGACCGCGGCCGAACTGCAGGATCTCGCCACCCACGGGTTCTGGGTTGAGGACCACACCTACAACGACGGCACCGTGTTATGGGGGCAATCCGACAGCGAGATGCAGTTCCTGGCCGGGCAGACGGCCCAGGTTCTTATGGGAATCACCGGTTACCCGATCCAGTTCATCTCCTACAGCGGGCTCTGGACGGCACCCTCCCCGCAGACCGCCAGCCCAAGTCAGACTGCCCTCTTCTCCCAGCTCGCCGGGCTCGGCTACGTGGGCGGCCTAGAGGACAACTGGGTGGGGCGCTTCGCCTGGTCGGAGACCTCGTCTGACCTCTGGGAGATGCCCCGCGTCAGGGCCTACCCCGGCGAGTCGACGGCCGAATTCGGAGCTCTGCTCAACTACGGCTGAGCCACTCGGATCGGGTCTCGCCCTTTAGAATCCTGGTCAATCATGAGGCGGGCTCAGGGCCAGACGGCCGACTATGCCAGGAGCCAGGCCGTCCTAAGCCTGCCCCACATCCCCCCAGAGGCGGGCCAGATCCTGGTCCAGGCGCTGCTGGACAGCGAAACTCGCCACGAACGAGAGCTGGTCGGCGGCGCCCTGCTGGAGATGTTGAACGAGAGCTACCAGCTTCCGCCCTGCAAGCTGACCATCGCGGACCGGGCCCAGGTGCACGCCACCGACCCCGCCGGCAGGCTGGTGCGCAAGACCTACGGCTACTACCGTTGCCGCATAGTCCGCCCGGGGGCCATCCCGGAACGCTGCGGGATACGGATCTACCACCGCACCGCCATCCGCCAACAGGTGCTGGCGCCGGGCGCCTTCGTCTCCACCCTGCTACACGAGTGGACTCACCACTTCGACTTCACTGGCCTCCTGCTGGCCCGATCGCCGCACACGGCGGGCTTCTACGCACGGCTGCGATCGACCAGCGACACCCTGATGGCTGGTTGGGCAACGCTTGAAGGACCGGGACGGCCGGCGTCCCGCTTCATCAGATAACTCGTGATCACCTCGGCACCGTGGCGAAGCCCTCACGCGGTAGCATCAGAGGTGATCAGTCGCAAGGAGGACCGATGACCAGTCTGCTATCGCGCCGCCCTTCTATCTTTCTCGGCCTGCTCGCCGCCTCTGCCGCCCTCTTTGTGGCTGCCTGCGGCACCGGTCCGATTCCAGGGCAATCCACCACCACCACTTCCACCTCCACCTCCACCAGCAGCACCTCCACCTCGGGTGGCTGCTCGGCCGCCACCGCCCAGACCGCGGTGACCGTGGACGCGACCGATGCACTCAAGTTCTCCCCCGCCAGTGTTTGCCTCAAGGCCGGAGGAACCATCACCTGGAAGAACGTGGGCAACATCTTCCACACCACAACCGACGAGGCCGCCCTGGCCGCCAACCCGGCCAATGCCGAACTGCCCTCTGGTGCCACCGGTTGGAACCATCCGCTCAACCCCGGGGGCAGCTTCTCCTTGAAGTTGACCGTGCCGGGCACCTACAAGTACTTCTGTATTCCTCACGAGACTCTCGGCATGCTGGGGCAGATCACGGTGGTCTCCTAGCTGACTGCCTGCCGGTAGGAGTCCCCCACACCCAAAGGGAGGGCTGTCATGCGTTTTGCTAGCCGTATGGAGAGGCTCGGAACCGAGAGCGCATTCGAGGTTCTGGCCCAGGCCCGCAAGCTGGAAGCAACCGGCAAGTCGGTAATCCACCTTGAGATCGGGGAGCCTGATTTCGACACTCCGGGCAACATCATCGAGTCGGCCTACTCGGCCATGCGAGCCGGGGCAACCCACTACACGCCCGCGGCCGGCATCCCAGAGGTCCGCGAGGCGATCGCCGCCACCATGTCGAAGCGGGGCGGGATTCCCGTCAGCGCCGACCAGGTGGTGGTGGTGCCTGGATCGAAGAACATCCTCCACTTCGCTCTTTTGAGCCTGATCGAGGAGGGTGATGAGGTCATCCTGCCGGATCCAGGCTACCCGGTGTACCGCTCCCTGACCGATTTCGTGGGCGCGGTGGCAAAGCCCATCCGCCTGCGGGAGGACCGCGAGTTCGGCATGGATCTGGACGAACTCGAGGCGCTGATCTCGCCCCGAACGAGAATGGTCATCATAAACTCGCCCCAGAATCCGACCGGGGGAGTTCTCGACCGCCACGACCTGGACCGGTTGGCCGAACTGGCGATGGCCCACGACCTGATCGTGTTCAGTGATGAGATCTACTCCAGGATCTGCTTCTCCGAGCTGCCCGAACCGATCTGGTCGCGTCCCGGAATGGCGGAGCGGACCATCGTCCTAGATGGGCTTTCCAAGACCTACGCGATGTGCGGCTGGCGGCTGGGCTACGGGGTCATGCCCCGCCCTCTCGCCCAGCGCATGGAGACCCTGCTGATCAACACCAGCTCGTGCGCGGCCAGCTTCACCCAGCGGGCTGCCGTGGAAGCTCTTGAGTCTCCGACCTCGGAACAGGCTGTCGCCAGAATGGTCGAGGAGTTCAAGCGGCGGCGCGACGTTCTTGTCGCCGGCCTCAACTCCATCCCAGGGGTGCGGTGCCTGCTCCCCAAAGCCTCGTTCTATGCCTTCCCCAACATCACGGATACCGGGCTGTCCAGTCGCGAGATGGCGTCTCGACTGCTGCAGGAGGCAGGCGTCGCCGCTCTTGCCGGGGAGGCATTCGGCGAAGCGGGGGCCGGTTTCATCCGGCTCGCCTACACCCAGGGGCTCCCGGACATCGAGGAAGCAGTCCGCCGAGTCGCGGCGTTCGTGGACTCGACCGCCACAGCTAGAGTGCATTGATCGTGACCACCAGTTCCCGGCCCGTGGTCCTCGTGCCAACCAGGACCAGCACGCGCGACGACCCCGATATGGGTGGGGGGCTGCCCATTCAGACCATGAACCAGGCCTACCTCTCAGCCCTTAAGGGAGCTGGCGCCCTACCGGTCCTGGTGCCGGTCGGCTCAGAGCTACCCGCGGAACTTGGCTGGGCGGACGGGCTCGTGCTGCCCGGGGGCGTAGACGTCGATCCCAAACGCTACGGGGCCACCCCCCATCCGACTTCTGAGTGGGACCCGGCACTGGATGACTTGGAGTTCGATCTCACCAATTGGGCCCTCACGGCGCGGGTGCCGATCCTGGGCATATGCAGGGGACTGCAGGTCCTCAACGTGGCGCTGGGCGGCACCCTCTGGCAGGATCTCCCCTCGGAGCGGCCCGCCGGGGTCGCGCACCCGCGAATCGGGCCCAGGAACCGTCTGGTGCACGAGCTGCTGGTGGAACCGGGAACCCGGCTACAGGACATCCTCGGCGGGGAGAGGTTCATGGTCAACAGCCTGCACCATCAGGGCATCGACCGCCTAGGCGAAGGCCTTGTGGCCAGCGCCCGGTCGGAGGACGGGCTGGTTGAGGGCATTGAGATCGCTAACGGGCAGTATGTTGTCGGCGTCCAGTTCCATCCCGAGGAATTGGCACCCGAGCACCAATTCGCGGCGCTCCTGTTCCGCTCCTTTGTGGCCGAGTGCGCTCAGGCCAAGTCCGACAGGGCCGTACAACCTCAGGGAGCATTGCTGCCCGGCTGAGGTAAACGGTCGAGCAGGAACGCCGTCAGCCAGCTGGCCCATCCACACAGCACGGAACGTCTATGGGCCGGGCGGTGCTGTGCGCCTGATCTGGGAGGGGCCCCGTGCGACCGCAACGCATCTGCAGCCATCCGCGCAGAAGCCGTCGTCAGATCTCCGGCAGACCCTGTGGCAGCGGCTTGCCGTCAGCGATCAGGTCGGCGTCCTCGGTGGCGATCCGGTCTAGCTCCTGGACCAGGGTGTCCACCAGATCGCCTTCCGGCATCGTGGAGATCACCTTCCCCTTACGGTATAGGATGCCCTTCTGGCGGCCCCCGGCGATGCCGATGTCCGCATGCATCCCCTCGCCTGGACCGTTGACCACGCAGCCCATGACCGACACCGTGATCGGACGCTTGACGCGCTGCAGAGCCTTCTCCACCCGCGCCACCATCGGCATCATGTCAATCTCCAACCTGCCGCAGGTCGGGCACGCCACCAGGTTGGGGCCGGTGGGCTTCTCCTGAAGATTGGCGAGGATCTGCCGAGCCACTCTAACCTCTTCCTCCGGCTGGTCAACCAAGGAGACGCGGATGGTGTCGCCAATACCCTCGGCGAGCAGGATGCCTATTCCCATGGCGCTCTTCAAGGCGCCGGTGGAAGTGGGGCCGGCCTCGGTCAGGCCGAGGTGCAGGGGATACCGGTTTGGAAGCGATGCGAACAATCGGTTGGCGGCGATGTTGGTCAGCACGTCGCTCGCCTTGAGGCTCACCTTGATGTCCTGGAAACCGAGCTCCTCAAGGATCTTCAGATGGCCGTTGGCGGCATCCACCATGCGCTGCGCGACATCGTCCGGTCCCCCCTCGCCCCTGCCTCGGGCTAAGGCCTTGCGGTCGGGCAGACTCCCCGCGTTCACCCCGATCCGGATCGGCACTCCCAACTCCTGGCAGCGGCGTGCGATCTCGGAGATCTTCTCGGGTTGCCGGATGTTGCCAGGGTTAAGCCTGAGACACTGGATGCCGGCGTCCAGCGCCATCAACGCCAGCGGGGCATCGTAGTGGATGTCTGCCACGATGGGCAGGCGACTTTCCTTGACGATCTGCTTGAGAGCGACCCCCGCCTCTTCCGTGTCGCAGGTGACGCGCACGATGTCGGCCCCGGCATCAGCGGCCCGGCCGATCTGGGCCAGGGTCCCCTGGACGTCCTCGGTGGGGGTCTTGGTCATGGTCTGGACCGAGATCGGGGCGGCTCCCCCGATGACGACCGAGCCGACCTTGATGGGCCTAGTCTTCCGGCGCTGGATCATTGCGACAGGTGGGTGAGGTCGCCGAAGGTCACATATATGAAGAGCATCACTATCAAGGCTAACCCAACTGCATGGATCGTCGCTTCGAGTTGGGGACTGACCCGCCGGCGGCGCACCCATTCGAGCAGCACGAAGAAGAGCCGACCACCGTCCAAGAACGGGATCGGCAACAGGTTGAACAGGCCCAGATTGAGGCTGATCAGGGCAAACAGGGTCAGATAAACCGCCCCCGAGATCTGGGTCGCTATCGACGTCTCCTGGGCTATGCCGATGGGCCCGGTGAGACGCAGGTTGGGATTGTGGTGTGGCGTCACCAGTGTCCAGAGGTTGACGAACGTCGTTCCGATCTGGATCGGGACCGCGGCAAAGCCGGTTCCCAGCGCTTGATACCAGGGCATGGGAGGCCCCCCGAGGCTTGAGAGCAGCGGGTTGCCCGCAGGCCCCAGGTAACCGACCAGCCACTCCACCTGCACGTCGGCTCGAGGGACCTCGGCTGTCTCCAGGCGCTTACCGGATTGGTAGGTGAACAGCAGAGGGGCCCGGCCCGGAACAGCCGCCGCGAGCGCGGACGGTGTGGCATGGGGAACGGGCCGACCGTCGACGGCCAATATTTGAGCTTCAAAGGGAATTTTTGGAGTCCTGGTCACCCCCACCCAGTGGAGCTCAGGCTCGACCGTGTAGGTCTTGGTTGCGCCTCCGCCCCAGGGCTTGAGGGCGACTTTGAGGGGATACCCCCTGGCATCCTGGATCACGGTGCGGATGGTGGTCAGAGACGTGGTCTGGCGCCCCCCCACCCCCACTATCTGATAGCCGCTCCTAGCCCCCGCCCGCGCCAGACCCCCACCCGGCTGAACCTGGGGAGCCGGTCCCCCGTAGGCGGCAAGGCCCGAGAGGATCGCACCCGCGAGCAGCAAGTTCATCAGTCCCCCGGCAGCCAGAACCAGCGCCCTTCTCCCGGATGTGGCCTTGATGAATGCCCGCGGCCCGCCACTCTCCTCGGGGCCTTCCAGGCCCGTCATGCCGGCCATGCGCACGTACCCTCCGAGGGGAAGCAACCTGAGCGAGTAGCGGGTCTCGCCCGGCTGACGGCTGAGGAGGCGGGGGCCGAAACCGATGGAGAACTCGTCCACTTGGATGCCCGCCCACTTGGCCACCAAGAAGTGTCCGAATTCGTGGATGGAGATGACGACCAGGAGCATCAGCGCGATGCCGCCAACGCTCTGCCAGGTGAGGCTGAAACCGGTCACGCCCGGGCAACCCCGTTGCTTCCAGCAAGCTCCGCCAGGAGCTCGGTGGCCAGCTCCCGGCCCTTGGCGTCAGCGGCCAGCACCTGGCTCAATGAGCTGACCGGATCGGCGGGAAACGAGTCAGCCACCTCGGCCACCAGCTCAGCAATCGCGCCGAACGGGATCCGGCCACTCAGGAAGCCATCCACCGCGACCTCGTTGGCGGCGTTGAGGGCGGCCGGGGCACCACCCCCACGAACCGCTGCCCTCCGGGCGACCCCGAGGGCTGGGAATCGGCCTGGCTCAAGGGGCTCGAAATCGAGCCGCCTCACCTCACCGAGATGGAGGGAATCGACCACCCCCGGCAGGCGGCGGCCACCACTCAGAGCCAGCGCGATTGGAGCGCGCATGTCCGCCACGCCGAGCTGAGCGACAAGGGTCCCATCGCAGAACTCGACCGCGGAGTGGACCGCGCTCTGGGGATGGACCACGACCTCAATCTGGTCGTAGGGGATGTCGAATAGGAAGTGGGCCTCTATTACCTCAAGCCCCTTGTTCATCATGGTGGCGCTGTCAATGGAGATCTTCCGCCCCATCTTCCAGTTCGGATGTGCCAGCGCCTGCTCGGGAGTGGCCCGGGCGATTGCGTCCAGGGGGGCGGTGCGGAACGGGCCGCCGCTGGCGGTGAGCACCAGGTGGGCCACCGTCGCCGGATCTTCTCCCCTCATGCACTGCCAGATGGCGCTGTGCTCGCTGTCCACGGGGATGATCGTGGTCCCGTAGCGCTTGGCGGTGGTTGTGACCAGTTCCCCCGCCATCACCATGACCTCCTTGACTGCCACGGCCAGGGTGGCCCCGGTCTCACAGGCGACCAGCGTCGGTATCAGGGCGCCAGCCCCGCCACCACCAACCAAGACCACGTCAGGTCGCGAGTGCCGGAGCAAGTCGCATACCGCCTCGGTTCCAACGCGCATCCCATCTGGGACCTGGCCCTTGGGGTCAGCGACGACGAGGTTGGCCCCGGGGAAGGCAGCGCAGGCGCTGGCCAAGGCGCCCGTGCGCCGCCCCCCGACCGCTCCAACCAGCTCAAACTCACCGGGGAAGCGCGCGATGACGTCGAGCGCTTGCCGACCTATGGACCCGGTCGCCCCCATCACAACCACTCTAGTGGCCGGCATCGCCAGCGCCTCCAGCGAACATCCCGAGGTGATGGGAGACCTCATCGCCGCGCCGCATCATCACCAACATCAGAACGCGTGTGCGACCCCCAGAAGCGAGTATACGACCGCCCCGACGAACAGGAGGCTGTCGATCCTGTCGAGGACCCCGCCATGCCCTGGGATCAGCCAGCCCGAATCTTTCACCCCGACCTCGCGCTTCAGCTGCGACTCGGCAAGGTCGCCGGCGATGGCCGCTGCGGCGGCAACCGCTGCGATCACGAACCCCATGGATACGCCCAGACGCGGAAGCACCCGAGGAAGCAATTCCCCCACGACCAAGGTTGGTAACAGCCAACCCGCCACCGCGCCCTCCCAGGTCTTCTTCGGGCTGATCCGAGGCATGAATGGGTGGCGCCCAATCCACGAGCCGACGAGGTAGGCGGCTGTGTCGCCGAGGACGGAGATGCCGACCACCAGCAGAACCAGCGCCATGCCCCGGCTGTGAGACCCCGCGGCCCGGTAAAGGAGCAGGATGCAACCGGGCAGGAAGCCGAGCCACACCGCCCCACCCATCGCCAGGGCCCAGCTTGCGACCGGGCGGCCGCCGCTCCGCCGGGCCAGGCCGAGAGTCAGACCTGCCAGACCCCCAGCAAGCAACCCCACCGACGCAGGGATTGAAGGATAGGCGAACCGGAACAGCCAGAAGGCCGACACCGCCATCAGGACGACCAGGGCGGGCGCGGCCGGTTGCCCGCTCCAGAGGCGGCGGTACTCGAACAGGGCGATGCCCACCAGCAACCCGACCAGGACCGCCAGCGCCACCACTCCCACATAGAGAGCTCCGATGAGAACTCCCAGCAGAGCGACCCCGCTGGCGGTGCGCACTGCCAACTTCATCGACTCTCAGGAACGCCCCCGAACCTTCTGACCCGGGCCGCGTAATCGGCTAGCGCGGCCTCAAGATCGGCAGAACCAAAATCCGGCCAGAGAGTCTGGGTCACGTAGAGCTCGGCGTACGCCGCCTGCCAGATCAGGAAGTTGCTGGTCCGCATCTCCCCGGCGGTGCGGATTATCAGGTCCGGCTCGGGCAGGCCCGCCGTGTAGAGCGCTCCACCAAGGACTTGCTCGTCGAGATTGGTAAGGTCCGCTCCGGCACGGGCAAGCGAACGCACGGCGTCGACGATCTCCGCCCTGCCACCGTAATTTATCGCGACCACCAGCTGGCCTGACGTGTTCCCCACGGTCCGCGTCTCCGCCTCGGCGACCAGGCGGCGCAGGCGCGCCGACAGCTGCTCACGTCTCCCGATCACCCGGATCCGGACTCCGTTCTGATGCAGCTCATCCACCTCTTCCTGCAAGGTCTCCTCGAAGAGTCTCATCAGGGTCGCGACCTCATAGCGGGGCCGGGACCAGTTCTCGGTGGAGAAAGCGTAGAGAGTGAGGCAGTGGACCCCGGCCCTGTCGGCGGCGGTCATCACCTGGCGGATGGCCCTGATGCCGGCCCGATGGCCGGCGGTTCGTCGCAGCCCACGCTCTCTGGCCCAGCGGCCATTGCCGTCCATGATGATGCCCACATGGGTTGGCAGAGAGGCGGTTTCAGGCATCGTGAAGACCCCTTGCGACGTTCACAACTCCAGCAGCTCAGCTTCCTTGCGGCGCCCCACCTCATCGATCTGCTCGATGAAGCGATCGGTTATCCGCTGCAGGCTCCCGTGCGCCCTCTGGGCCTGATCCTCCGACAGCTCGCCCTCGTGCTCAAGTCGGCGCAGCTGCTCCATGTCGTCCCGGCGGATGTTACGGACCGCGACCCGAGCCTCCTCCGCGCGCTGCTTGACCAGCTTGACGAACTCCCGCCGCCTCTCCTCAGTCAGTGGTGGCACCGGCACCCGGATCACCTGGCCATCATTGCTCGGGTTCAAGCCCAGGTCGCTGCGCTGGAGGGCACGCTCAATCGCCTGGATCACATGGCGGTCCCAGGGCTGGATGAGAATGAGATGAGCCTCCGGAGCCGATATGCTCGCCACCTGGTTGATCGGCACGTGGGTCTCATAGGCCTCCACCTGGACGTGCTCGATGAGCGAG
>JAJYWM010000105.1 GCA_021791455.1 bacterium | reverse complement strand
ACGGGATTGAAGCTCTGGCCGGGGAGGAAGGTTTGGTGTCGGTGGAGATCCCCGGCAGCATTCACCTGGGAGCCGTCCACGCGCGGGGCGAGGACTGGCCGGCGCTCTCAGCCTACGGAGACCCGATCGCCGCAGGCACGATCGTCTACATAATCGAGGTCAACAAGGGCCACTTGATCGTGGCCCCGCAGAGCTGATTCCAAGCGCCGGCACCAAGCCGGACGGGCTGGCGCGTAGGGTTCGGCGGCAGCCGCCGCTGCGCCCCTCCGACCAGGGCACGGTCCCTCCGGTGGTGCCCCTTAAGGTCGGGGTCGGGCGTCACGATCGGTGGGGATGCGCCCGGTCCCTGGCAAGGACCTGCACAGCCAGCCCGGGGGTTCACTCGGCGGTGATTGCAGGACGGTTCAGGATCTTCCTCGGGCCTCGATCCGTCTGCTGGTGGACCAGGCTCACCTGGGCCGCGCCCAGCGCTGATCAGACGTTGAAGAGGAAGTGCATGACGTCCCCGTCTCTGGTCAGATAGTCCTTGCCCTCCAGCCGGCGCTGGCCGCGTTCCCGCACCCCCGCGTATCCGCCCGCGGCGACCAGATCCTCCCAGTTGCAGACCTCGGCACGGATGAATCCGCGGGCAAAGTCCGAGTGGATGGTCCCCGCCGCCTCGACGGCGTTGGAGCCGTCGGTGACCGTCCATGCTCTCACCTCCTTCTCCCCGGCGGTGAAGAATGTCAGCAGTGACAGCGCGTGATAACCAGCCCGGCTGAGACGGGGCAGACCCGCCTCCGCCAATCCCATGCCCGCCAGGAACTCCGCTGCCTCCTGCGGCTCCAGCTCGCTTAGCTCAGCCTCCAGCCTGGCCGAGACGGCGACGAAATCGGCACCCTCCTTCGCGGCGCGGGCGAAGATCGGGGCCGCGGCACCCTGGGCTGGGTCTGCGCCCAACTCGTCCTCGTCCACGTTGGCGACATAGATGACCGGCTTGGCCGTCAGCAGCTGGGCTTCCTTCAGGGCCGGCGCTTCCTCATTCGAGAGCTCAACGGCGCGCGCGGGAACCCCTCGATCGAGGGCGGCCCGCACTCGTTGCAGAGCCTCCACCTCGATCCTTGCCTCCCTGCCTCCGGCTCCCGCCCTGGCGGTCCGGCCCACCCTGTCCAGGCGCCGATCGAGGGCCGCTATGTCCGCAAGGCTCAACTCCAGCTCCAGGATCTCCAGATCGCGGGTGGGGTCGAGCCGCCCCTCGACGTGGCCGACATCCGACGCTGAGAAGGCTCGCAGGACGAACGCTATGGCATCGGCGCCGCGCACATGGCCCAGGAACTGGTTGCCGAGCCCCTCACCCTGACTGGCTCCGCGCACCAGGCCCGCGATATCGGTGAAGGTGACGGTGGCGGGGATCACCTTGGGGGGTTTGAAGATCTCCGCCAGCCGCTGCAGCCTGGGGTCCGGCACCGGCACCACCCCGGTGTTGGGCTCTATGGTCGTGAAGGGAAATGCCCCCACTGCCGCGTGGGCCCTCGTCAGAGCGTTGAAGAGCGTGGACTTACCCGCATTGGGCAGGCCGACGATCCCGACCGACAGGCTCACCGAGGGATCTCAGCCCTGCTCGGCTCGGTCGAGCTGATAGTGGCTGACGACAGAGGCCAGGCCACCATCCCCGGGGCCGCCCGTCACCCATTCCGCCAGCTCCAACACCTCCGGGGCTGAACCCTGGACGGCAACCGGGTGGCCCACGGCACGCAGCATGGGCAGGTCGTTGGGGGCATCGCCAAGGGCGACCACGTCGCCGGGGTCCAGCCCTAGGTGGTGGCAGAGAAAGAGCACCGCCTCTCCCTTGTCGACCCCCTTGGCCGTTATCTCGCAGAAGCCAACGATGGAGCTGGTCACCTCCGCGCCCTCCCCCGCCACAGCCGCCACCTCCGCCATGACCTGGGGGAACTTAGCTCGGTCCGCCACGACGACGGTCAGCTTGGTCGTGCCCTCCAAGAGGCGGACTTCCAAGGGTGGGTCCTTAGCGACGGTCGCGGGAATCTGGGCGATGCTGGTGTAGAACTCCACATCCGGGGTGATGGCGTCGACCAAGAGCTGGTCACCCTGGTAGACATTGACGGCCCAGCCACGTTGGCGGGCCAATTCCAAAACCGGCAGCGAGACTTCGGAGTCCACCTCTTGGCGCCTCAACACCGGCCCTGGCCCGTCTCCGCCGGGAAGCTCCTGGATGAGGGCTCCCTGGTAACAGATGAGGGGCAGCCGGGTCTGGAGCTCTTGGGCGTAGGGGAGAGCTGAGCGATACATGCGCCCCGTGGCAATCCCCAACGGCACTCCCACCGACTGAGCCCGATGGGCCGCCTCCACGTCCCTAGGGTCGAGGGTGAGCCGCCGGTCCAGCAGGGTCCCATCCAAATCCGAGATCAAAAGGCGCGCGGTCATGGCCTCCATCGCTCCGGCGTGAAGGGGAAGGACGACGGCCTGGGGCACCTGGTACTCATACCCGCCGATTGTCGCCGATCGGCGCTGGCTGGCGGCGGCGCAGTCAGCGGCCGATGTGTCCACGGCGGCGCCGTTGGAGCGGCCTGGATGCTCCCCATCTGAGCTCCAGGTTCCCTCCGGTTGGCTCGGCATGCGCAGGAGCGATGCGCCTGGAAGCGCCATCGGGCTCCGAGCTGGCGCTCGTTCCCGCAATCCCAGCGGCGCTGACTTCGGCTATATTGAATTCCTTGCCAGTTCATCGCAGGCGCCCCTTCCGTCCGGTGGCGCCCACCTACAACGCTCCAGCCTCGGCTGAGCCAGCACCCGCGGCGCCGGCTCCTTCGCTGAGCTTCTCCGAGCTCGGGCTGTCTTCGGGGATGCTGGCCACCCTGGACGAGATTGGATACTCCGAGCCCACTCCGATTCAGGCTCTCACCTTGCCCGCGGCCCTCTCGGGCAGGGACGTGATCGGACAGGCTCAGACCGGTTCCGGGAAGACCGCCGCATTTGCGATACCGGTGCTGGAACGCTTGACGCCGGGGCGGACCGAGGTGCAGGCCCTGGTGATGTGCCCCACCCGCGAGCTGGCCGCCCAGGTGACGGCCGAATTCGAGCGCCTGGGCAGGGCCGCTCAGGTGGGCACCCTGGCCATAGTCGGCGGTGACCCCATCCACCGCCAGCTGACCGGCCTCAAGGAGCACCCAGCGGTGGTGGTGGGCACCCCGGGGCGCATCCTGGATCACCTGCAGCGAAGGACGCTGTCGCTCAGATCCATCCGCTTTGCGGTGCTGGATGAGGCGGACCGTATGCTGGACATGGGCTTCGCGCCGGATGTCGAGCGGATTCTGCAACAGACTCCCCGGGAACGGCAGACGCTGCTGTTCTCGGCCACGGTCCCGGGCTGGATCCATCGGCTGGTGGAGCGCCACATGCGCAACCCCGAGACCATCTCCGTCAGCGGCCAGGCGGAGCTGGTGAGCACGGTGAGCCAGTGGTGCATCGAGTGCTCCTGGGCCGACAAGGTGGAGGCGCTCTCCCTGCTTCTGGACAGCCCCAGGGTCACCTGCGGCCTCATCTTCACCGCCACCAAGCGCAATGCCGACATGCTGCACACAGTGCTGCTGGGGCGGGGCTACGACGTCACGGTGCTGCATGGGGATCTCTCCCAGTCGGATCGGGACCGAGCCCTGAAGAGGTTCCGCGACTCCAAGGTTCGGTTCCTCATCGCCACCGACGTCGCCGCCCGTGGAATCGACATCGACGACATAAGCCACGTGATCAACTACGACGTCCCCGCCAGCCCTGAGGACTACATCCACAGGGTGGGCAGGACCGCCAGGGCGGGGCGGGACGGGGTGGCGCTCACGCTGATCACGCCCATCGAGATCCTCAAGATCCGGGACATCGAGAAGCACACCCACCGGCCCATCGAGCGGCACACGCTCGAGGACCTCCACCAGCTGGCCGGAACCCTCAACACCGTAACCAGCGTCGGCTGAAGCGGGCCTGTCGCCAGCTTCAACTCACGGCCCTTAGCAAGTCCCCAATTCTTGTGCTATAGTGCGCTTTGCAATATGGCTGATATGAAGACTACGGGTGGCCTCGACCTCGCCATGCTGGCCGTCCTGGGCATCCTGATGGAGGGCGATCGCCACCCCTACGACATAGCTCGTGAGGTGAAGGTGCGTCACCACGAGGAACCGCCGGGGCACACCCCGAGGTCGCTGTACCACGCGGTCGAGAAGCTCTGCGATCTGGGGCTCATCGAGGTCGTCGAGACCATCCGAGAGGGACGGCGCCCGGAGCGCACGGTGTATCGGATCACCGAGGAGGGCATGGAGGAGCTGCGCCACGGGCTGGTCGACCTTCTCATCAACCCGAACCTGGGCAACCGGATGTTCAAGGCGGCGGTGGCCAGGCTGGGCTACCTGACCGAGGGGGATGCGCTGATGGGACTGGGCCTGAGACTGGCCAACCTCCGCGGCCTGATCGCCCATCAGGAGGCGACGGCCCGGATTCTCCGGGAACAGACCAGGATTCCCCGGTTGTTTCTGCTGGAGATCGAGTTGTCGACGGCTCAGATGCGGGCCGAAGCGGCCTGGGTGGAGTCCGTCATGGATGGGATCCGGCAGGGGGAGTTCGACGTCGAAGCAGAGTGGATCGCGCGGATGCCGCACGCAGTAGCGGGCGAGGGAGTGGCTCTGGCGATGCAGGGACGCGATCGGCCGCGAGGGGCGGGGCCGACGCAACAGGAATCCGTGGAGGACAAGCGGTGAGCACAGCACAAGCCGGCGATGCGGTTATCTCGACCACTGATTTGCGGCGCACCTTCAAGAGCCGCAGGGGGCTGGTGGAGGCCGTGGCGGGCGTCACCATGACCGTGCTCCAGGGCGAGATCTTCGGTTTTCTCGGCCCCAACGGTGCCGGCAAGACGACCACTCTCAGGATGCTGGCGACCCTGCTGCCACCCACCTCGGGGGCGGCAACCGTGGCCGGTCGCGACCTGCTGCGGGATCCCGGCGGGGTGAGGGCCAGGATCGGCTACGTGGGCCAGGCCGGCGGCTCGGATCCCGAGGTCACAGGAAGGAACGAGCTGGCGTTTGAGGCGCGCCTCTACGGGATGCCTGCCAAGCAGGCCGCCTCGCGCTCGGATGAGCTGCTCACAGCCCTGGAGCTGCAGAGCTGCGCCGACCGCAAGGTCAAGACCTACTCGGGCGGGCAGCGCCGCCGCCTCGACATGGGGCTCGGGCTGGTGCACTCCCCGGAGCTGCTCTTCCTCGACGAGCCCACGACCGGCCTGGATCCCCAGAGTCGGGCCCGCATGTGGGACGAGGTGCGCCAACTGCGCGACCGCGGGACCACCGTCTTTCTGACCACCCACTACCTGGAGGAGGCGGACGCACTCTGTGACCGGCTAGCGATCATAGATCACGGGAAGATCGTGGTCGAGGGCACCCCCGATGCGCTGAAGCGGGAGGTTGCGGGCGATGTCGTCACCCTGGGGGTGACGGGGCGGGGCCAGGCGGTTCTGGATCTGGTCCAGCAGCAGCCATTTGTGCGCGAGGCCACCCTGGACGACGATCTGGTACGCCTCTACGTGGACCACGGCGAGACCGCGGCCCCTGACCTGCTCCGGCTCCTCGACGGCGCCGGCCTGGAGCTCACCACCCTCGCCATGAGTCGGCCCAGCCTGGACGACGTATTCCTGCGCCAGACCGGGCGGTCCCTGCGCGAGTCCGAGGCGGCGGCATGACCAAACACCTGACCGAGGAGGCCATCCCGTGAAGCTCATACGTGACACCTGGCTCGTATTTCAGCGCTATTTCTCCTTGTTCATCCACAACCCGGCCTGGGTCGCCGTGGGCGTCGTGCAGCCGGCGCTTTACCTGCTGCTGTTCGCCCCTCTGCTCAAGGCCATCGTGCACCTGCCCGGATTTCCCCCGGGCGGCGCCTACAACGTGTTCGTCCCCGGGCTGCTGGTGCAACTCGGGATATTCGGCGCATCCGGAGTTGGCTTCAGCCTGATCTCGGAGCTGAGGGGCGGTGTTGTGGAGCGGCTCAGGGTGACGCCGGTCAGCCGTCTGGCCCTACTCCTGGGAAGGGCCCTCCGGGACACCCTGACGCTGCTGGTGCAGTCCCTCATCCTGATCGCCCTCGCCCTGCCCTTCGGGCTCAGCATTCAGCCGGTGGGCATCCTCATCATGCTGGCCCTGGTCGGCCTGATAGGCCTGCTCTTCGCCTCGGTCTCCTACTGGCTGGCCCTGGTGCTCAAGGACGAGAACTCCTTCGCGCCAATCATCTTCACGGCGGCCCTTCCCCTCCTGCTGCTCTCGGGCGTCCTGCTGCCAATGACCCTCGCGCCCCAGTGGCTGCAGACCATATCCACCCTCAATCCACTGTCGCACGCGGTCACGGCCGCCCGCTCCATCTTCCTCGGGCATCTCGTCAACGCGACGGTGGGGGAGGGCATCCTGATCGTCGCGGTGCTGGCGCTGCTGGCGGTGGCCGGGGCGGCCAGGGCCTTCAGCAGGGCCGTTGCCTGACGGATCGCGCGCCTCAGGTTCTGGTCAGCTTCGAATACGCCTGGGGGACCGGCCCCTTCCAGGCGTCGGCGTGGAAGATGCGCGCCAGGATCTCAATTCCGTCGACCACTCTGGGCCCCGGCCGGTTGAAGTACCAGGATCCATCGACCGCGAAGACCATCCCCTCCCTGACCGCCGCCAGGTCTCCCCAGCCGGGCAGCTCGGAGAGCCTGGCTCCCTGCTCGCAGCTGCCATCGAGCCGGAACCCACACGGCATCAGGATGATGATCTCGGGGGAGGCGGCGCGCACCTCGTCCATGCTCACCTCGCGGGACCGCTGCCCCGAGGTGCCGAGGACGTCGATGCCTCCAGCGACATCCACCTGATCCGGGACCCAGTGGCCCCCGATCATGAGGGGGTCAACCCACTCCAGGCAGACAACCCGGGGCCGGGGCCTGCCCGCCACGGCTCCCCGGATGGCGTCGATCCGGGCCCAGAGGCTCCGAACCAGCTCCGCCGCGCGCTCCTTGGTGCCGGTCGCCCGCCCCACGTCCGCAATGGTGCGCATCACGTCAGCCAGAGAGCTGGGCTCCAGGGAGAGTACGGCGGGCTTGCCCGGCAGCAGGCGGGCAGCGTCGAGCACCTGCGGGTAAGCCACCGCGCAGACCTCGCACAGTTCCTGGGTCAGGATGATGTCCGGGCGCGCCCGCCTGAGCCCCTGATGATCCAGACGGTAGAGGCTGCTTCCCTGGTGTAGCGCCTCGCGCACATGTCGGTCGATCTCCCCTGGGGACGAGCTGCTGTGATCCAGCTCGGAAACGGTCAGAACGGGCTTGAACTCCGCCTGGGGCGGGAAATCACACTCGTGGGTGATCCCGACAACGCTCTGGCCCAGCCCGAGGGCAAAGCAGATCTCGGTCGCGCTCGGAAGCAAAGACACGATCCGCATCACGAGCCCTGCGGAGACGAGATCGACGGGCCGTTCTCGTCGGCGGAAGCCGGTACCGGAGTCAGGGCGAGGACGGGCACCACCTTCTGCTGCGCCCATTCCGCAACCCTGCGCTCGTGTGAAAAGATCACAACCTGAGAGGTCTCCGAGAGCTCGAGCAGCGTATCCAGCAGGGCGAAGCAGCGACGGTCATCGGAGTTTACGGTGGGGTCGTCGAAGATCAGAGGCAGCTCCTCCCCTTTGGGTGAGAGCGCCTGGGCCAGGACCATCCTCAGGCACACGTAGATCTGCTCCTGGGTCCCTTGAGAGAGGTGGTCCACGGGGATCTGCCTCGTCGAGTTCGGGGCGGCGACGTGCATGGAAAGATCCTCAGGGTCAACCCAGGCCTGGGAGTAGCGGCGATGGGTGAGCTGTGGCAGGCGCCGAGCGAGGCCATCCGCCAGCACCGGTGCGAGGCTCTTCTGGATCTCTCCCTCTGCCGCCTCCAGCTCTGAGATGGCCAGGTTGACCGCGGCCTCGGCGCGCTCCATGCGTGCCAGCTCAGAGCCCAAGTCCGCCACCTGCTCCTCCAGCTCCACCAGATCGCCCGACTCCTTCAGCTGCTGCTTGAGACTTCCCTCCCTGGGCAGGAGCTCATCTCGGAGCCGATCCCTCTCGAGCCGGGCTTGATCGTACTCGGCGCGCAGGTCGTCGGCCGGCCTGGTGGTCCGGGTTGGCGCCCCCGCCCTGGCCCTGGCACCCACCTCGGACCGCAGCTCCTCAGCCCTGGTCACGAGCCCGCGAAGCTCCCTCCCGTTGAGACGCTCCTCACGACGCAGTCCCAGCTCGAGCCTTCGCCTCTCGGCCTCGACGGCCTGCTCGGCATCCCGGGCCATCTGGGTCAACCGGGCCGCGATCGCCTGGGGGTCGGGTTCCTCGATGCCCATGCTGGCGCCACGCTGTACCAGCTCCTTACGGGCTCTGTCCACGGTGGACTGCCATGAGGCCACCTGCTGCAGAGCCTCCTGGAGCGGCGGCAGCTCCTGGGCCAGCTGCAGCAGCTGGCCCCCGCTGAGCTGGGTCAGACCCAGCTCTGAGATCCGCTGGCGCGCCTTGGCGCGCTGGGCCAAGACCTCCTCCTGGGCGGCCACCGCCTTGAGCACCTCCGGGTCCCGGCTCCGCCTGGCCCTGCGCACCTCCGCCACGGACGAGAATCCGGCCACAGCGAGCACCCGTCGCAGGCGGCGCTGGAGGTAAAGGAACAAGGTTGCACCCGCAGCCAGAATGACCAGGCCGCCCAAGAACATTGGTACCGGCAGCTCCGTCGGAGATGCGGTTATCGCCCGACCGATGAGCACGATTCCGATGACCCCGGCCGCGAGCGCGATGAGATCGGAGCTCCAGCGGTGCAGGGCAACAGAACGGCGGTCCAGCAGCTCGAGCCGCGCCGCACCTCCGGCCTGGGCGGGAAGCGGCGGAACGGCCCTGTCGATGGCCTCGCCAAGGTACTGCAGCTCGCTCACCGAGAGCTCCGCCGCCAATTTGGCGCGGGCCCGGTCAGCCGGCGTCAGCTGCGCCACCTTCTGCTCCGCCTCCGCCAGCTGCTGGGCCAATTGCGTGATTCCAAGGGCTGCGTCTCTCACCGCCTCAGGGTCGGCGGGGACCGCGAGGTCTGGAATGGCCCCGAGCGAGTGGTCGATCTCTTCGATGGCGATCAGGTCCTGGTCGAGCTCCGCCAGCTCCGCGAGCTTCCACGCCAGCTCCGCTTCCGACGCCACCTTCTCCGCGCTCTCCAGCCGTCCTCGTATCTCCTCCAACTGGGACAGCTCGTCGCCTAACCTCTGGCGGATCTCCACCGCCTGGGCGAGCCTCTGCTTGGCCTCGTCGAGACGGGTGGCCAGCTTGTCCATGGGACGCTCCCTGGTGCGGTCGGCGCGGAGGTGTTCCTGGCGCCACTTCTTCAGCAGCTCCAGCGCCGCGCGGACACTGGTGTGAGCACCAGAAGTGGAGGTGGCCCTCTGCAGGTCAGCCTGCAGCGAGCTACCGCTTATCTCCAGGATCTGGTCCTGGGCCACGGTCGAGATGGCGAGGAACGCCTCCCGGCTCATGCCCAGGGCGACCGAGACATCGACGGTCCGACCCCTGCGGAAGAGATTGGTGGCGTCTCCGCCACGGACCTCGTCGGTCACCTGGCAGTTGTCCGGCTGCTCCAGGTCCCGTATGAAACGGTAGCGTCCGGAGCCCAGCTCCACCTCCGTCTCAACTGTGAAGTTGCGCCCCTGCCAGGGCCTGAAGCGGCGCAGGACCTGCTCCGACTCCTTGGGCATCCGCCCCCGACTGGGCAGGTCGACGCCCGCGAGCGCCACCCGCAGGGCGGTGTGCAGGGTGCTCTTCCCGGATTCATTGGGTCCGTAGATGACCGTGATCTTGGGGTCGAGGTTGAAGATGCCGCGCAGAGCGCCGAAACGCTCCAGCTTGACCGAGTTGATCTTCACCGGTCCCTCCCCCATCTCCTGGCATCGTTCACAGCAGGGCCGGCTCCTCCCCCAGCAGGGCGTTTAGGCCAGCCAGCAGTGCGGCTTGGACCAGCTCGCTGTCGAAGTCAGGGCGGGCCAGGAGTGAGCGCACGAACTGACCCCTGGCGTCCGGGGCCTGACGCAGCTGTTCCAGGTCGAGCTGGGGGCGGCATGAGATCACGAGCTCGACCGAGCGCCCATTCACTCGGAGCCGCTCCAGGAGCTCCTGACGGCTCAGCCGGACCCCGGCCGCGAGCTCTCCCGTCACTCTGACCCGGTACGCCACATCGCCATCCTCTTGGACTTGTATCGCGCCCAGGACCCGGTCCGCGATCGCCTCCGAGTGCTGGCATCCCGTCACGTCGACCTCTATCTCGGCAAGTTGGAAGGTGCCGACCGGCACGATCTCCACGCGCGGTGGACCCTGCTCGTCGAGCTCGACCACGGCTGGCCCCCGTGTCCCCTCCTCTCCGAAGGTGAGTGGCTCCGGGTTTCCGGGATAGACCAGAAGCCTGCCCACCCGCGGCTTGTGGAAATGTCCGAGGAGGGCATACCGGAAGCCACTCCTCTGAATCTCGTCCTCGCTGAACGGAGCGTGATCCTCCTTACCCTCACCCTGCTCCGGCAGCTGGCCCCGTTCGGACCCGTGGAAGAGGGCGACAGCCGGCCCTCCCTTGGGCACCTTGAACCTGTGCAGGAGATCACCTGTGCCCTTCGGCTTGAGGTGAGCCACCCCGAACACCCGCCACCCCCCGAGCTCGTAGGGTGTGAACTCGCCGCCTTGGAAGATGTGCACGTTCTGGGGCCAGCGCTCGCGTGAGTAGAGGGAACCGGGGTGCAGGTAGTCGTGATTGCCCGGGCTGATGAGGACTGGGCACGAGGCCCTCTCGAACTCCTGCTGCAGGAATCTCGTCGTGTCGCCCTGGGAACGCAGATCCTCGTACAGGTCACCGCCGATGGTCAGCGCATCCGCCCGCTGCTCCACGGCCATGTCGACGACCCTGCGAAAGGTCTGCCGGATCGCCCAGCGCCGCCTTCTGGCGGCGGCGAGGCCCAGCCCCGAAAAGGAGGCGTCGAGGTGGACGTCGGCGCAATGGATCAAACGCATGAGCGCAATATGCAACACTGGAGGCTCTTCGTGTTGAGCCTCGCCCCCTCCGGGGCCAACTACACTGCCCCCATGGCCCCAATTCTCCCACCAGGACCGGTCGACCAGGCGAGCCGGGTCGTGCTGCGCAAGATCAACCGACGCGCCCCGTCCTTCATCAGCAACATGGTGCGCGCTCGCCTGGTGGGACACCAGGTCGAGGTGGGGCAGAAGATCCTGGTATACCAGGTCGCGTTCACCGAGCCGCACGGGTTGGTGGAGGTAACCCCGGCCACGGTGATCGAGTTCATCAACTGAAGGCCATGTCCCACCCGGTCCTGGAGGCAAGGGATCTCCTGCGGCGCTTCTCGAACGGGAGGGGCGTGGGACCGCTCAACCTTCTTGTCAGCCAGGGTGAGGTGTTGGCCCTGGTCG
This sequence comes from bacterium, assembly GCA_021791455.1. Next base: position 67 of record JAJYWM010000105.1, on the reverse strand, counting down.
GGCCCAACGGCTGCGGCAAGACGACCCTGCTGCGCTGCCTGGCAACCAGGAGCACCCCCGGCCAGGG
>JAJYWM010000197.1 GCA_021791455.1 bacterium | reverse complement strand
ATGGGCGCCGAGGACTTCTCCGCCTACCAGAAGGAGGCCCCAGGAGCCTTCTTCTTCATCGGAGCGGGCAACAAGCAGAAGGGGATGGTGAGGCAGCACCACCACGGCCAGTTCATGATCGACGAGGATTGTCTGGGGATCGGGGTCCAGGGCATGGTCGCGGCCGCCCTGGCCATGCTGGCGTCCGCCCGCGGGAACTGAGGCGCTCTGCGGATGCCGACCGGGGAAGAGTGGCGCCTCGCTTCGACACCGGTGGATCGATGGGTTTGAACAGGTGAGGGAGTGAACCGCAGGGTGGCCATTGCGCTCTACGTCTTAGCCCTGGTGATTGTCGTCGTGGCCGCGGACGTCCTCTTCTTCAGGAACAGGTTCCTGGAGCGGCTGCTGGCCAATGTCGGGATCGTCCTCGTCTTCGCCGCCTTCGCCCTTCGATTCCTGCGCAAGTTCTGACCTCACGGATCCGTTGCTGAGCGACCGCAGGAGGGCATGCCACTGAGGGTCGCGCTCTTCGCCTTGGTCCAGAGCGCACCCGCTGCCCCAATCGGCTCCAGGGCCGGCCCTGGAGGAGCCGGGCTGCCAGACTATGGAGCGAACTTCAACTAAAGGGGGTTGCCGCAATGTGCGATCAGGGCTTGTCCAAGAGTGGGGAGGGGCGGCGTGACCACCGCTGAGCGTCCCGTGATCCTAGGGACCTCGGGGGTTGCGGCGGTGGATGTCGGCCGTGTGGCCCGGCTGGACGCTCCTGTGGAGATCTCCCCGGAGGCCCTGGAGGCGATGCAGCGGGCTCGCTCCCGGGTGGAGGCGGCCGGCGAACTCACCACTCCGGTGTACGGCGTCTCCACCGGCTTTGGCCTGCTCGCGTCCACCCGGATCGCCCCCCAGCGCCGCTCGGAGCTGCAGCACGCCCTGATCCGCTCTCACGCCGCGGGCATGGGCAGGCCGGTCGAACGTGAGGTGGTCCGGGCGATGATGCTGCTGCGTGCCCGCAGCCTCTGCACTGGTTACTGCGGCAACCGGCCGATCGTGGCCCAGTCCATAGTCGGCCTTCTCAACGCCGGAGTCACCCCGGTCGTCCCGGAGCACGGATCCCTGGGGGCCAGCGGCGACCTGGCTCCCCTCGCCCACATGTCGCTGGTCCTGCTGGGCGAGGGGCGGGCGACCATGCCGGACGGCAGGGAGCTCGGCGGCGCCGACGCCCTTGCGGAGGTCGGCCTGGAGCCGATCCGGCTGGAGGTAAAGGACGGGCTCAGCCTCATCAACGGAACCGACGGGATGCTGGGGATGCTGGTTTTGGCCCTGGCCGACCTGGAGACCCTGCTCGCGACGGCTGACGTCGCCGCCGCCCTCAGCACCGAAGCGCTGCTGGGCACCGATCGCCCGTTCAAAGAGGAGCTCCACACGATCCGCCCCCACCCTGGCCAGGCGAGCAGCGCTGCCAACCTGAGACGGCTGTTGGCGGGGTCCGGAGTGCTGGAGTCGCACCGCCAGTCCGCGCACCTGGTGCAGGACGCCTACTCGATCCGCTGCGCACCTCAGGTGGCCGGGGCCGCCCGCGACACCGTGGCCTTCGCGCGCCAGGTCGCGGACCGCGAGCTGCGCTCCGCAGTGGACAACCCGGTCGTGCTGGCGGACGGGAGCCTGGAGTCGACCGGCAACTTCCACGGCGAGCCGGTGGCCTTCGCCTGCGACTTCCTGGCGATCGCGGCGGCCGAGGTCGGGGCCATCTCGGAGCGCCGGATCGATCGCATTCTGGACCCGGCCCGCTCCCAGGGACTGCCCCCCTTCCTGGCGCTGGAGGCAGGGGTCAACTCGGGGCTCATGATCGCTCAGTACACGGCGGCCGCGATCGTCGCGGAGAACCGCAGGCTGGCCGCCCCGGCGAGCGTGGACTCCATCCCCACCTCGGGAATGCAGGAGGACCACGTCTCGATGGGCTGGGGAGCCGCGCGCAAACTGCGCCTTGTGGTGACCAACCTCTCCCGAGTGCTGGCCGTGGAGCTGCTGGCCGCCTCCCGAGGCCTGGAACTCCGCTCGCCTCTGCAGCCGTCGCGTGCCGGGGTTGCCGTCGGGGAGCTGGTGCGACATCTCGGAGGAGGGGTGGGCCCGGATCGGTTCACCTCCCCCGACCTCGAAGCGGTCGCCGCCGCGGTGATGCGGGGCGAGATCAGGAGGGCGGCAGAGGAGGCGGTCGGGCCCCTGGCCTGAACCGATCCCGCCCAGCTTCTTGTCCCGTGCCGGGCCCAGGTCCCGGCACCGGGGCCTGGCCTCGCGACGCCGCCTCGCGGAGTCTTAGCCGCAACGGCTCGGGGCCTCTATCTCGGTGAGCCACGGCTCTGACCCCGGAACGACCCGGTGGGCCGGCGGCGCCCGCCAGGACTCCGGTCCTTGACGCGCACATCCCTCGGATGTCTTCTACGCTGGAGCAGTCTGTGATTTTTAATCTTTAGCATTTGACCCAGATAGACGGCCGGTGTGCTATAACTCGGTGCGAGCACGGCTAGGGTGGAGGAAGTGGACTTGGGGGCTGCGGCGGCCGCGACATCGAAGGAGAGTCCGCTGGCTCCCCTGCTCTCCATCACCTCGGTGACGGAGGTTGTCTACGATCACTTGCGGCACCGGATTCTGCAAGGCATGGCCCCCGGGCAGGCCCTGCGCCTGAACACCCTCGCGGCCGAGCTGGGGGTCAGCACGACCCCGGTGCGGATGGCACTGGAGCGGCTCAGCGCCGACGGGCTGGTGGTTCAGGAGGGAAGGCGGGGCGCAACCGTGGCCCCGCTCTCGCTGTCCGACTTCCAGGATATCTACGCGGTGAGGCGTTGTCTGGAGGGCGCTGCGGCACGCCTTGGGGCTGAGCTCATGAGTGAGAGCGAGCGCCTGCGCATGCGGGAGCTGGCGTTGGGGCTGGATCTGGCCGTCGCCTCCGGGGAGCCGGATCTCGACCGGTACCTGGAGGCGGAATGGGAGATGCACGATCTCTGCTACCAGGCGAGCCATCATCGGCTGATGCTGGCCGAGATCCGCTCCTTCCGCCGGCGGGCCGAGCGCTACTTTCGCCTGGCGCTGGCCGGGGGCATGACGGTGCTGGAGGACCTGGACCAGCAGTGGGCCTTCTGCAGCGCCTGCATCAAGGGTGCCGGGGCCGAGGCCGAGGCGGCCGCCGTCTCCCTGCTGGATTGGACAGTCGAACGCGTGGTCCCGATCCTGAGGGACTCGGGCGCCATCGCGCAGGGTCGGATGAGCAAGTGAAGAGGGACTGACATGGCCAAGAGCAAGGCTGGGCCCCGCCCGGTCAAGGCCCCCAGGGGCACGGCGATAACCTGCAAGGGCTGGCCCCAGGAGGCGGCCATGCGGATGCTCATGAACAATCTCGACCCCGAGGTGGCCGAGCACCCGGACCAGCTGATCGTCTACGGCGGATCAGGCAGGGCCGCCCGCTCCTGGGATGCTTTCGACGCCATCATCCGCACCCTCAAGTCCCTGGAGGGCGACGAGACCCTCCTGGTGCAGTCGGGAAAGCCAGTGGGCGTCTTCCGCACCCACGAGTGGGCCCCTCGGGTTCTCATCGCCAACGCCAACCTGGTACCCAACTGGGCGACCCCGGAGGAGTTCCGCCGCTTGGAGGCGGAGGGCCTCACGATGTACGGGCAGATGACCGCAGGGTCCTGGATCTACATCGGCACCCAGGGGATCCTCCAGGGCACCTACGAGACGTTCGCCGCAGTGGCGGCGAAACGTTTCGGCGGATCGTTGGAGGGAACCGTCACCCTGACGGCAGGTCTGGGCGGCATGGGAGGGGCTCAGCCGCTGGCCGTCACCATGAACGGTGGCGTGGCACTCTGCGTCGAGATCGACCCGGAGCGGATCGAGCGGCGGATTCAGCACCGCTACCTTGATCAGTGGGCGCCCGACCTGGACTCCGCTCTGGAGCAGGCCGACACGGCCAGGAAGGAGCGGCGAGCGGTGTCGATCGGGATCCTGGGAAATGCCGCCGAGGTGGTCCCCGAGATCGTCGCCAGGGGGTTTGCGGTCGACATCGCGACCGATCAGACGCCAGCCCACGATCCTCTCATGTACCTGCCGGCGGGGCTGACCCTGGGAGAGGCGGCGGACCTCCGGCTGGAGGACCCTGACGACTACATCAGGAGGAGCCGTCACAGCATCGCCGGTCACGTGGAGGCGCTGGTTCGGCTGATGGACCATGGTGCCGAGGTGTTCGACTACGGCAACAGCCTGCGAGCTGAGGCCCAGCTGGGCGGCTACGAGCGCGCCTTTGACTATCCCGGGTTCGTCCCCGCCTACATCAGGCCCCTGTTCTGTGAGGGCAGAGGCCCGTTCAGATGGGCCGCGCTGAGCGGGGATCCCAACGACATCCTGGTGACCGACCAGGCCGTCATGGACGAGTTTCCGGAGCACGAGTCACTTGCCCGCTGGATCCGCATGGCGGAGGATCGGGTCGCCTTCCAGGGGCTGCCGGCGCGGATCTGCTGGCTCGGGTACAGGGAGCGCGATCGGCTGGGTGGGCGCTTCAACGACCTGGTCGCGAGCGGGAGGGTGAGCGCCCCGATCGTGATCGGCCGCGACCATCTGGACTCCGGCTCGGTGGCATCGCCGTACCGGGAGACCGAGGGCATGCGAGACGGCAGCGACGCAATCGCGGACTGGCCTCTGCTCAATGCCCTGCTCAACACCTCTAGCGGCGCCACCTGGGTCTCCATCCACCACGGCGGTGGAGTTGGGATCGGGAGGTCGATCCACTCCGGGCTGGTGGCGCTGGCGGACGGCACCGACCAGGCCGCCCTTAAGCTCTCCCGGTGCCTCACCAACGACCCCGGCACCGGCGTCATGCGCCATGCCGACGCGGGCTATGAGTCGGCGGTGAATGTCGCCGCCGAGCGCGGCCTCAGGATCCCGATGACGGAGGCTTGATGGGAGCCTTCCTTCTGGAGCTGGCCTGGACCGGCAGGGGGCTGGAGCGCCGAGTTCTGCTGCAGGAGTCCGCTGGGGTCATCGAGCGGATGGAACCTCTGCTTGACCAACCCACCCCGAGAGAGGCCGTGGTCTGCTCGGGCCTCACCATCCCTGGACTCTGCAACGCTCACTCCCACTGCTTTCACCGGGCGCTGCGGGGCCGCACCGAAGACCCGTCCGCAGCCGACTTCTGGAGCTGGCGCCAGCGGATGTACCAGCTGGCGCACTCGCTCACCCCGGACAGCTATCACCGCCTGGCGCTGGCGGTCTTTGCCGAGATGGTGCTGGCGGGGATAACCACGGTCGGCGAGTTCCACTACCTCCACCACCAACGTGGAGGGCAGCCGTACTCGCATGGGGAGATGGAGGCCGCCCTGATCTCTGCAGCCGATGAGGCCGGCATCAGGCTGACCCTCCTCGACACCTGCTACCTGCGCCCTGGCTTTCAGGGCGACAGCCTGGAGGGGCCGGCGGCGCGATTCTCGGATGGGAGCGCCAGGGCCTGGGTGGACCGCGTGAACCGGATCGAGCCAAGCAGCCGGCTCATCGTCGGAGCCGCCGCTCACAGCGTGCGAGCGCTGGACGAAGATTCCCTCTCGGTGGTGGCCGGCTGGGCCGAGGAGAGAAGGGCGCCTCTGCACCTGCACCTGTCCGAGCAGACAGCCGAGAACGAGGCCTGCCTCACGGCGACCGGCAAGACCCCGACGGCCCTGCTGTGGGGACTCGGGCTGCTCGGGCCGCAGACGACCGCGGTGCACGCGATCCACCTGACTCCGGAGGATGTGCGGTTGCTTGGGGAGTCGGGGACGGCCATCTGCGTCTGTCCCACTACGGAGCGGGAGCTGGCGGACGGGGTGTGCCGCGCCCTCGAGCTCAGCTCGGCCGGAAGTCCTCTCTGCCTGGGGACGGACAGCAACTCCCTGGTCGACCTGTTCGAGGAGGCTCGCGCGGTGGAGCTAGACCAGCGTCTGGTGACCAAAAGGCGGGGGCTGCATTCGGCGGGGGATCTGCTGAAGGCCGCGACCGCAGGGGGTGCGCGGGCCCTGGGATGGGATGCCGGAGAGCTGAGGGTCGGGGCCAAGGCGGATTTCGTTAGCCTGGATCTCGAGAGCACCCGACTGGCTGGGCCGGGGCTCAACGACCTGATCTCGCGCGTCGTGTTCGCGGCGGCGCCATCCGACGTGACGACCGTGGTCGTTGACGGGCAGCTGCTGGTGCAGGACGGGATCCATCTGCGCCTGGGCACCGCCGGCTCCCTCCTGAGCCAGGCGCTTTCCCAAGTGGAGTCGGCGTGAAGGCGCTTCGCAACGTGGGCCGTCTCTTCACCCCAGGGCACGAGGTGCGGCGCGACGTGGACGTCCTCATCGATGGGGAGAGGATCGCCGCCGTCGTCCCGGCCGGCACCGGGCGGGGGGCCGATGACTCCTTCGACTGCCGGGGAGCGCTGGTCACCCCCGGTCTGATAGACGCCCACACCCACCCCGTCTATGCCGCCCCCCGTTTGGAGGAGGTGGCCAGGCGGGCGGCGGGCGCCTCCTACTCCGAGATCGCCAGCTTGGGTGGTGGGATCAACGCCACCGTCGCTTCCACCAGGGATACCCCTATCGAAGTTCTGCAAGAGGGAGCCAGGTCTCGCTTTTCTAGATGGCTGGAGCAGGGGACTACGACCCTTGAGGCCAAGAGTGGCTACTGGCTCAACCACACCGGCGAGATCGAGGCGGTGAGGCTCATGGCGGCCCTCTCTGCCGATCCGTCCCTCCCCCGGCTGTGCGTGACCTTTTTGGGTGCCCATGAGCTGCCCGCTGAGTTCAGGGACGACCGGGACTCGTTCGTGCGGGAGGTCGAGAGTTGGTCTGAGGAGGCAGCAGGCGCGGGTGCCCAGTTCTGTGATGTCTTCTGCGACCAGGGCGCATTCTCAGTCGATGAGGCTAGAGCCATTCTCCTCGCCGGTCGCAGGGCCGGTCTTGGACTTCGGATCCACGCCGACGAGATCGCGCTCACCGGTGGGTCGCACCTCGCCGCGGAGCTTGGGGTTGCCTCCGCCGACCATCTGCTGAGAATCGGGGATGCGGAGATCACCGCTCTGAAGCGCGCTGGTTGCACAGCCACCCTGTGCCCGGTAACGGCGCTGAACATGGGTCAGCTTCCACCGGCCCGCTCGCTCATCGAGAGAGGCGTCCCGATCGCGCTGGGGACCGACCACAACCCCGGAACCTCCGGGACCACAAGCATGAGCCTGGTTGTGTATCTGGCGGTTTGTGAATTCAAGATGACGGTCGATGAGGCCGTAACGGCAGCGACCTGGGGCGGGGCCCGCTCCCTTCAGCTGCACGACCGGGGCCTAATCGAGGATGGGATGCTGGCCGATCTCACGATGTGGGATGCCGACCACGAGGGCGCCTTCGCCTGGGAGCCAGGGCTCCGGGCCATGGCCGTCTGGCGCGGCGGCCAGCTCGTCAAGGGCTCTTCCTGACCATCAGGATCCTGGTCAGCCCGGTATCCACGATCTCAGGATCCGTCAGATGGTGGCGGCGGCATAGGGTCCGAAGATCGAGGGAAATCCTCACTGACTGGCCGACCATGAGCAGGGCCAGGCCACTGGAATTTAGAAACGGCGCGGTTAGAGGTATCAGGCGGGCGGGCGGGGCCGCCGCGCGCGACACGAGGATGTCCACCCGGGGATGGGGCTTCTCGCGGGCCACTTCCTCGGCGTTGCGGGCCACAACCTCGACTTGATCGAGCCCCAACTCCACCCTGCAGCGCTCCAGAAATGCAGCCTTGGTGAGGTTGCGTTCGAGCAGGAGCACGCGCACCTGGGGCACCGCGATGGCCAGTGGGATGCCCGGAACGCCTCCCCCGCTGCCGAGGTCAAGGATCACCTCGTCCGCAGACCAATGGTGTAGTGGAAGTAGGCTGAGAGACTCCTCGATGTGGCGCTGCCAGGCGTCCTGCCTGGGCACCCGAGTGAGATTGTGGCTCGCGCCAACCTCGTACAGGAGGTCCAGGTATCGCTCCAGCCTGTCGCGGGCGGCGGGTTGAAGTGGCAGAGCCGCGGGATGCTTCATGGTCCAGGAAGCGTAGCCCGTCAATCCAGCAGCCGGCCCAAGCGCTGCCGGTCGCTGCAGGCTCGATGGCACAGCAACCCCAACTCAAGCGCCACTCGCGTTTGACACAGGCCCCCCGGTCTCGGTAGCGTCCCCGCCATGCTTGATGTAGCCGCCGCACGCACAACCGACGCCCCGGTCCTTTCCGACCTCATTCCCGGCGAGAGGGTCCGGGACCTTCTGGTCGTGGTGGGATTCGCCGCTGCCATCGGCCTGTTCGCCCAACTGGCGATCAGGCTGCCGTTCACCCCGGTGCCGATCACGGGGCAGACCTTCGCGGTCCTGCTGGGCGGGATGGCCGTGGGAACCAGAAGGGCCTTGGCAGGCACTTTGCTGTACCTGGCGGTTGGGCTGGCGGGAGTTCCCTGGTTCGCCCAGGGGGCGGGGGGGTGGGCCGCCCTGGCGACCCCCAGCTTCGGCTACGTCGTGGGATTCGTCTTCGCTGCTTCGGCTCTCGGCCGGCTCGCCTCGATGCGCTTCGACAGGCGACCTCTGACGGTGCTGGCGGCTATGGTTGCCGGCAACCTGGTCATCTATTGCTTTGGAGCGACCTGGCTGGCGGTGGACCTCCACCTCAGTGCGGCCTCAGCGATTTCGCTCGGGGTCGCTCCATTCTTGCTGGGGGACGCTCTCAAGGCACTGGTCGCCATGGGCCTGTTTCCCGCGACCTGGAGGTTGGTGGGGGGTCCCGGCGAGACCCGATCCGCTCAGTAGAGTCCCAACTCCAGCTTCACCTCGTCGCTCGCCATGGTGCGGGGATCCCACGGAGGATCCCAGACCAGCTCCACGGTGACGTCCTTGATGCCGGGCAGAAACTGGGTCGCCGAGTGCACCTGGGACTCGATCATGGGGCCAAGCGGACAGTATGGGCTGGTGAGCGTCATCCGCACGTTGGTGTCACCATCCTCCTTGACGTCCACACCATAGATGAGGCCCAGGCTCACGATGTCCAACCCCAACTCGGGGTCGATCACCTCACGCAGGGCATCCTCGACGTCCTCAGCCCTCAGCACCGCTCCTGGGCTCTCGGTTCCGGACGACTCAGCGCTCGGGGCGCCGCGTAGCTCCTCAGCCATTGGCCTCCTCCAGGCCCGCCTCCAGGGCGGTCCACGGCAACATGGCGCACTTGATCCGTGCCACGTACTGCCTCACTCCGGCGAGAGCCTCGAGATCTCCTAGGTCTCCGAGGTCGGCGGGATCCCGGCCCTCGACCACAAGGCCCCTGAAGCGACCAATGAGGTCGCGGACCTCGGACAGCGGTTTGCCGTCCACCTCCTCTGCCATCATCGAGGCTGCGGCCATCGAGATCGAGCATCCCTGACCCTCGAATCCGATCGCGGCCAGCCGGCCATCCTCCAGGCGAAGGCTGATGTCAACCTCATCTCCACAGAGGGGATTGTGCCCGTGAGTCGTGGTGTCCGGCGCCTCCACCTCTCCCCGATGCCGGGGGTGGCGGTAGTGGTCGAGCAGGATCTCCCGGAAGAGCTCGTCATCGACAGGGGTCGTTGCCTCTGGCATACCTCCATGCTACCCCATAGAAAAATGAGGGGGCCGGAATCATTCCGGCCCCCTCATCGGGTGCTCAAACAAGGACCCCGCTCGAAGGCCCGAGGACTCAGGCTCGCCACAGGCCAGCCCGAACTCCTTTTGATCAGCGCCTCCTTGGGTTCAGGTCCCCGCCGAGATCCTCAGTCCGCACCCTCAAGGGTGAGAGTCGGCTGTATATCATCGGGCATGGGCAGTCCCTCCTTTTTCTCGAGTACCGCCAACTTGGGCGCTGGCGGCCGGACGACGCTGTCATGTTCCAGTTTAGCGACGCGGACGGCGAGCGGCTCGGATGGCCTGCATGGGTGGGGAGACAAGACCCGCATCGATCTGCCCCAGGCTATGCGCCCCGTCTGACGTTCGTGACCCCGTGGAGGAGCGGCTGTAGAAGAAGCAGCCACCACCGAGGTGGCCCGCGTCTGCGGTGGTCGCGAGTGGGACGATGAGCCTCCGGCGACTGTGGAAGCCCGGTGCCAGAGATCGGGCAGAGCAATCGGAATTCGGAGCGTGCCGGGCCTGCAGCTGCAAGGTTGCACTACCCATCTTCCCTTGAGCCGGAATCAACCGATCCGATGGGGGTGGCCCACCCAGGTTGAGCCTCCCGCAAAGTCGCGACAAGGGGGCTTGGAGGGAGGTGGACGGTCGGCGGGCAGAAGGCAAGTGAGGCGGGGAACGGGCGCTGGACGGGTCGGGAGATCATGAAGCCAGGGAGTTAGCCGTGTCTTTTGGGCAAGGTGAGGCCGGATTGGCAGATATCGCGGCGGCGGGAGCGGGCTTTCAGGCGACCAGGCGAACGAAGCTGCGAGCGTAGCGGTACCACCGTCCGGGTCACAATGCGAACCAACTTCCGCCTTGCACCGACGCCAGGTGCTGGGGGGCTGTGGTCGCGACGGTCTGCGCTGCTCGGCGTGGGCCAAGATGGCCAGCCCGTCTCCCGGGCCGACGTGCCCGAGGCTCCCTGTATTGCCTTCGGGCAGCAGGGGACAAATGTGCAGCTGGCGGTGCCCGGAAGCGACCGACCCGCACACCCAGCCGACCCTCCCCTCCGAGTTCGGCGACCACCCTCTGGTCACGGGCTGGACGGTACTAGCCTGGGACCGGACGCAGGCCCCCACGCCCACGCCAACTTGGGAGACCTGACCAGCAACCTCAAGGGGACCGCCGGCGAAGCTCGCCTCCCCAGCCACGGCACGACCTACTGACCTACTCGGTGGATTCGGGGTAACTAAGCTCATCTCAGCTAAAGGGGGCCTGCTAAGGTGGGTTCATGGGACGCATCCTTATTGTCGCCAACGACGTCGTGGCTGAGCGAATGGCCGGGCCGGGAATACGGTGCCTGGAAATTGGAAGAGTGCTGACCCAGGCTGGGCACACCGTAACGTTGGTAGGGGTGGGGAATACAAGGTTAGCGACAGACTTGTTCGACGTTGCTCTCCATCCAAGCCCGACCCAGTTCGATCGGCTGGCTCGAACCCAAGACGTCATCCTCCTTGAAGGCATCGCGCTCGTGCGGTACCCGTCCTTGCTCAGCACGCCGGTCCCTCTCGTCATCGACTTGTACGACCCCTTTCCCCTAGCTCTCCTCGAACAAGAAGCGCATCAAACCCAGGCTCAGCAGCACCACGAGAGCAGGGAGGTCCGCAAGGTGCTGACTGAGCTGCTCCGAGCTGGAGACTTCTTTCTATGCGCTAGCGAGATCCAACGCGATCTCTGGCTGGGCGCACTCTTACAGTCAGGTCGCATAAATCCCAGCGTTTGGGCGCAAGACAATTCGCTGCGACAGCTCATAGACGTAGTCCCCTTTGGACTGCCCGGCGCGCCTCCGGACCCTGTTCCCAGCGACCGCGGGCTCCCGGTCGGGAACCTCTCTCCCGATGATGTGGTACTCGTGTGGGGAGGAGGCATTTACAACTGGTTCGATCCGCTTACGCTGATCGAAGCTATCGGCGACGCCGCGCGGACGTGCCCAACAGTCAAACTCATCTTCATGTCTACGGGGCACCCTAACCCCGCCATTCCCGAGAAAATGTGGATGCCGACGCGCGCACAACAGCTCTCCGATGAGTTGGGCTTAACCGATTCTCATGTGTTCTTCAACCGCGAGTGGGTTCCTTACCGTGAACGCGCGCGGTGGTTGATGGCTGCAGACTGTGGGGTGTCGACCC
>JAJYWM010000412.1 GCA_021791455.1 bacterium | reverse complement strand
CTGTGACGAGGATCGGTACAGGATCCTGAACGTGGGAGGTCAGTCGACCGTGCGCAGGGGACGAAGGCGACCTGTGGGTGCGCGGCTGGTGGGTTGGTAGCGCCCCTGGAGGTTGATCGTGGGGTGGCCGAGGGGGGAGAGCCTGACGATGTCGGCCGGGTTGGCCTGGTACCCGTTGGCGGCGAGATGGTCGAGGGCGGCCTGGATGTACACGGTCTGCCATAGCACCAGGATGTTGGCCATGAGGCCGAGGGCGTCGAGCTGGTTCTCCTGATCGACCTGGTAGTGACGACGGACTTGGCCCCGGTGGCCGTGGAACACGTCCCTGGCCAGGCTGTTGCGGGCCTCGCCCCGGTTGAGCAGATGGTGGATGGCCCGTCTGTACTCGTGGTCCAGGCAGTAGTCCAGGATGTGTAGCGTCTTGATCACCCTGCCCAGCTCACCGAGCGCCCGGGCCAGACTGGAGGGGCTGGGATCCCGCTGCAGGGACCGGAGGATGGCCGAGGGGGTGACGGTGCGTGCCTCCAACGAGGCGGCCAACCTGCAGATCTGGTCCCATTGGCCGGTGATCAGCCCGGTGTTGATGCGGTGACGGGCCAGGCTGTCCAGGGTCCCGTAGTGAGCGGTCGGGTCGATGCGCCACAGACGCTGGTCAGGCAGGTCGGCGAGGCGTGGGGCGTAGCGGAATCCCAGCGCCCAAGACAGGGCGAACACGATCTCGGAGGCCCCGGCGGTGTCGGTGGACACGGTCTCGGGCCTGACCACCGTCTGGTTGGCCATGAGCCCATCGAGAGCCCAGAGGCTGTCCCGTTGAGTGCCCGGGATCAGGGTCTGGTGGAACGAGGCGTGGGTGTCGGCCATCCAGGTGTATAGCGTGGAGCCCCGCTGGCGACCGAAATAGCGGGGGTTGTAGGCGGCGTGGATGGTGGAGACGGGGATGACGAAGCGCATCCCATCGGCCGAGGCCATCTCCCCACCGCCCCACGCGTTGGCCAGGGCCAGCCGGGCGTGGTAGTCGACCAGGCGGGTGTTGGCGGCGGCGAGGGTCGCGGATCGGAGGTAGTTCTGGGCCACCCAGTTCAGCCGGTCCCGGGACAGGGGCGGGTGGCTCTCGTCGCTGACCGGGGTGAGCCCGACGTTGCAGGCCTCCGACACGAGGAGGGCTGACACGGACTCGATGAGATTGCTGGCCCGGCCCTGGGTGCCGCTGATGTGAGTGAACTCGTCGAGGAACCCGGTCCAGCCATGCACTTCGAGGGGGACATCGGCGATCTCGACCTCGGGCAGGAGCGCCTCGACCGAGCTGCGGAGCTTCGCGAGCGAGGCTGGCTCGTCGACGGCATCGAGGGGGCTCATCACGATCTCGTCGTGGCCGTCCCGTTCCTCGATGCGCAGGTCGGGGTTGGAGGGAAGTCCCCCGGCCGTGCGCCGCCAGGCGGCATCGAGGGCCCGGGCGAGCTCGGCGACCGCCGCGTCGGCGTCGGCGTTCAGGGCCAGGTCCTCACAGGTTCGCTCACGCTGCTGTTCCCAGACCTCAGGGGCGAGCAGCTCGGCTCGGGGATCGCCCCAACGGGTGCTGCGCGGGACGTAGACGTCCCGGCGCCGCAGGCGGGTGCGGAGCTGGTCCAGCACGCAGCAGGCGTAGGCCGCTCGGTTGACGGTGCCGTCCTCACGGTCCCTCACATGGGGCTCCCAGGAGGCGTTGACCGCGTCGAGCGGCACCTCGTCTTCGGGCAGGCGAGTGGTGCGGGGCCGCTCGGCCAGCCAGGTCCCCAGCGCCTGGTAGGCGTCGAGCACGGGACGGGCAGCGTCGGTACACTCGAAGGGGATGGCCTCGATCAGGGTCGGGAGGAACCGGCGGAGCTGAGGGTAGCAGGCCACCAGCCGCTCGTGGAAGGGGTCGGCTGGCGGGCGCGTGAGGGCGGTCACCGTCCCGAGGGCCCGCTCGATCCGGCCCCGGTCCTGGCGGAGCGCCCCGAGGGCCGCGGCGATGGCCTGCTCGCCCTCGTCCAGAGCTTCGAGGAGGACCTGCATGGCGGCGTGCAGCTCGCCACCGCCTTGTCGTAGTCCCGCAGCTCCCCGGCCCGCCGCCGCTGGCCCCGGACGGTGGCCGAGCGCTGCAGGTCCCCGAAGACCACGTCGAAGATGTCGATCACGTCGTCACGGGCACTCGGCGTGAGGACGTAGGCGAACGCCACCAGGGTGGCGGTCCGTCGTTCGGGGGCCAGGTCGGCCAGCTGGGTGGCCCAGGCCTGGTCGGCGTAGCGAGCCAGGGCGCCCATCCGCCGGGACGGCAGGCGGGACAGGTCGAGGTCCCCAGCACCGAGGGCCCGCACCTCGACAAGGCGTTCCAGGGCCTGGACCAGCCCGGTGATGGTCGGGCTGAACGGCGGGCGTCGGAGCCGGTCCAGCTCCGAGCGTCGGCGCCCTTCTGGCACCACCAGCAGGTCCTCCAAGCGTGCGCGCAGCTCAGGTGAGGCCGTGCTGGCAAGCCGGGCCCAGAGCCGGCGGGTGGCCCGCTCCCGGATACCAGCCACCAGGCGGCCCAGCACCTGCTCGCCGGGCAGGAGCACCCGGTCGGCCAGAAGACGGCGATGGGCAGCCCGGAACAGGGCCGAAGGGCCGAGGTCGTCGGCCCAGGCCTGGCGGTAGAGCCACAGCACCAGGAAGAAGTGGCCGGGTTGGCTGGCGAAGTCCCGGTAGCCGTAACGGCGGCGGATCTCCGAGGTGTGCCTCCAGCGCACGGCCAGCTTGGCGTAGCCAGCAAGGATTCCGGGATCGGCGATGTCGAGCTGGCGGGCCACCGAGGCCACCACCGGGGGCGGGACAGCGGTCGGGTCAGGGAGAAAGGTGCCGATGGCCCGCACCGTGGCGATCTGGACGGCGAACCCCAGGCGCGTCACGTCCCCGGCCTGCCGGCGAGCCTGGGTGACGTCGGCGTCGCTCAGGTGGCACCATCGGCCGAGCCAGTCCCGCCCGACGTCGGCCGGGAACCGGGCGTAGCCGGACAGGTCAGCCGGATCCACCACGACGGGCACGCGATCCCCCCTCTGTTCCTGGGAGAAGTATCGTTATCCCAGGAACCTGGCCAACCGCGAGCCACTGACCAGCACGAGTGCCGAGTCCCGAGGAAGGCTGAAGTCATCGTTATCACCGGAACCAGTCGCCCGTGAGCCCCAGCACCGCCATCGAGGGTGCCCCGAGCCCCAAGCTGTCGGACGCCGTGGGGGCCTTTCTCGCTGACCTCGGCCACGCCAACCGCTCCCCGGCCACCCTCCGCGCCTATCGTGGCGACCTGGCCTCCTTCTCCCAGCACTTCGCCGGCGAGCTGGGCGAGATCACCCCCCAGGCGCTCCGGTCCCACTTCGCCACCCTGGTTCATCTGGCCCCGGCCACTCGGGCCCGCCGCGAGGCGTCCCTCGCCAGCTTCCTGCGTTGGGCCTACCGCAACGACCTGATCGACGCAGATCCCATGTCCAAGCTGGACCGGGTCCACCTGGAGCCCCCCGAACCCCGGGGCCTGGCCAAAGAGCAGGTGGAGGCCATCCTGGGCGCCATCCCCCGGGGCAGGAGCCGGGATCGGCTGTTGTTCCGGCTCCTGGCCGAGACCGGCCTGCGGGTGGGTGAGGCGCTGGCGCTCCATGTGGACGACATCGCCCTTGCCCCAGACGACGAGCGTCTCCACGTGCTCGGCAAGGGGGGACGGCGGCGGACCTTGCTGCTGGACGACCCCCGCCTGGTGGCCCAGATCAAGCGCCACCTGAAGGAGACCAGCTACCGGCACGGCCCGCTGTTCCGGGCCGAGAAGAACGGGGTGGGCGGCCCACTGCGCTACTCGACGGTCCAAGAACATTGGGCCACCTACTGCGCCAAGGCGGGAGTCACTGCCACCATCCACCAGCTCCGCCATGGCCATGCCACCGAGCTGATCAACGGCGGGGTCAGCCTGCCCACTATCCGCAAGCGCCTCGGGCACCGCAACCTCCAGACCACCCTCCGGTACGCCGAGCAGGCAGACGCCACCGCCGATGCCGAGTTGGGGGCGTGGCGGCGGTCGCGGGAGGCGGGCTCATGAACGGGTCTGACCAAGGCCATCAGGCTGAATTGGGCAAGATGCGGTTCGGCCACGATGGGGACGGCGGCCTCGGTGATCGCCTCGTCGAAGCCGTTCTGCGGGGTGAGAAGACGGCCACCTCTTCCTTGCTCCGCGATTACGAGGAGAACGAGCCACTGCCCAGAGCCGGGGAGCGACTCGTCTTGGTCGACAGCTCCGGTCGATCTCGCGGGGTCGTCGAGACCGTTGAAGTACGAACGGTGGCGCTCAGGGACATTGATCTGAGCATCGCCCTGGCTGAGGGCGAGGGGTTCGAGTCGGTGGCCGACTGGGAGCAGGCTCACCGGGCATTCTGGGCGTCCACCCCGTCGAGCGGTGCAGAGAGAAGCTCGCAGGAGTCCTTGAGCGACACCGAACTCGTCGTCGTCGAGTTCTTCCACCTGGTCGAGACCGGCCGAGGATCCGCCGGTAACGGCCCCTGAGGAGGCCGAAGATGCTCCAGTCCCGATCCGCCGCGTGCACCCGGAACACCTCGATTTGCTGTGCGATTTGCTGGGGCAAGTCGGTGGCCCACAACGTGATCAAGCCCTCGCCACGTTGGAGGACGAAGGGGTCCGCCATGAGATGGCTCTTCTCATCGAGACGAAGGACGGCCCCGCTCACGCTCGCCGAGCAGTCGAGCAGTCGAGCAGTCCCGGCATCGAATCGACGTTGAGCACAAGAGGGTGCTGCGGAAGGCCATCGGAGCAGCCGTCGACGCCAAACTGATGCTTGATCTGCGGAGCAACGGCTGAGGGTTTGCCTCCCCCTCTTCAGCCCCCGCCTGACTTCAGTCTGGTGCCGGATGGCAATGCAGTCACCTGCTCGTTCAGGATTCTGTACCGATCCTCGTCACAGGCCTTGACGGCCGATCTGCCCCCGGTGGATGCGGTCGCGGTGTCCCGGCAGAGTCGGGAGGCGCTCGAGGGTCGGTTGGCCGAGTAGGTGGCCGTCGTGGTGGACGCGAACGTCCTGGTGGTGGCGGCCACGGGCGACCCGAGGCGGACCCGGGCTCAGAGTGCGCTGCAGGGGTGGGCGGATGCCGGCGAGACGCTGCATGCCCCGGCGTTGCTCCCTTACGAGTTCGCGAGCAGCCTGACCAGGCTGGTCGAGGCGGGGAAGCTGCCTGCGGAGCGGGTCGGGCCGGTGTGGTCGACCGTGCGGGCACTCCCCGTGACGTACCACCTTCTCCAAGAGACGGTCCCGCGGGTGGTGGAGATCGCCCGCCAGCTGGGGCGGCGGAGCGCCTACGACGCCGCTTATCTGGCGCTGGCGGAGCAGTTGCAGGCGGTGCTGTGGACTTTCGACGGGCCACTGGCGCGGAACGCGGCTCAGAGCGGGTTCGCGGTGGAACTCCTCGACACGACGGGGTAGCCAGGAGCGGGCTCCCTGCTGCAGCGGCCGGGTTTGGCCGGCTCAGCGGATCCGGCGCCCTGCCTTGGCTCTTCGCTGCTCGTCCCGCTCCCGGTAGGTGAGCTCGACCACGAGCTGCTGCACCGCCTCTCTGGCCACGTCGATCTGGGGCAGGCTGGGGTCGTCAGTGGCGAGCGCAGTCGTCGCCAGGGTGTCCAGCCGCCGCTGGACCGAGCGGGCGTCACGGAGCAGCGCCGCGGTCCGCTTGGCGATCGCGATTGCAGGGACGGCGCGGTCGGCGGTCACGGCTGGGGGAGCGTAGCCGCTTCCACCGGCTGTGGGGCCTCCTCAGCGGGCCGCAGCCAGCCAGCGAAGGGCTGAGTGCGCTCCGGGTCTATGAGGGCTATCTGCTGGGGCTCGCCGGCGCCGATGAGGACCCAGGCGGAGCCCGGGTACCCGCCGCGCCAGGCGGAGGCGGGGAGGCGGGGCTGCTCCACGAAGCTCTGGGAGGTGCTCTCAGTCTCGTCGTCGTGGCGCTGGTCATGGCGCCTGGTGCGGGAGGAGGTGGTCGTGGTGAGGGAGACCAGGTGGCGGCCCACCAGGGTCTCCAGCTGCTGCAGGGTGTCGGCGTCGGCGTAGCCGGGGAGGACCACCTTGGCTCCGGCCAGGGTGAGGAAGCTCTGGGCCCCGGCGGGGGTCCAGCGGGCGGCGGCCTGGCGGAGGTCCTGCATGGCTATCAGGGTGACCAGGTTGCGGCCGCCGCCCTCGGCCAGCAGGCGGGGGAGGACGGGCAGCGGGCAGATGGTGGCCACCTCGTCGAGGGCGAGCAGCCAGGGGATGGGGAGGGCGCCGCTGGGGCCGGAGATGCGCAGGGCGGCCAGGCGCAGCTCCTCCACCAGGCCCACGACCAGAGGGGCCCCGTCGGTGGCGGCGTCGGAGGGGGAGACGACGTAGACGGTGTTGGGGCCGGAGAAGAACTCGTCGGGCAGGAAGGGGAACTCGGGGGTGGCATCGGCGGCCTGGCAGACCCTGGTAGTGTCGAAGGGGGATAGCATCCCCTGCAGCGCCGACCAGATGCTGCCGCGCTCCCTGTCGGGGGTGCGCAGCAGCCCCTGCAAGAGGGCCAGGGCGGCCTGGCTCTCCGCCTTCTGGCAGAAGGCCTGGGCGGGCTCTGAGCGCTTGGCGTGGGCCCAGGCGCAGACGGTCGCCATGGAGCGGTCCTCCAGGGCGGCGGCGTGGAGGAGGACGGCCAGGAGCTGGGTGGCCCGGGTCCGCCAGTGGCTGGCGTCCTCGACGCCCCGGCCGGTGTCGACGGCGAGCGCCTCGGCCCGCTGGCGGGCGGTGTCCCAGTCGCGGCAGCCGCGCAGGGGGGACCAGACCAGCCGCCGGGCTTGGGGAGGCAGGGGATCCACCACGCCGAGGGGGTCGAAGACCCAGACGGTCCCCATCTGGGCGCGCCGGGCGCAGGTGGCGTCGGGGACGTCGCGGCGGGTGGTGGTGGCCAGGACCGGACCCTCCCAGGCGGCGACGTTGGGGATGATCAGGCCGCGGGTCTTGCCGCTGCGGGGCGGCCCCAGGACCAGGGTCGCGACCTGGGGTGGCGCGCTGACCCAACCCCTGGGGTCACGGCCGCAGCAGATCCGGAAGGAGGGAGGGGGGCCGGGAGGAGGAGCCGGGGGCAGTGGCCAGTGCCAGCCGTGACGCCACCAGAGCCGCCGGGCGAGAGGGCGCAGCCGCCAGCCAACCAGGGTCAGGATGACCCAGGTGATGATTTCGGAGATGTAGACGGTGTGGATCCACCAGCCGAGGAGAGCCACCCAGGCGAGGACCAGCAGCCAGCCGATGACCCTGGTGACGACCGGCCCCCAGCGGCTGGCGACGGGCCTCACGGTGGGGCTCTCCGAGACGGACGCGCTCGTGGCGCGGGCGGGGGATGCTCGGCCCTCCCTCGCACCAGGGCCTGGACGAAGGCGCCGAACTCGGGGATGGGGACCGGGTCGTCCCACGGGGCATCCGGCGGTGGATGCCGGCCCTGGTGGGCGAGCAGCGGCTCACAGTCGCGCTGGAGGGCGGCCAGCCCCACGGCCCACCAGTCGGCGGCATCTCGGGGGTTGGCATCGGGCGCGTATGCGCGGACCCGCCAGGCCTGCAGGGCGGCCAGCCGGTGGACCAGCCAGCCGTGGGCATACCAGCAGGCCGGGACGCCTACGTCTTGCTTCTGGAGCCAGGAGACGAAGGCGAGCAGGTCGGCGTACCGCTGGGCAAGCTGGTCGTCCCGGCAGTGCTCCAGGTCCCACGCGGGCGGGATGGGAGCAGTGCTGCCTGGAGATCGCGGCATGGGACTCCACCGCGGCTCTTGAACGACTTTGCCGGTAGCCGCTCCCGGTGGCTGCTGTGTACGCCGATCAGGAGCTCGAAGTCAACCCGGGTGGAGAGCTGGTTCGCTAGCTGGCGCTGATCGTCCGGAGCAATGCGTCTCCCAGAGCACGTCTGGTAGGCGACTTGAAGAACCCGATCCAGGCGAACATGGCCACCGCGAGCCGAAGCCAATGCCAGAGCACCACCTCACCTCTTTCTGGCCGGGACACGGGCCCCAGAGGGGCCGTCGCCAAACCCCCCGAGCACGCCGATGAGGACGGTGACAACGTGGAGCGGGTGTACCCGCTTCTTGGCGATCGCGTGGGCTGCCGAGGCGCCTATTGCGATCAGGCCGAGGCGTCGCCGGTCGTCGCGGTCCATTTGGGGACCTCCTCGGGCATTCGGGCCCGATCCGGTGGGGCGCTCGCCCCGCGGTCACCCTAGCAGTGCAGATGGTAGGCTTCAAGCCCGTGGCGATCACACCTGTATCTGGGTCTCCGGGGGTCCCGGGCTGGCCGACCGAAGAATTGCTGCGTCGAGCCAACGCTTGGTCGGCGTCCAAAGGGCTAGCTCCTCTCACTAGGGCGACGCTCCTGGCGTGGAGGCGGGCTGGCCTGGTTCCGCCTCCACGGTTCCAGTCATTGGGCAGAGGACGTGGGTCGGCCCAGCTCTGGTGCGCGCTCGCTTACCGACGTGTGCTCCAGGTCTGCCGACTGCGTGGCCAGGGCGTCAACGCCCACTCCTGGCAACGACTGAGCCTGTGGCTGGCCGGCGCGGACATCGATCTGGCCCAGGTCCGGCTCGACTTGGCCCGGGCCTACAGGGAGCAGATTCGACATGTCCATGCAGAGATGGGCACCGCTTCCTGGTCGTGGAGAACCGCTGAGGAGCAGCCCTCCCTCCGCCGAGTGGACCGGCTGGCCACGATGCTAATAGAGGAGGTGGGGAAGGCCGGGATTACGGATTCGGAGCCATCGATGCTCCCCGAGGGCACCCTTGCCGGGATGGCAGAGGTCGTCCGGCGCGTGGTTGTCCACCCTTTAGCGAGGGGGTGGGTCCGTGCTCTTCTGCTGGACGTCGGAGGCGAGTTTAGGCGCCATCTGCGGGATGGGTTCGGCAGGGTGCCAGAAGAGTGGCGCGCGTTGCTGCCAGTCGGGACGGCGGCCTTGGTCGAGGCGGCCCTCGGGCTCCTCATGGATCCGGATGTGGGGCAGCAGCCGCTCTTGGCCGCCCTCGATCGCTGCCCGGATTCTGTCCTATTGGAGATGCGCGATGCCGCCCATGGCTGGAACGAGTTCTGGTCGGGCACGATGGCCTTGGCAAGTCGTCTTGCAGCCCAGTACGGATCAATGCCAGGCTCGCCACTGAGAAGCCTGGCGGAGCGGCTGGGTCTCTGGCTGGCGCTTCTCTCCCGGTATCGCCCGGTGAAGAGCACAGACGACGCCCTCGTGGTCCTGAGCGTCCTGGTGCTTCTGCACGATCGCGGCGCGTTTGCGGGCGGAAGGCTCGGGGAGTTCGCCCGTGCCCGCGGAGGTCGACTGCTTCTAGGTTGGCTAGCTCTGCACCTGGAGGAGCTTCAGAGCCGAGCTGGAAGTCCTCCCACCACTCTGCAGGGGCTGGCAGCTGTTCTGCCACCGCGGCAACGGGTGCTCTGGAAGATCGCGTTCGGCGAGTGAGCCGCCGACTCCAGGGCGGGCCGCGCCTTGACTCTCACCAACCTAACAGTTAGGATAGTGATGACCATGCAGTACCAACTCTCCGGGCGGCCACTCCTGGACACTGAGGCGGACGCGCAGCTATTCGTGGATCGGGAAGACGAGCTCCGGGCACTCGAGTATGCCCTGACGGCGGGGATGAACGCGCTGGTGGTTGGGGAGCGGGGCAGTGGAGTGACCAGTCTCCTCAGGCACGTCGCCTACAGACGCCGGCGCAGGGACAGTGGTCCGCTGGCAGTAGTCGACGGTCGGCTGGCCAGTGACGCACAGGGGCTCCTCGACGTGGCCTTCGAGAAGTTGGTCGGCGCCCCCCGCACGGTAACTGAGCCTAGCAACCTTGCGACCGTTCTGGACTCCCTCACCTTGATCTATGGACGCAAGGTTCCCGTAAAGCGGCAGGACTCGCTCCGGCTGCTGGACGTGTTCGAGCAGGTCAAGTCTGAGCTGGGAGGAAGGCGAGGCACGGTGATCCTGGACGGGGTCCCCGACTCAGAGACGGCTTACACACTGTTTGGCAAGTTGCGCGACGAGCTGTGGGAATTGCCACTTGCCTGGCTGGTGGGGGTCGGTCCGAATGAGGAGGCCACGCTCACCCGCCCTCCTGCGGATGCCTTCTTTGAGCAGACCATCTCGATCAAGCCCCTGGGACCAGTGGCGGCCATGGACCTCGTGGCTAGACGTGTTCCTCCGGGAACGCTCGATAGGGACCAGTTGGACGCTCTGGTGGCACTGGGCGACGGGAATCCCCGCTCCATTCTGGCCGCCACCCGGGAATACCTTCAGTTGCACAAGAGTTTGGATGAGCAGTCTGAGGCGAAGACTGCTCTGCAGATTCGGCTGAACTCACTTGGCCCATCCGCAGCGGCCCTCGCGGCCGAGCTTGCCAGCCTGGGAGCAGCAAGCGCCTCGGATCCAGTACTGCTGCGAAACCTTGGCTGGACTCGCAGCCGCGCGACTCAAGTGCTTAAGGGTATGGAAACGGTCGGGCTGGTCACCGGTGCCACTGAACCTTCTCCTGGGGGAGGCCGGAGGAAGATCTACCGCTTGGTGTCGGACGGCGTGCCGTGAGCAGTGATCTGCTCGAGAGGGCGCGCGCGGCGGCAGCGTTTGAACCAACCCCACCGCGGCAGCAGCTAGCCGCCAAGCACGTCCCCTTCGACACTCTGTGCGGCCGTCAGGAGACAGAGCAGGCGCTCGATAGGGCGGTCCGGGCTGGCGGACGCGTGGTCATCATGGGTGGATCGGGGTCGGGGAAGTCGAGCATGCTGGCGTGGGCCTTCCGTGATGAAGCTGCGGGCTTGGCTCCGGTGCGTGTTCCGGTGGCAGCGGAGGATCCCCAGGTCGTCAGCCAGCCAGGTAAGTTCGCGGCTCACGCGGTCGCAACGGTGGCACGCGAAGCGCGACTGCTGTCGAAAAGGGAGACCAGACAGCTACAGGCCTCGACAAGACAAGAGACGCGGACGCTGGGGGTCACACTCGGGCCACCTGCGTGGCTCGCCACCGGTGGCATTTCGGCCGAGATCGAGACTGTCGCTGATCGCGAGCCCAGAAGCGCCACGGAGCACATCGAGATGGTGCGCAACGTCATGGAGATGATCTCAGCGAAGGGCCTTCAGCCAGTCCTCGTGGTTGACGACGCGGACCAGTGGGTGAATGGGGGTGTCGAGGACGATCTGGTGAGGGGCTTCTTCTCCCGGGTGATCCGAGCAATGTGCGAATCGCTGCCCGCCGCGATCGTGGTCGCGGCGGACTCGCGGTACGTCAATCTTCCAGGCTACCAAGCCGCTCAAAACGTTCTAGGCACCCGCATCGACATCCCGAAGATCCCCCTACCCGACGGAGTGGCAAGGATCCTTGCGCATCGAATCAGGATCGCCACCGGAGGCCGGCTATCCGATGTCATGGAGGAGAGCGCGGTCGAGGCAGTGTCCACGGTATACGAGAAGCACGGAGGCAGTCTGCGGTTCACCATGCTTGTTGCTCACAGTGCCCTCGTCGCAGCCTGCGAGGCCTCCGTTGACCTCATCGCAGCGCGTCACGTGAACGCCGCTGTCGCCCTCTGGGCCGAAATCGCATAGCGTAGGCTCCCGCCTCGGCGTGCGCTGGGGTTCTGCAGTGTCCGATAAGTGGTACTTATCGGACACTGATTCCGCTACCATCCGGGGGTGCCAGGGAGCCGCCGGAGACCGCCTGAGGGGGATGCGGACCCCCTCGCCCGGGGGATCGTGGAGGCCGCACGGCTAGCCGTGTCGGCCCAAGCCATGGCCCGCCCCCAGGAGCCCGCGGATCCGGGGGGGCTGGAGCTCGCCGGGGCGGGGAGCGCCGCCCGCGCCTACGCCGAGGCCTCCCGCAGCCCCGCCACCCGCCGCGCCTACCGCGCCGCCTGGCAGGCCTTCTGCCTCTGGTGCTCCGGCCGGGGGGCCCAGACCCTCCCCCCCC
>JAJYWM010000166.1 GCA_021791455.1 bacterium | reverse complement strand
CGGCGATGATCGTCAACGGGTTCATCGAGCCGTTCGTCAAGGAGCTGCCCATGGAGTACGCCCTGGAGCTCAACCGGCTGATCGCCCTGCAGATGGAGGGCAGCGTGGGGTGAGCTCTGGCTGTACCAGGAGGGGGGAAGGCGATGGCTGAGCTGAGGACAGAGGCCGCCGCCTTCACCCGGGATTCGGCGGTGCCGGCCGAGCTCACAGGAGGGGAGCCCAAGGCCGTCTCCCACCTGCGCCAGCAGGCGCTGGCCGCCTACCGGGAGATGCCCTGGCCCTCTTCGACGAGAGACGAGGACTGGCGCCGCACCCCCCAGGTGGACAAGCTGGACCCGGCCGCCTACCTCCCCGCCACTCCCGGCGGGTGGCTCCAGGAGATGGCCCGCCCCGGTGCCATGGGCGGGGCCACTTCGGCGGTGCCACTGGCCCTCGCCCCGGAGGCCCGGGAGCTGGGGGAGGCGCTGCGCTCCGAGCCGGAGCGGTGGGCGCCGCTGCTCGGCTCGCTGGCCGCCCCGGGGCTGCGCAAGCTGGTGGCCCTCAACACCGCCCGCTTCCAGGAGGGCAGCCTAGTGCATGTGGGCCGGGGGGAGCAGCTCAAGGAGCCGGTCCGGATCCGCCATGGCGTGGGGGACGGGGAGGCCGCCTTCCCCCGCACCCTGGTGGTGCTGGAGGAGGGGGCCTCGGCCACCATCCTGGAGGAGTGGCTCTCCCCGGAGAGCGCCCGCGGCCTCCTGGTCCCGGTGACCGAGGTCGTGGTGGGCCGGGGGGCCAAGCTCACCCACCTGGTCTCCCAGCGGCTGGGGCCGGACGCCGTACTGCAGTCGACCCTCAGGGCCCGGCTCATGGAGGGGGCCTCCTACCAGCTGAGCTTCGCCCTCCTCGGGGGTCTCTGGGGCAAGAGCTACCTCGAGGTGGACCTGGCGGGTGAGGGCTGCGAGTTCCGCTCCGCCGGCCTCTGTGTGGGACAGCGCTCCCAGCACTTCGACCTCCAGTCCCTCCAGGACCACCTGGCCCGGGGCGCCGTCTCCGACCTCCTCTACCGGGCGGCGGTGGCGGACCGCTCCCGCTCGGTGTTCGCCGGGCTGATCCGGGTCGAGGAGGGGGCGCAGAAGACCAACGCCTACGTGCAGAACCGAAACCTCCTCCTGAGCCCCACGGCCAAGGCGGACAGCAACCCCACCCTGGAGATCCTGGCCAACGACGTGCGCTGCACCCACGGGACGGCCGCCGGCCGCATCGACGAGGAGCAGCTCTTCTACTGCCAGTCCCGCGGGGTGACCCGGGAGGAGGCCCGCCGCCTGGTGGTGGAGGGCTTCTTCGCCGACGTGGTGGACTCCTTCCCCGACGGGGAGCTGCGCGAGGAGGCGCGGGGCTGGGTGCTCTCGGCCCTGGACCAGCTGGCCCGCTCGGGGGCCCTCTCCGCCCACCCCAGCTGATGGGGAGATGGCTGCGGATCTGCCCCGCGGAGGCGATCCCGGAGGGCCACGCCGCGCGGGTGGAGGTGGGGGAGCTGCCGATCGCGCTCTTCAACGTGGGGGGCGAGTTCCACTGCCTGGACGACACCTGCAGCCACGCCCTGGCCTCCCTCTCGGAGGGGGAGCTGCACCCCAGCACCTGCTCGGTGGAGTGCCCGCTGCACGGCAGCCAGTTCGACCTCCGCTCGGGGGAGCCGATCTCGCTGCCGGCGGTGGAGGCGGTTCAGGTCCACCCGGTGGAGGTGCGGGAGGGCGAGGTGTGGGTGGAGCTGGAGGGGTGAAGGTAGCCCCCGCCCTCGACGTAGAGAGGATCCGCAAGGACTTCCCCATCCTCCAGGAGCGGGTCAACGGCCACCCCCTGGTCTACCTGGACAGCGCCGCCACCTCGCAGAAGCCGATCTCGGTGATCCGGGCGATCTCCGACTACTACCTCCACGCCAACGCCAACGTCCACCGCGGCGTCCACGCCCTGGGGGAGCGGGCCACCGAGATCTTCGAGCAGGCCAGGCGGGACGTGGCCCGCTTCGTCTCCGCGGAGGAGCGGGGTGTCATCTTCGTGCGCAACACGACCGAGGGGCTGAACCTGGTGGCCCAGGCGTACGCGCGCCCCAGGTTCGGGCCGCAGGACCGGATCGTGGCCACCATCATGGAGCACCACTCCAACCTCGTCCCCTGGCAGCAGGTGCGGGAGCAGACGGGCTGCCAGCTGGAGTTCATCGGCATAACCGACGAGGGGCGACTCGACTGGGAGGACGTGGAGCGGCTGCTGCGAGCGCCCACCCGGCTCCTGGCCGTGACCCACGTGAGCAACGTCCTGGGGACCATAAACCCGATCCAAGAGCTGGTCCGGGTGGCGCACTCCGAGGGGATTACCGTGTGCGTGGACGGGGCCCAGGCGGTGCCCCACATGCCGGTCAGCATCTCCGACCTTGGGGCCGACTTCTACGCCTTCTCCGGGCACAAGATGCTGGGGCCGACCGGGATAGGGGTGCTCTGGGGGCGGCCCGAGCTGCTGGAGGAGATGCCCCCGTTTCTCACCGGAGGCTCGATGATCTCGGTGGTCCAGCTGGAGAAGACCACCTGGGACGAGGTGCCCCACAAGTTCGAGGCCGGCACCCCGGACATAGCCGGGGCGGCTGGGCTGTCTGCTGCCATCTCGTACCTGGAGGGGGTAGGGATGGAAGTGGTGCGCCGCCACGAAGAGGAGCTGACCGACTACGCGGTCGAGATGCTGTCCGAGGTTCATGGGTTGACCCAGTACGGCCCTAGGGGCTCGGATCGGGCAGGCGTGATGTCCTTCAATCTGGGTACCATCCACCCCCACGACGCGGGCACCATCTTGGACAGGGAGGGCGTGGCAGTTAGGGCGGGCCATCACTGCTGCCAGCCGCTCATGAAGCGACTCGGGGTGGCGGCCACGACTAGGGCCAGCGTGCAGATCTACAACGTCTCTAGTGACCTGGACGCGCTGGCTAGCGGCGTCGCACAGGTACGCTCCATCTTCGCTTGGTAGGTCGAACCTTCGAAGTACTGATTGACATCGACCGGGGGCGTGCCTCTCGGGGCCGTCCGCGAAGATGCCAGCTGGCTCGCCCTCGTCCGAGTACCAACCCTGCGGCGGGGACGCGGAGCTTGCTGCAGTGACCAGTCGGGCGGGCATGCTTGGCGGAGTAACCTGCCTCACGGAAGTAGCGTCCCCCAAGGAGAGCTGCCTTCCCGGTTGAGTTAGATCCTGCTACGCGCCGGGCGGAGAATTACGGTATTAGAGGGCACATTGTCAATCACGAAGGAATCTGACCCTGTACCCATTGTTGCGTCAGCAGGGAATCTGACCTTTGGAGGTGCACTCGAGCGGGGTGGCTAGGGGTCAGGCATTGGCTCGGACTCCGAGGTGGGTGGGCAGGGTTGCCAGGCGGCGGTCGATGCGCCGCTTGAGAGTCAGCGGGCTGGTAGAGCGATAGAGCTCGGTGAGGGCCCGGAGGCGATTGAGCTCGAGATGGGCAGGGTAGTCATCAAGGAGGCGGCGCTGGGGGTCTTGGGGGTGTCATAGAGGCGCCGGGTGCGCTGTCCCACGGACTGCTTGCCCACCAGTTTCATGGGCGGCCGAAAGCACCTGGCGAAAGACCGGAGATCCTCGGTGTAGAAGGCATCGAGCCAGGCCTGCTGGGCGGGGTTGTCGAGACGGTCGTAGCCGATCAGGCGGCGCACCAGGGTCCAGTTCTTCTGTTCCACATGGCAGTGGTCGTTCTTGTGGTAGGGGCGGGAGCGGGTGAAGGCGATCTCCCGCTCCCGGCAGTAGTTGAAGAGGTTGATGTTGATGAACCCGCTGCCGGTGTCGGGATGAAGACCCCGGAGGCGAAAGGGCAGCTGCTGGCGGATCCGGTCCAGTCCGGCCACGACTCCCGCCTGCCCCTTGCCGAGGAGAGGCACTCGTTCAGTCCAGCCAGTGGCCAGGTCGACCGTGGAGAGGGTGTAGAGGAAGGTGCCGGCAGCGTACTCCCCGCTGTGGGAGACCAGGTCGATCTCCAGGTACTCGGGGACATCCTCGGCCTGCCAATGGCCCACCAGGGCGGAGATCTGCTGGCGGAGCAGGGTGCCCAGCTTGGTCTGGGACATCTTCCGGCCCACCAGTCCCTTGCGCTTGGGAGCCAGGGAACGTTCCACGGTGCTCACGCTAGCCTCCAGCAGGAGCTTCCGGGTGGAGGCATCGAGGTGTAGGTGCTGGTGCAGCTCCTAGAGCGGGACGAGCTCGGGGAGGAATGGTTGAAGCCGCTGAGAACAGACGTAGCCGGAGGCCTCTCAGGCCACCAGCAAAGCTTGCCGGAACTCCCGACCGTAGCGCCGAGCCCGCACCACCGGGCGGCGGACCCCAACTCGTCGTCGTCCCCTGAGCACCGCCATGGCGTGCTGGCGGTGGTACCCCGTGGCCAGGCAGAAGGCGTCCAGGATCGCACCCCGTTCCCTACGGCCTCTTTTCAGATACCGGGGCGCCAGTTCGGCTGCCAGCTCATGCCGATCCTTGACCCGCATCTCGTCCCCCGCCACGCTCCGAGCCGGCCGGCCCTGGTAAGAAACGCAGCTGACCGAACGATTACGCCGATGGTCACATTTTGGGTGACCTAATGCGGCGCATCGCAACCCTGGACGTGGCGGCGTACCCTTGTGGGAAAGGCACCGTCCATCCCATTCGATAGAGGTCCCCTTGGCAGCAGAGGTGGAGGACGCTCGTAGCGAGGTGAGACAGGCCGCCACCGCCGGGGTGCTGCTGGTCTCGGCCGGAATTATGACGGGAGTCCTCAATCTCCTCTTCAACGTGGTGGTGGCCAGGGGGGGCGGGGTCAGCGCCTTCGGCACGATAGGGCCATTGCTAATGGTGGGCACAGTGGCGGGCATTCTAGCGACCGGCCTGCAGTACGGCGTGGCCCGGGCGGCTGTGCTGGCACCGAAACCGACAGCCGAATTGGCACGACAGGCATTTCTGTCGGTTCTCCCCTGGGTTTGTGCAACTTTCGGTCTGGCAGCGCTCGCCTTGCCCATCGCTGGCTTCCTCGACCTATCATCTCCACTGCCGGTGCTCATCGTGACACTCCTAGCCATGGTCACGGTCACCAGCGCAGCGGTAACGGGTCTTCTAATTGGGCTGCGTCGATTTCGGATCATGGCCGCGCTCGCAGTGGGAGCCGCAGCTCTACGTTTCGGGTTGGGATTCTTGGTTGGCCATGGGGTGGCGGCTGTTAACGGCAGCGTCCTCGCCTCAGTGCTTCCCGCGTTCGGGTCTCTGCTCTTGGGCTTGGCGGTGTTGCTCCACGTAAGCCGGCCCAGCGTCTCGGTTGACGTCGAGGCTACAGTACCCAAACCGGATGAGCGCCAGCACACTGGGGCCACCGGGGCCGTTATGGCGGGGGCGCTGTGGGCCGTTTGGGGGCTGCCACTCCTCTTTTCCCGACATGCCCTGAGCCCAATGGCTGCTGGAGACTTCGCCGCCGCTCAGTTGCTAGCTGGCGGAATCATCTGGGCGACGGCGCCATTGGTCACGGCGTTTTACCCCACAATCGTTCGCCGTCGCCACCATTCCCCAGTCCTTGTCGGAGTACTCGGGACGTTCGGAATCGCCCTGGCCGGGCTCATTGTCCTGACAGCTGGGGGCCCCGTTCTGATAGCAAAACTTTACGGGGGCCATTTCAGCGGTTCGCGCGCATTGTTTCTAGTGCTGGCCCTCTCTGCCACTACGACCGCCACCGCTACTTTCGGGTGCTGGGCGGCTCTGGCTTGGCGTGGGTCTGTGCGGCTCCCCCTCGCCGGCGTGGGCGTCGCCCTTGCCCTCGAGTTGCTATGGGATGGGCTAGTTGGACATACGGCACTCATCCTAGCCGCAGGACCACTCATGTCGCTCACGCTCAGTGGAGGCGTGATCTCTGCTTCCTCCCTGGTCGGACGGCGAGGGGCGCACGCTTCGCCACCCGGAGGTGCGGAGCCTGCTCCGGTCCGCCCGATATCCCGTTCACCCCGGTCTGAGTAATGGGCGGCCCCGGCATGAACTGGATTCGTTGGGCTGTGGCTCCTAGCGCACTCCGGCCCAAGGTCGCTAACAAGCCGCTGCGGGATCCATCTCCGAAACGCACACCAGTTGTCCCAGGCGCCCCCCAGCTTCGACTAGTTTGACCTGTTGGATGCAGGCCCACAGAACGGTTGACAGATGAACGTGCCAAACTTGCCTGGTGGGGGGCGGGCAGTCCTAATTTGGGGGATGACGGTGAGCCGCGAGTTGTTCTGCCAATGCCGACATAGAGTCCACTTCCTACGGACCCCGGTCACCCCCGTGCCCGGGCACGCGGCACCGGCGGTGCTGGCCCCAGCGAGGACTATTTGTCCTCGGCCAAGGAGGGCGGCCGCTGGAGCCGCCAGGATTGGGGAACTAGACCCGCCAGAACTGGCCGTGTGCATGGAGGGCAAACGGCTGCGAGAGGCTCAGGGGGCCATCCGCGCCTCTCGGAGCATTCCCCAGGCGCGCCACAGCGTCACGAACGCCATCGACCGCGTGAGCGCCGAAGGGACGCGACGGGCCACATTAGTGCGGATCTTCCAGAACCGCCACGTACTATCGCGAGTTGGCACGACCGTCCCCCACGCGCCGCACGATGACTGGCACTACGCCAGGTGGAACTTCTCGTGCGCCTCCCTAGCTCGGCCCTCAGCCGACAGCGGGGACAACCTCGTCGACCCCCCATCGCCGGTCACTTGCCCCGACGAGCAGCCCGGACCACCAGCCCCGCAATCTTGACTACGCGAGGAGGCCTGACTTCAGCGGCTCCGGGGCGTAGCTGCCGTCCGGGTGCCGATAGCCACTTTTTCCCCGCTCCTGTGTCCGACAAGGGAAAGTTTGGAGGATCCCTGCATACCTCCAGCTCTTCAAAGCAAAGGTTCTGCGCTCGCTCGGTTCGCCTCGACGCTGACGCCTTAGTGATAAATGAGTGAGATTGCATCCTCCCCGACCATGATCCTGGCCCTGTTGGCGTGGGCTGGCGTGGCCACAGCCGTCGTGGTGCACAGTTTCAGAGCCCGGAGACCCTACGCTGACATTGACACTTCCCACAGCAGCAGCGAACAGCCCCCGGACGCGCATGCGAAAGCGGGCCGAATGTTGTTTCTCCACCCAGTAGAGCTCTTCGGCCTGCTGCTCCTAGCAATCCCTTATCACGCAATCTTCTCACGCGGGATCTCTTTGTACGGTGATTGGCTATATCTCGGACCTCAGAGCAGCCTTGCAAGTGTCCTAGTCCACCCTTCCCTGTGGGCTGCGGTTAACCTTGGATCTTCCAACTTTATAGGCTTGCCTCAATACCCGCTCTGGGGCGCGGAGTCGGCGCTTGCAGCTATCGGCGCATCCGTATCTACAGCACAGCTAATCATTTTCCTAGCGCCCATCCCCATCCTAGCCTACGTAGGAACGGTCCGTTTGGCGCGGACCTACCACCTAGCTCCGTGGGCGTGCTCGGTGGCCGCGCTATTCTACTGCACCAATACCTTCTTCCTCGACTGGTATTCCGGGGGATGGCTAACCATCCTACTGGGATACTCGCTTCTACCCTGGGTAGGCCTAGCGATGCATCGACTCTACATGGCCACTGAAGCGGGGCACTCCAGAGTCGAGTTGCATCGCGGCGGCTTAGCCCTAGGTGTCGCGACCGGGCTTACGGGGTGGGCAGATCCACGCGACCCAATACTGGTTTCAATAGGAGCAGCCACAGCCGGGGCTACCGTAGCACTGGCGGGTCGGCTCGATACTCGTCGGTTTTTCCGTCTTGCACAGTCGTTAGCGGTGGCCCTCCCGATTGCTGTTTGCCTCAACCTCACTTGGGTAATACCGGCGCTGGTCGGAGAGTACCGCGGGCTGCCCGACAGCTACACCAGCGCATCGGCTTTGGCGACCTTCAGCTACATGCACCTGCCCAATGCCGTGGCTGTATTCGACGTATGGTGGCCGTCGATGCAATATTTCAGGACCCAGACGGCTACCCCTCTGGTTGCCATGGCGGTCCCGCTCCTAGTGTTGCTTGCCGTAGTTCGGCGCGGTCGCATCGGCCCACTCTGTGCAGGAGCGATCTACGTTGTCTTCGCCGCCCTAGTCTGCGGCGCATCCCCTCCTTTCGCACTCTCGAATGAGTGGCTATACCAAAACGTGCCTGGTCTCGATGCCTTCCGCTACCCGGCGCTGTACGAGCCCCCCGTTGCCCTATCGGCGTCCTTGTTGCTAGCCATCGGGTTCAGCCACGCTGCCGCGTTCTTGCGGGCTCTGTGGATTGGTGCGACCCACCTCGTGAGCGCTCGAGGTCGCGTCTACGGGGCGCTGACTTTGGCTCTGACAGGGTTGGTCATCCCGTACGCGGTGGCCTCCCCCATGCCCGCGATTACGGGCAGGCTGGGTCACATGCTGTCCCCAGAACCCCTAGCTACGTCGGTGCGGACGCTAGAAGCATATTTCACCGACAAGTCTGCAGCTGGGACGGTGGCTTGGGCGCCGGGGATTCCAGATTCAGCTAATCAGAATGTCGTCTCCTCCACCGGAGCTATGCATCCGAATGTTTCGGCGACACTACTTCTACATGAGTCTCCCGGTTCGGCGGAGTATCAAGCTGGAAGTTTGAATTGGCTAGCTACCGAGGGGGCGGCCGCCGGCGTTCTCCAGTACTTCCACGTCCGCTATGTTGTCCTTGATCCCGCTAACCAGTGGAGAGCTCGGTACGGCGTCGCCCGGCGAACGGCCCAAATCACGCTCGGTGAGTTGGGGACAAGGCTTCCTGTTGGGAGTCTCGGAGCCGAGGGTTACGCGGTTTATGCGATGCCCGGGGGGGGCGTCTACCAAGTACTGACCGCTCCCCATGTCCAGTCATCCGTAGGAGCCTTGGATGCTGACTCTTCGGGCTCAGCTGTGATAGTTCCGCCGCTGAACCTTAGGTTGTTGAGCATGCGCGTAGAGTCGGGCATTCTTGCGGGGGAGGCTTGGGGTGATGCATACGGAGCCGCGCGGTACTCCTTCACCGTAGCACCACCGAGCATCGTTGGCGTCGTCGTCTACTGGTACGGTCACTACGACTATGTCTCTATGCGCTCACTGCAGCGCGGCGTGTCACTGCCGTTCGAGGCTGCTCGCCCCCAGAGGTTCGAGTCCGCCGAGCCAGTGTTCATGTGGGTCCCAGCCACCGGCTCACCCGCGGCTCCCTGGAGTGCACCAAGCCAGTGCCAAGCGGACAGTCACGTACTGCTTCACCCCCTGCCGCTACCAGGTGGGGATGGGTACCCGGGCTCCTCCTTCGTGCTGCTCCAGGCTCAGGCCGGTGCCGCCGCAGCCTCTGCGACCACGCCTACTGACTATCGGCTCGCCGCGCAGGGTGGTGCGACGTACACGGTCGTCGGGCAAGAAGGCCCGGCAGACTATTCTGCAGTAGCGACCCTTGTGCCCCGAGGCACTTACGCAGTCAGTTTGAGCACCTCTCTCTTTGCGCGCTCTATGCCCACGGGATGCAGACTGAAGGCGCGTCTTCTCTCACTGTCGGGCCCGGTGGCACTGTCCTGGATCCCAGTCGCAATCCCCCGGACGAGTGGCTTGACCCAGTACCGTGCTTTCTCCGCCGCAGTGGGACCTTGGGAGTCACTCGGTGACGGTGATAACTACACCGGTGCCCGCAGCTTAGCGGCAGCGGGCATATCGGCGCGCGAGGTCCCTGGCCCAAAGCACTCGTCGGCCCTCTGTCTCAACGCCTCTACCGATGGCGCGACAGTGAGCGCGCCTTGGAGTGATCTGTATGGTGTCGGCGTCCTGACTCTGCGTCTAAAATACGCCGCGGCTCCGGGAGCGCTGGTGACGGTTTCGTTGTTCCGGAGCGGCGCAGTTCTCTCTAGCGTCGAGCAGTACTTTGGGGCCACAGCCTCTACAGAGCCTGTCGAGGCAGCGAGTGTCGTGTTTCTGCCGCCAAGCAACTTTCCCAATAACCAGTACACCGTCGCGCTTTCAGCCATCCCGGCAAGGTCCGCTCACCCTTCTCCCAAATCTCGCTGCCTAGCCACAATTTTTGGATTGTTAGTCACACCCGGACTTGCGCCCGCGGGCGGACTTGGGATGCGCCCAGGGCCATCGCATGTAATTGCTGCCGCCGCCGACGAAGTGGAGACTGACTTGGCGCCTAGTTCAGGAGGCCAGCTAGTTGCTCTCTGGCAGCACTACGACCCCCTTTGGCACCTTGTCCTTCCTAATGGCCGCACTGTGCGCCCAAT
The DNA here is from genome assembly GCA_021791455.1 of bacterium. Next base: position 1,736 of record JAJYWM010000166.1, on the reverse strand, counting down.
CCTTCTGGACGGGTGGGCCGTTGGCTTCCCCGTCGGCGCGCATCGGCATCCAATAAGAGTTTTGGTGCAGTACGGCAGCCCTCTTGCCGTCCAACTGGGGCTCTACCTGTCGTACGTTGTGCTTGGAGCCTGTGTTCTATTGCTCGGCGTGCTTAGGCCGGGGAGGGTCCGACGACTGTGACAGAGAGGAGCGGCGCGTGGCTGGGAGTCCGGAGCCTTTGGCGGTCGGTCGGTGAGGTCGGCGGGGGTTATGTGCGAGCCTTAGTCGACGGACGAGTCGCTTGGACAGCTGGCAACTCCGTGCTTAGTCCCCTATTGAAGTACGTCTCGCCCGGAACGCTTGGCGAGTTGAGGGCGGTGAGCGCCGGAGAGATTGTGCATCAGCCGGAGCGACTGGCAGAGGCTGTCTGGCCACAGCGCATTTATGACGTGGCCCGAATGACCGTTGATTTCGCTGGAGTCTGGGAGACGCTGCTACAGCGTACGCGTGAGGGGCGCGGATTGTACCCACCGACCTTTGCGGCCGATCGGGCAGTTTGTCTCATGGTGTACCTTGCGTGCCGCATAGAACGGCCCCATGTAGTGCTTGAGACCGGAGTGGCGGATGGCGTGTCGAGCTACGTTGTTCTGCGGGCCCTTGATGAAAATGGGCTCGGAGTCCTACATAGTGTTGATGTGCGGTCAGATGTGGGTAGGCTAGTGCGCGCCGGTGATCGTGAGCGGTGGCGCCTGCATATTCTTCATGGTCCGCGCTATTGGGCTCTGCGAAGAGCCTTTGCCGAGATTCCGCGGGGAGGAGTGTTCGTGCATGACAGTAATCATTCCTATGCTTGGCAGCGCGCTGAGTTGACTCGTGCGTCATCTTGGCTGTTGCCTGGAGGCCTAGCTATCGTTGACGACGCAGACGCGTCACGCGCGTTAGCTGAGTGGAGCCGGTCGATGGACATACGGCCGCACATCGGGCTTGCGGGTACTCGTCTATTTGGGGTTGCGCGGGTCACTTCACAGGTCGGGTATAGAGGTCGGAGGCGACGCCCGTTGGTTGGGGGTTGATTCACGAATTCTTGCGAGAGTGTGAGAATCTCGTGTCCTGCTTCTGAAGTAGCGACGCAAAGGCGGCCGATGCTGGCGAGGATGTGGTCGGCGGTCTTGACCCAGGTGAACTTGAGTTCGACAGCGTGGAGATTACTTCGGGGCTTGGATTGGCATGATCTGAGTTGATCAGGGTGCAATCGGGGAGGTTCCTGCGGCGCTTCTGTTGGGGATCATGAAAAGTGCAGTGTTGTGGTCACCAATAGTGCGGCACCCCGCGGCGCCAGTCATCTAACCACAGCGGACCCTCCTTTGCCCGGAGTTGGACAGTGAACCGGGCATGTGGGACGGGAATGGCGAGCGATTTGAGGGCATAGACGCTGATTGGCGGCGGCATCGGGACCCTTTTTGTCGATACACGGATACTTGCGGTGGGGAGGTTGTTTCAGGTATTATCCGTAGAGATATACTTGCGGGTGGCCCGGCGCACCAACAAGGACGGCTCCGTGGTTGAGTGCCTGCACCTAGCCCACAACGTGCGGCGCGAGGGCAGCCCCCATCCCCCGAGTTCCGCAGCAGCGTGGGAGCGATACATCCGGAAGCAGCCATCTTTGCTGGGGTTTTGTGCCGGAGGGGCCGAAGCTGTCTGTGACTACAGTCCCAGGACTGAGCCCGGAGACGCTCAGGCGGCTCTCGGCCTGAAG
>JAJYWM010000034.1 GCA_021791455.1 bacterium | reverse complement strand
CTCCGCCCTGGCCGCTGCTTCCGCCTCCGCCCTGGCCGCTGCTTCCTGTTCGGCGCGCAGGGCGGCCGCCCTCTCGGCGGCTGCCTCCGCCTGTGCCATCTCGATCTGGCGCCGCTGGTCCAATCCGGAGACGATCGCGTCGGTTAGCTTGGTGACGATCAACCGGACACTGCGAATTGCATCGTCGTTGCCCGGGATGACCTGAGCGATCTCATCGGGGTCGCAGTTGCTGTCGGTGATCGCGATGATAGGAATACCGAGCTTGTTGGCTTCGGTCACCGCCAGCCGTTCTTTGTGGGGGTCCACCACAAAGAGAGCAGCAGGCAGCCTCTTCATGTTGGTTATGCCACCGAAGTTCCGCACCAGCCGCGCCAGGTCGTCCTCGCGACGACGCTGCTCCTTCTTGATCATGCCAGCGAAGCCGTCCCGCTCCTTCTGCTCCGAGAGCTCCGCCAGCCGCTTCAACTGCAGCTTCACGACCTCGAAGTTGGTGAGCATGCCACCCATCCAGCGGTTGATCACGTAGGGTTGGCCGGAGCGCCGGCACTCCTCCTCAATCGTGTCGTGAGCTTGCTTCTTGGTCCCGACGAACAGGATCTGGCCCCCCTGGGCCACCGTATCGTGGGCGAACTGGCACGCTCCGTCCAAGAGATCCACCGTCTGGGCGACATCGAGGATGTGGATCCCGCCCCGGCTGGCGAAGATGTAAGGCCGCATCTTGGGGTTCCAGCGGCTGGTCTGATGGCCGAAATGGACCCCGTTCTGCAGTAGCTCGGTCAGGGTGGCTACGGGCATGCTTTGCCTCCAATTGCGTTTTGCCTCTGCCCCCAATCACCCGACACACGGCCCTGCGGGAAGGGAACCCGGGTATCGTCCTGTGGGCATGCGAATTTGACTGCCACTGTGAATGTTATCCCAACTGTGGCAGGTGGCCTTGCTCGGGCCCCTGTGGTTGGGCGGTTGTCGCGAAGTGGCGAGCTCGCCGGGCATGGTGGGGAGGCCGAGGCAGTTCGCACCCAAGGGATGATCGTGCGACTCACGGTGGAAGTGAGCGCCGCCAAGTGGCGGTCGGCATCGACCAGTGAATTCCAGCTCCGCGCCCATCCAACGTCAACCCCAAGAGTCTGCCGAAGTCATGCAGGTGGCGGTGCCCGTGTCAGTCGGTCTCCGACCACTCAACGACCGTCCAAGCCACTCTGCAAAGGCCCTCCGGTACGGCATCAACCGACCGTTTCGAGCTATATGTTGGGGGCAATCTCGATCGAAGCTCGACGCGGTTACACTGAGGCGGCCGTCGACGGCTACGGGAGCCCGAGACTTGGGGCGGTCGCCGTCCGGAACTCTAAGGTATGGACATCCGCGGCCGACCGCGTGGCCGCGCCAGCCAAGGAGAGCAACTCATGACCTCGGCCGCATCGCTTCTTGAGTTGTACGATCTGCAGCTCCGGGGATCGGCGATGCTGCAAGCCGACCCAGGTCTCACCGTGGAATCTGAGGGCCCAGTGGTTAGAGCGTCCTCTACCGCGGGCTTGCCGGGCATGGTGAGCGCGACCGGCATCCGAGGCCTCGCGCCACGCGACTGGGATGAGCTGATCCAGAGTCAACTCCGCCACTTTCGAGAGCGGGGGCAGCCTTTCGAGTGGAAGACCTTCTCCCACGACCATCCGCAGGGCTTCCTTCAGCGGCTGGAGTTCCTCGGCTTCTGCAGGGGAGAGGCGGAGGCGGTAATGATCGCGGCCAGCGAGCCGGTATCTCGGGGAGGAACGGAACTGCCCCCAGGGGTCGAGGTCTTCGCTCTGACGACGACGGGTGATTTCGATGCGCTCGCGGCTCAGCTGGAGCAGTCCTTCGGCGAGGACCACGCTGGTCGGGCCCGTGGCTACGAGCAGGCGGTTCGAACCTCACCGCAGTCGGTGTTCGCGCTGGGGGCGCGAGCGGCAGGAGCGCTGGTGGCCAGCGGACGCTTGGAGCTCGTGGTTCACTCCGACTTCGGGACCCTTTGGGGCGGCTCGGTCGTCCCGGCCTGGCGCCACCGTGGCCTGTACCGGGCACTTGTCCAACGCCGCGCCCAAGTTGCCGTCGACGGCGGCTTCTCGTGGTTGGAGGTGGACGCCCTTCCCAGCAGCCGGCCCATCCTGGAGCGGATGGGATTCGTCACCGTGACCACCACGGTCCCCTACTCGTGGTCCCCCGGGCCGCGCTGAGGGCGCCGTCCCCCTTCGAGCAGGTCGGTTCAGAGGACGTAGCGGCGCAGGTCCTCATCCCTGAGGAGGTCCCCGATTCGTGTCTGCACGAACTCGGCATCGACCATGACGGTCTGACCTCGGTACTGCTCGGCGGCAAACGAGATCTCCTGCAGAACCCGCTCCATCACGGTGAAGAGCCGGCGCGCGCCAATGTTCTCGTCACGGTCGTTGACCAGGAAGGCGTGGTGGGCCAGTGCCGCCACCCCGTCGTCGGAGAACTCCAGCACAACGTCCTCGGTGCCCAGCAGGGCCTGGTACTGCTTGGTCAGTGCGTTGCTCGGCTCCACCAGGATCCGCCGCAGATCCGCCTCCTCTAGGGAGCGCAGCTCGACCCGGATCGGGAAGCGACCCTGGAACTCGGGGATGAGATCCGAGGGCTTGGTTGAGCTGAAGGCTCCCGCGGCCACGAAGAGGACGTGCTCCGTGGAGACTGAGCCGTAGCGCGTGCTCACCGTCGAACCTTCCAGGATTGGCAGCAGGTCCCTCTGCACTCCGGCCCCGCTGACGTCGGGGCCGTGTGCCTCCACCGACGGCCCGGCTATCTTGTCCACCTCATCGATGAACACGATCCCGTTCTCCTCCACCATGTGGATCGAGTCGTCATACAGCCGATCGAGGTCGACCAGCCGCTCCGTCTCCTCCTGGGCCAGGGTGCGGCGCGCGTCGGCGACACTCATCCGCCGCAGCCTCCGGCGAGGCGGAGCGAGCTGGCTGAAGAAATCCGACAGGGACCACCCGATCTCCTCATAGCCCGTGCCGGAGAACACCTCGACCGGGGCGGAGTACGCCTCCTCAACCTCGATGTCGATCTGGCGATCCTCCATCTTGCGGGCGGCCAACTTGCGCGCCAGCTGGCGGCGCCTGGCCTGCAGCCTCCTCCGCGCCAAGCGGCGCCCCGGATCGTCCGAATCGGCGGGCGGGGCGGGATCGGCGGAGACGGTGCCGGATGCCTCCGCAGGGGCCGACGCCTCCACCTCCAAAAGACGGTCGACGATCCTGGAGTCAGCGCGCTTGGTCGCCTCCGCCTCGACCTCGGCCACCCGCTGGCTCTGCAGGCGGGTGATTGTCTGCTCCAGGAGGTCCCGAATGATGGACTCGACGTCCCTACCCACGTAGCCGACCTCGGTGAACTTGGTCGCCTCCACCTTGATGAAGGGGGAGTTGGTCAACTGCGCCAGGCGGCGGGCGATCTCCGTCTTACCGACTCCCGTCGGGCCGATCAGCAGGATGTTGCTCGGTACTATGTCGCCGCGCGTTTCCATCGGAAGCCGCATCCGCCGCATCCGATTGCGCAGGGCGATGGCCATCGCCCGCTTCGCCTCCTGCTGACCAACTATGTAGGAGTCGAGCGCGGTCACGATCTCGGCCGGCTTGAGGTCAACCTCCAGCACTTGCGCCACCTTCGGGGCCCTCCAGGGATTCCACCGAGATCTCGTCGTTGGTGTAGATGCACAGCGAGGCCGCAATCTCGAGCGCCCGTCGGGCGATATCCGCCGCCGACAGGTCTGTGTGCAGAGCCAGGGCACGAGCTGCCGCGTGAGCGTACGGCCCCCCGCTCCCGATGGCCCCGATGCCGTCGTCGGGCTCGATCACGTCCCCGTCCCCGCTGAGAAGCAGCAGCTGGCTCTGCCCAGCCACCACCAGCATGGCGTCCAGGTGGCGCAGGTACCTGTCCGTCCGCCACTCCTTGCTAAGTTCGACCGCCGCGCGCAGGAGGTTCCCCTGGTGCTGCTCCAGCTGCCGCTCAAACTTGTCGAATAGCGTGAAGGCGTCGGCCACGGAGCCGGCGAACCCAACCACCACCTGGTCGTGGTACAGGCGCCGAACCTTCCGGGCGCGATGCTTCATGATCACGTCGCCCACGGTGACCTGGCCATCCCCGGCCACAGCGATCGCGTCATTTCGCCGCACCGCCAAGATGGTGGTGGCATGAGGGGCTGAGCTCTGAGGGGAAACCACGGAACTCAAATTCTAACCCGACGGCTGTCGGGGCCCCGGGCGCTCATCCCACAGGCTGGGGCTTTGGCTCCTTGGAGGCCTTGGTCGCGCGGCGCTTGGGCGCCCGCTTGGCAGCAACAGTGGGGGCTGCTGGCCCCTTCTCGACGACGGTCTCCTTGGGTGGCCGGTAGCGGCATTTGGGATATCCAGAGCAGGAGATGAAGGGTCCGAACCTTCCCATGCGCTTGACCAGGTCCTGGCCACATTCGGGGCACTTATCCCCGGTCGGTTCGGCGGCCGCCCTCGCCGGGGCCGTGGCGCCCTCCGGGCCAGCCTCCGAGCGGACAAAGCGACACTTCGGATACCCGGAGCACCCGATGAACGGACCCCGGCGCCCGGACCTGCGCACCAGCGGTTTGCCGCACTGAGGGCAGTCCTCGCCGATTTGCTCCGCGGGGGTGCGTTCCTCCTTACCCTGGATGTAGTCACACTCGGGATAGCGGCTGCAGCCCACGAAGTCCCCGAACCTGCCACTTCGCACGACCAGTTCGGCTCCACACTTGGGACACTCCCCGTCGGCCTTCTGGGTCTGGATCTTGACCCGAGGCATGCTCTCCTGGGCTTCCTCGAGGACCTTGGCAAACGGCTGATACCAGGTCCTGACCACCGGCACCCAGGCTGACTCCCCGGTCTCGATCCCATCGAGCCTGCGCTCGAGCTCTGCCGTGAATCCGAAATCCACCACCGCCGGGAACTGGCCGGTGAGCGCCTCGTTGACCGCCTTGCCCAGGGGCGACGGATGAAGCCGCCGCTCCAGCTGGCGCACGTACCCTCTCGTCTGAATGAGCTCCACCGTGGGAGCGTAGGTGCTGGGTCGACCGATGCCGCGCTCCTCCAGCTCCTTCACCAGACTGGCCTCGGTGAAGCGTGGGGGCGGTTGGGTGAAGTGCTGCTCGGGGAGCAGATCAAGGCACTTGAGAACCTGCCCGTCGACAAGGTCGGGGAGGAGCTCGTCCTGACGGTCCTCGCTGCCAGCAACCTTGAGGAACCCGTCGAAGACAAGCACGTTGCCGGTCGCACGGAAGCGATGGCCAGCGGCCGCTATGTCCACCCTGGTGGAGTCGAACTCGGCGGCGCTCATCTGGCTCGCGGTGAACCGCCGCCAGATCAGCCGGTAGAGCTTCGCCTGATCTGCGGTGAGGAAGGTGGCCACGTCCTCAGGGGTCCTGTGAGCGGACGTCGGGCGGATCGCCTCATGGGCGTCCTGGCTCGCGACCGGAGCCTTACCGGGCCGGCGGGCCGCAGTGGCGCTGGCGAGGTACGGTTTTCCGAATCTCTCCTCGATGAAGCTCCTGACCTGCTCCACCGCGATGGGGCTCAGCCGAGATGAGTCGGTGCGCATGTAGGTGATCAGACCGGTCGCACCCTCCGGACCCAGTTCGACCCCTTCGTAGAGTTGCTGGGCGACCCGCATCGTCTTGGTCGGGCTGAAGCGCAGCTGCGCCGAGGCGTCCTGCTGCAGGGTGCTGGTGATGTACGGCTGGGGAGCGCTGCGCCGGACTCGGCGGCGTTCCACCCCGGACACCGCAAACTCCGCCTTGCGCACGGCGTCGATGACCGCCTGGGCCGCGGCCTCGTCCGCCACGGTTGGCCCGGCCTCTTCGGCCGCCGGCTTCCTGCCTCGACCACGAGGCCGAGCCGTGCCGGTGGTGTCCAGGGGGCCCTGGTAGCGCGCCCTGACCTCCTCCTCGCGGTCCGTCTGTAGGACCGCGTCGATCGTCCAGCTCTCGGTGGGCACGAAGGCCTCGATCTCGTCCTCGCGGTCGCACACCAGGCGCAGCGCCACCGACTGCACCCGTCCCGCCGAAAGCCCCTTGCGAATCTTCCGCCACAGCAGGGGGCTCAGCTTGTACCCCAGCAGGCGGTCTATGGCGCGCCGGGCCTGGTAGGCGTCCACCAGGTTCTGGTCGATCGGGCGGGGTTGGGCGAGGGCCGCGTCCACTGCGGGTTTGGTCACCTCCCTGAACACGATCCGCTCCGGAGCCTTCAACTTCAGCTGGTTGGCTATGTGCCAGGCGATCGCCTCTCCCTCGCGATCCGGGTCGGCCGCCAGCAGGACCCGGGACGCCCTCTTAGCGGCGGTCTTCAGGTCTCCCAGTTGCTTCTCCTTGCCCTTGATCACCGTGTAGTCAGGGGCGAAGTCGGCCTCAACGTCGATTCCGAGCTTGGAGCGGGGCAGGTCCACCACATGCCCCATGGAGGCCTTCACTTCGTACTTGTCACCAAGGAACTTGGTTAGCGTCCGCGCCTTGCTCGGCGACTCGACGATGATGAGGCTGCGGCTTGGCATGAGTTGGTTTCAGCTCCTGGCTACCAGATGGTGGAAGGCGTGGCGATTCTAACAACACCCTTCCCGCCCCCCCGTGATCTCAATCTCACCGATCGCATCCGGTGGCGTCGATACACTGGCCCTGCAGGACCTTCACCAAAGAGGATATGAGAGTTTGGCCACCGACCTAGCCGACAAGTACGAGGTCGTCGAGATAGTCGCCCGCGAGGACTTCTCAGCGGACCTCTGGGCCATCAGGGTCAGGCCCCAGAACCCGTTCGCGTTCCGGGCCGGGCAGTACGCCACGCTCGGGGTGGAACTCGACGGCCGAGTGCTGGAGCGGCCCTACTCCATAGTTTCAGCCCCTGCGGACCCAGAGCTTGAGTTCTTCATCGAGAAGATCCCTGGAGGCGCTCTGACCCCTCACCTGCATCCGCTCGGGGCGGGAGCGCGCCTGCTGATGCGCAAACGTGCCAAGGGCTTGTTCATGCGCACCGGGCTGGCCCCGGACAGGGTCAATCTCTTCGTCGCCACGGTCACGGGGATCGCCCCCTTCGCCAGCATGCTCCGGCATCTCAAGATGGGAGCAGACATGGCTCCGGCTGCCCGACCCAAGATCGCCTTACTGCAGGGTGCCAGCTTCAGCCATGAATTCGGCTACTCCCAGGAGATGGCGGATCTGGCCCTGAGCGAGTCCTGGTTCGAGTACCTGCCCACGGTGAGCCGCCCCTGGAATGAGAACACTTGGACTGGTGAAAGGGGACGGGTTGAAGACGTCCTGCGCAAGCACGCTGACAGTTGGGGGGTCTCGCCTGGCCGGGGCATGGTGTACCTCTGTGGGCACCCGGGGATGATCGCCAACTCGCGCGCGATCATGCGGCGATCGGGGCTGGCGGACCAGGAGATCCTGGAGGAGCAGTACTGGCCCGAGGGCAAGGAACCCACCGGAGCTGCGTAACAGCCGCTGCCCCCGCCGATCGCTTCGGGTCAGCGCTTGAGCTTGGACGTCAGGATCGGGGAGATCTGGGCCATCGTGGACCTGAGCGACTTGACCCAGCGGTTGCCGGGGTGGCGCCAGGCCAGCGGCTCCCCGGCGGCAAGCGACCGCACCCCGTCAATCCCCGCATGGGGGACTCCCAGGACGGGTTGCTCCAGCACCTTGGAGGCGCGGTCGGAGTCAATCTGGTGGTAGGGCAGGACACAGTTCAGCACCACGGCGATCCGGTCGCGCGGAATCTGTAGCTGATCGCAGATCCGCAACCACGCCTGGATCGCATAAACCCCCGGATTGTCGGGGGTCCCCACCACCACCATGTGATCCGCGTGCTCCAACATGTCGATCCCGCCGTTGTCCAGCCGCCCGCCCTGATCCACCACCACCAGCTCGGCGGCGTGGGTAAGGCGCAGGATCATGGCGTCGACCGCAGCGGGTGAGACCGAGTCAGCCAGCTCCGGGCGGCCCGGGGCCGGGAGCACGGAAACCCCACTCGGGTGGCGGGGAAGACGGTCGAATATCTCCTCTTCGGGCCCGACCGTGGTCAGCTCCACCCAGGTTGGGGTCTGCGGCGGAAGGTTGAAAGCGAGCAGAGCGCTCCCAAACCGGGGCACATTGTCCACCAGGGCCACCCGATAGGTTCCCGCAGCCATGGCGGCGAGGTTGCTGGCCAACATGGTCCTACCCACCCCGCCGCGGGGGCCACAGACGACCCATAGCTCTCCTTGGCCCTTCTCCTGTCTGACCGGGGCTGCTGCGGCCCCCACCCTGGCGTTGAGCAGGGCCGCCACCTCCTGCGCCGGCAGGCTGCGGGAGATCCTCTCGCTGGCACCGGCATCCATCGCCGCCGCGATCTGGGGAGATCCCGGGTCCGCTGCAACCAAGACCACCGGAATGGGCGCATGAAGGATGCTGGAGCGGATCTGCCGGATCAGAGGGATGAGTTCGCTGTCCTCGGCCGCCACCTCAATCAGGGCCGCATCGGCGGGGGTCTGCTCCAGAGCAGCCATCGCCTTGGCACTCGAATCGAACGCGATCATCTCCATCGCATGCTTCTCAAGCGCCTTGGCGAGGGGCTCGGACCGAGCCGCCTGGCGCGACACCACAATGGCCCTGCTCATTTTGGAAACGGTCACCCGCCCAGTCTAGGGAAGGATCCGCGAGATACGATCTCACGCACCAGGATGTCCACCGCCACGCGACGCACCCGCGACATCTTCAGTCCGCCTTGCCGCGGCCTCGCAGCGAGCGCCGCCTCGGCGCGGGGGCAGCCTCCTCGACCACGGGCCGCTCCTCCGCCACCTCGGCAACCGCGGCCCTGAGCACCTTGGGCGTGACCTCGCGGCGCTCGCGGATCTTGGCCTGTTTGCCGACACGCCCGCGCAGGTAGTAGAGCTTGGCTCTGCGGACCTTGCCGTGACGGACAACCTCGATCTGCGCCAGGCGGGGTGAATGGATAAGGAAGGTCCGTTCAACTCCGACTCCGTGAGCCGTGCGCCGCACGGTCACGGACTGCCGGACCCCTCCGCTCTGGAGGCCGATGACAACGCCTTCGAATACCTGGATGCGCTCGCGAGTTCCCTCGACGACCTTCACGTGCACCCGGACCGTGTCTCCCGGCCTCAACTCCGGAACATCGGCCCGGAGCTGTTCCTCCTCGAGGAGATCGATGATGTTCAAGTTTTCACCTCCCGTGCTGGAGCGGACTCGGGAAGAGTCCAGCCTCCAACCAACCTTGTCTGTTCGGCAACCCCCGCCCCATCACGGTTCAGTAGATCCGGCCGCAGGCGCCGAGCGCGTTCCTTGGCCGCCGCGAGTCTCCAGGAAGCGATCTTCGCATGGTCGCCCCCTCGCAGCACCTCGGGAACCTCAAGATTCTCGAACACCGCCGGCCGAGTGTAGTGAGGATACTCCGGCAACCCCTCGGCGAAGCTCTCGTCAACTGCCGACTCCGGATCTCCCAGGGTACCCGGGATGTGCCGGGAGACCGCCTCGATCAGCACCAGCGCGGGCAGCTCGCCCCCACTGACGACGAAGTCCCCGATGGAAATCTCGTCCAGTCCGAGCCCGATCCGCACCCGCTCGTCCACCCCTTCGTAGCGGCCGCAGACCAGCAGCAGACGCGGTAGCCTCGAGAGCCTCCTTGCCAGAGAGGATGTGAGCCGCCGTCCATGTGCCGAGAGCAGCACCGGATAGGGATCGGGCAGGAAGGGGAGAGCGCTCACCTCGCGTACTGCTGCGAACAGCGGCTCCGGTCGCAGCACCATGCCGGGACCTCCCCCGAACGGTTCGTCGTCCACCTGGCGCCGCTGTCCCAGGCCCCAGGCCCGCAGGTCATGGGTGCTGATCTCGATCAGCCCCTCCTGCAGGGCCCGCCCCATCACCCCGATTGAAAGGGGGCCTGGGAACGCCTCGGGAAAGAGCGTCACCACGTCAAACCGCATCCACCCAGCCTCCTAGGTAGTTCGACGGCACCTGGATGGTGCCCTGGCCAAGGTCGATGGAGACCACCTCGGCGACCGCCGGCACCCTGACCTCGCCGTCGCGAAGGCGCAGCAGGTACACATCGTGGGCGGGGTACGCCTCCACCTCGACCAGCTCGCCACACTCATTGCCAAGCTCGTCGACCACCCTAAGGCCGACCAGCTGGAAGTCGAAGTACTCCCCTTCCGGAAGGTCGCGAAGGAGAGCCGGCTCCACCTCGAGGTAGGAGCCCTGAAGCCGCGCGGCAGCGGCCGCGGAGTTCACGTCCGATAGACGGCACAGGACGCCCCGGCCACCTGGCGCGGCCGCCTCCACCTCCAAGCGGCGCCCGTCCACCAAGACCGGCAGGCCGGGCGTGAGACGTTCAGCGGGTCCGCCAAGCATCTCCAGCCACACCTCTCCGTCGAGTCCGTGTGGCTTGACCACTCGAGCCACACGGATGAGGGGGTCCCCTGAGGTCAATCGACGACCTCCACCTGCACGCGGTCACGGCTCCGCAGGGAGGCGGCGCGCACCACCATCCGAATAGCCTCGATGTGGCGCCCGTTGCGACCTATCACCTTGCCAAGATCGCCCGGTGCCGTGGCGATCCTCACCGAGGCTCGGTGCGCATCCTGCTCAGTCACCACCTGCACCTGGTCCGGTTCACTGACGATCTGCTTGACCATGTAGCTGACCAGCTCCCCGTAGTCAGGCATCCGACGGCTCTTCCACCACGGCCTGCTCCGCCGTCGCCTCGCTCTCCGGCCCCTGAGCCGTGGCCGCCTGGTCCAGCGCCTCCGCCTCGGGTTCCGCCGAGACCTCCTCGGCCACCTGTCCATCTGCGTCTGCTGCCACTGGGGCGGACGACTGGGCACCGGCGGCGGCCGGACGGGCAGGGCGCGGGCGAGACTCGACCATCCCAGCTCGCTCCAACAGCTCCCGCACCGCGTCCGACGGCTTGGCACCGGTGGCCATCCACTGGCGGATGCGCTCGTCGTCCAGCTTCACCACCTTGGGTTCGCGCAGGGGGTCGTAATAGCCTACCGACTCTATGAACCGGCCATCCCGGGGCGACCGGGCATCCGCCACCACCACCCGGTAGAAGGGACGCTTCTTGGCTCCCATGCGCTTCAACCTGATCTTCACTGCCACTTCTTGGTCTCCTTCCAAAATTCGAACGTCGGATACTTCGTTCCCACCGCCCTCATCCTCTGATCAGCGGCAATCCGCCGCCTGGACCGCGGAGCAACTCCTGGGCAATACGCCGCCGGCCATTGCCGCCGGTCAGGCTCTTCATCACCGTCTGCATTTGCGCGAAGCTCTTGATCAACCGGGAGACATCCACCGGAGTGGTGCCACTCCCTGCTGCGATCCGCCGCCTTCTGGAGCTATCGACGATCTCTGGGCGCCGCCGCTCCTCTGGGGTCATCGAGAGCACGATCGCCTCCAGCTTGCGCAGCTGCTCCTCGTCGGGGACCGCGGCCCCCCTGGCCTTCATGAGATCGCGGCCCCCGGGGATCATCCCCATCACCGACTCCAGAGGGCCAAGCTTGCGGATCTGCCGCAGCTGGCTGACGAAGTCGTCAAGAGTCAACCGGCCCTGGCGCATCCGCTCCTGGGCGGACAGGGCCTCCTCCTCGCTGAACCCGTCCTGTGCGCGTTCGATCAGGGTCAGCACGTCACCCATCCCCAGGATGCGGCGGGCCATCCGTTCGGGATGGAACGGCTCAAGGTCCCTCGGCCGCTCGCCGACGCCGCAGTACCACACCTGGAGGCCGATCGCCGCCCGCATGGACAGCGCCGCTCCACCCCGAGCGTCCCCGTCAAGCTTGGTGAGGACCACGCCGTCCACCCCGACCTGCTCCTTGAAGGCGCCCGCCACCTTGACCGCCTCCTGGCCGGTCATCGCGTCGACCACCAGAAGCGATGCAGCGACCCTCACGCGCTGGTGGATGGTGTCCAGCTCCACCATCAGCTCGGCGTCCAGGTGCTGGCGCCCCGCGGTGTCGACTATGACCACGTCGGCTCCCTGCCGCCTGGCCTCGCCCACGGCCCTCTCCACCCCCTGGG
>JAJYWM010000290.1 GCA_021791455.1 bacterium | reverse complement strand
GAACCTTCCGCCCCGGTCTCCCTGGGCGTGGGCTGTGTGGGTACGGTCGCCTGACTCGAGAAGCCCCGGGAGGTGCCCGGCAGCGGTGAAGCCAGCCTGATCGCTAGCCGCCCCCCGAGAGCCATTTGCGAATTTTTGGCTGAGATCGAATTCGCCTCCATTGTGGCACCTGGCCGAGGGGTTTCACAGTAGATGGCTGAAATTTTCACAGTGGCTGAGATCAGATAGGAGTCTGGTCGAGATCAGCAGGGTCGCGGTTCCGAGCTGAGGGGGGAGGAGAAAGCCCTCGTAAGGAGAAGCTGGTGATGTCCAGGTGGGTGGCTCGTGGTGTGGCGGGCTTACGGTGGTGAGGTCGCGGTAGGGGGTTGAAGCCATCGCACCAGGCCCCTGCGCCGCACTTCCTCCTGGAGCGCTGGGGGTAAGACGCGGGCGTCGACGACGACCCCGTTGATCTCGACCAGCCACGCGTAGGGGTGGTGTTCGAGCATCTCGCGTCGGCACAGCTCCTGCGCGAACGGGTCGATGCGGAGGCTGCGGCGGATCAGACTGGCCTTGTTGGCTATGGTGGACTTCGCCACCCCGGTGATTTTGGCGAGGTCATCGCCGCGAAGGTGCGGATTCTGATGTGGGTCGAACAAGAAGTTGATGCCGCCAACTGTGTAGAGCACCGCTGCCGCCCATACCCGGAGCTCTCCCCCAAACAAAGGGGAGGGGCGCTTGCGCGCGAGCCTTCCGAGCAAGCGCCCGCACAGCTCGGCATACTCGGCGTCGAGGTGGTCGTTGCACACCTGGTCGATCAGGGCTGTGATCGCGGCCACATCCTCACGAAGTGCCCTCGGCACTCTTGAGAGCCCCAAGCCAGCCCCTGGACCAGCAGTCGGGCCGGTCGTTTCTCTCATTGGCCCCCTGATTGCACTACTGCCCTGGGGCGCCGGGGCTCGTCCGGCGACGCATATGTCGATCCCATGCTTCTCATTCCCCTGCACCGGGTAGAACCGACATCTGCTCACTCTGGCACAGCCCGGCCAGGACCTGCAGCACCTGCAGTCCCAGACGCAGCGTATCGCTCGGCCCGACCATTCCGTCGAGAACCAGGTCCACGAGGGGATCCCCCGACCGAGAGGGGCCGAGCCGTTCCAGGAGCTCGACGTCCCCGGGCTGCTCCAAGAGGTGGTGCTGGGCGAATGCCCGCAGTGCTGCCTCGGCGAGCATCCGGCCATCGACACCGAGCCGCGCTCCGGCGAGCCGCCGCGCCAGCACCTCGAGGACCGGCTCCAGCGGGTCGTCCCCGATCAGGGTCCAGACGGCGTCGACCAGGGCGCAGCAGCCCAGCAGGAAGACCGGTCCGTCTTCATCCTGGAAGCCGGGCACGTGGGCTATCCGTCTGAAGCCATCTTCCTCAGCGTCAGTTTCGGCTTCTTGGGCGTCGGCCAGCTCCGCCTCAGCGAGAGGGCGCACCGCCTCGCAGAGGCTTTGGACCGACGGGTCGTCAACGTTGCGCCCGTCGACAGCGACCGACCGGATAAGGATCTCCATGGCCACCGACCACTGGGCTGGGTCGGATGTGATCACGGAGGCGTCCGGGACCGAGGCTTCCTGGAGACGCGGCGCCTTCGCCGCGTGCAGCAGGACCGAGGAGGCGAAGCGGTCACCGAGGGAGTCATCGGGCCAGCGGGTCGGGCGGGCCTGGGTCGCTCCAGACGCGGTGCTCCATGCTTCCCTGACCGCCGCCAGCCGCTCCTGCATGGACCGGAGCAGACCCGCCAGCCCTCGCATGGCGTCGGTATCGGCCGCCCTCATCTCGGTCGCGCGCTTGGTCCTGCGCCGCTTCCTGCGGTTGCTCGCCCGTCCCATCACTCCTCCTGAGAACACTGGCCCGGCAGCAGGTGGGCCGGCCACCGGCGGGGCTCGACTTTGTCGTGGCCGTGGACCGAGCCCGCCAGCGCGAGGCGATCGCATCCACGCCAGTCAGTTCAGTCCCGGGACCAACTCCGTCCACTGGCGGCGTCTCGATCTCGTCGGCATTTCGGAACACCTCGGCATGGCCGCAAACCTCTACGTTCAACTGCCGTCGCCTTCGGCGGCAGCGTCCTCGTCGCCGGATACCAGGGCTCCCAGTGCACATATGGCAGCTCCGCAAGACCGGCTCGTGCTATGGCCGGTTTGTCTCTTTGGCTGGGCCGTTCCCCTTCGGGATGAGGTGGCAGACACTCGACGGCGAGCAGTCCTCCGGACGAAGCTTCCTCGCCCGAGAGACCAGACCGTCGAGGGCCGAGCGAACATGCTGCAGCACTGCGATGCGCTCGTCAATCTCTTGGCTATGTCGTCTGAGTAGCGCGAGGACGTGGGCACATGGCACCTCGCCACGGTCCCGGTAGGCGGCGATCTCCCTGATCTCGCCAAGGCTCAGGCCGAACGCCTGGCTGGCCCGAATGAACCCGAGCCGGTTGACCGCCTCGGATTCGTAGTCGCGGTACCCAGACCTCGAGCGGCGCGGCGCAGCGAGGACTCCGATCTCTTCGTAATAGCGGATCGTCTTCACCGGGACGCCGGACCGCTTGGAGACCTCTCCGATGCGCACCTCTTCATGATAGGCCTTGACTCTCCCCCTGACTGGAGGGTTTACCATCGAGTTGGTGGCTCACCGGGCGCGTTGGCGCGGCCAGCTGAAACACGACACGAGGAGATGAACATGGCGGCCTGCGGGGACGTATCTGAGGACGGGATCGAGGAGCCGGTGCTCTTCAGCGGCCTTCCCGAACCCGTGCTCGCTGTCGGTCGGGTTGCGTTCTCCGCACTGCAACGTGAGGAACGCCTCGATCCTGAGCAGCTGGCTCTGCGTACGGGTCTTGACGCCGACGCGATCGACTTGGCGTTGCGCTGGCTCCACGATGCCGGTCTCGTCGAGCGAGATGCCGATGACCGCATAGTCGGGTTCGCCGGGCTCACCCTGGAGCCGACCAACCACCTTCTCGTCCTCGACGGGCAGTGCCTGCATGCGTGGTGTGCGATAGATGCAGTCGGCATCCCCGCTGCGCTGTCACTCGATGCACACGTGACAACGCCCTGTGCACACTGTGGCTCTTCGCTCGCCGTCGACATCGATCACGGCGAGCCGCCTTTGGACTCGTTCCTCCGCGGCTGGATCCCGCCGACCGACTGCGACAACGTCCGAGCCGAAGTGTGTCCTCTTGCCAACCTTTTCTGCTCCCAAGAGCACCTGAACCGGTGGCGAGCGGTGGCAGGGAATCCGCACGGCCAAGTCGCCGATCTTGCCCGGTTCGCAGAGCTCGGACGACGGGCGTGGGGCGATCTCGCCACAAAGGGGAACGAACATGGCTGAGACGGCACACTACAACCTTGCCGTCGTGGGGTCCGGGAGCGCTGCGTTCGCGACCGCGATTGCTGCCTCGCGCGTGGGGGCGTCGGTTGTCATGGTCGAGCAGGGGCTCGTCGGCGGCACGTGCGTGAACGTTGGTTGCGTCCCGTCCAAGGCCCTTCTGGCGGCAGCCGAGGCGCGCCACATCGCGTCAAGCCCGCGCTTTCCCGGCATCAGCACCGAGGCGCACGGCGTGGACATGGCAGCCCTCGTCGCTGGCAAGGGGTCGCTCGTCGAGATGCTGCGCCACGAGAAGTACGAGGACCTCGCCGAGCTGTACGGCTTTGAGATCCTCCATGGGCACGGGCGCTTCTCTGCCAACGACACGCTCAGCGTGAACGGCGAGGAGGTCGTCGCCGACTACTACGTCATCGCAACCGGCGCAGGCCCCTGGGCACCTCCGATCCCCGGGCTCGATGAGGTTGGGTACCTCACCTCGACGACCGCGATGGAGCTGGACGACGTCCCGGCCTCGCTCCTCGTGATCGGCGGCAACGCCGTCGGTCTCGAACTGGGCCAGCTCTTCGCCCGCCTGGGATCGAAGGTCACCATCGTCGAGGCGCTCCCCCGGATCGCGCCGTTTGAGGAGCCGGAGGTATCCGAGGCGCTCACGCCGATCTTCGCTGACGAAGGGATCGCTGTCGAAGCTGGCGTGACCGTCACCGAGGCGATCCGCGAGAACGGCAGGGTCGCCATCGGGATCGACGGTCCGCACGGGTCCCGTGAGCTTCACGCCGAGGTTCTCCTCGTCGCGACCGGGCGCCGTCCGAACACCAGCGACCTCGGCCTTGATGCCGTCGGGGTGACTCTCGGCCCGCGCGGCGAGGTCATCGTGGACGATGAGCTTCGCACTACGAACCCGCGCATCTTTGCGGCAGGTGATGTCACGGGGCATCCCCAGTTTGTCTACGTCGCGGGCACGCACGGGGGGATCGTCGCCGACAACGCCCTCTCGGATGGCCATCGGCGCGTGGACTACCGCACCCTCCCACGGGTCACCTTCACCTCCCCGCAGATTGCGTCAGTCGGCATGACCGACGAGGAAGCCGTGCGGAGTGGGATCGCCTGCGAGTGCCGGGTGCTTCCGCTCACCGCTGTTCCTCGGGCCATCGTCAACCGTGACACTCGCGGGGTCGCGAAGATCGTCGCTGAGCGGGGCACCGGCCGCGTTCTCGGCGTGCACCTCGTTGCTGACGGTGCTGCCGACGCCATTCTTGCCGGGGTCTACGCCTT
Source organism: bacterium (assembly GCA_021791455.1). The sequence continues at coordinate 7,606 of JAJYWM010000290.1, read as the reverse complement.
GGAGGCGAACTTCACCGTCGATCAGCTCGCGGCCACCTGGACGCCATACCTCACCATGGCCGAAGCGATCAAGCTCACCGCGCAGTCGTTCTCCAGAGACGTCGCTGCGCTGTCCTGTTGTGCGTCATGAGCATCAAGCAGCACACCCCGCTTGGTGACCCCTCAAACCTTGCGGCCTCCGGAAGTGATGGGCGCAACGGTAGGGGCATGTACTGGACCGTCGTGCTCAAAGATGTCGCAGGAGGACACGCCAATCGAGTCGTGTTTCTGGTAGCTGCGCTCGCGGTGGCGTTCGCGTACAGCGTGCTCCTTCCCTTTGCCTACACTCAGCGACTCTCGCTTACGAACTGGCATTACCTCGACGCCTACCTCGTGGCATGGAGTGTCGTGCTCGGCCTCGCCATGGGTCTGGTGGTCATGATCCAGGTGCACGCGATGCGCCGGATAGCCGCAGCGCGTGCCTCGAACGGTGCAGCTGGTGGTCTCGCCTTCGTGGTCAGCTTGGCGACAAGCATGCTCTGCTGCACCCCGTTCATCCCCTCGTTCCTCGCCTTCATCGGGGTGTCGGGCGCTGGCCTCTACACCGCGACCGGAGTCCTGCAACACTTCTTCGCCGTCCACGAGACCGAGTTCCTTTCCACCAGCCTGGCCCTGCTCGCGGCCACGGCGTGGTGGGGGCTCCGCAAGATCGGGCGCGCCGCCTGTCTTTCCGGGGACGGCTGTGAGGTCGGCGATCCTCTTCGTGACGCCGGCTGCGCCGACGAGGGCCGTGCTGCCGCCAGCGCGGGTCGGCCCAGTTCGGCTCTAGAAGCAGGAGCGCAGCGGTGAGCCAGACCAGCCGGAGCGGCGCGAACCGGACGCGGCGCAAGGCTGCCGAGGTGGCAGTCAGACGCCGGCGGCGCTGGGGGTTCGGTAGCGCTGGGGTGGCGATCCTCCTCGTCACCGGCGTGATCCTCGGGCTGCACTTCGTCACCCAGACGAGCCGCCCGGCGAGAGCCGCTGCCAGCACCGAGGTCCCAGGCACCGGGCACGTCGCACCGAACGGCACCTTCACCACGCTCGCAGGCACGACCTCGAGCATCGCCTCCCTGCGAGGCACGCCAACCCTGGTGTGGCTCGTGACCACTTGGTGCTCGTCGTGCCAGGCCGGGACCCAGCTACTGGCCCAGAACGGAGGTTCAGACATCGCAAGGCTCCACGCTGACGGGGTGCGGGTGGTAGAGCTCGAGCTCTACCAGGACCTCGGTCAGTCGGGGCCTTCGATAGCCAGCTTCGCCAGGACCTACGCCGGAGCCGAGGCCACCAACCCCGACTGGAGCTTCGGGGTGGCTTCGGCGGGGCTTACCCGCGCCTACGACCCCCAGAGCAACCTCGAGGTCTACTACCTGTTGAACGCCAAAGGCCAGGTCACCTACATGAACGCCCCACTCGTGTCGACGATGCCGCAGCTGCTCCAAGCCGCGGGACGGCTCAAATGAGCAGTAGCGACCCCACCCGGGAGCCTCCCCAGGCCGGCAGGGCGGGCGTCGTGTTGCTCGCCGGGGTAGCCCTGCGGCTCGCGACCTTCTCGGCCCCCACCTCGCCTACCACGTTACCAACTCCACGCGCTGCCCGCTCAGCGCGTTCGGCGTCTGAGTCGAAGCGCAGTGCAACCGCCTCCGGTCCTGCGGCGAGCCTCGCGCCAAACGGCACGTTCACTACTCTGTGAACCGCCCTGGGGAGGCCAAGCGCCGAGCGTGCTCCTTGGTCCCGCCGCGACCCGCCCTACCGCCGCAGCAGACCAAACACCAGGAGATCACATGCGCCGAGTTCGACCGACAGATGAGTCCCCGAGGGACGGGTCGGCGGTACGGTCACGCTCCGCCCGGCGAGCGTCCTATTTGATTGCCATCCAGGAATTGCGTCTGTTGCGGGAATGTTGTGTGGGATGAAGGGGTGAAAGCAGGGGCGGATCAAGCGGCCATGGCGTTGGGGATGTCGCGATCGTGGATGGTGAGGACCGCGGTGAGGAGGTTGCGGCCGAAGGCAGTGGAGCGGTAGCGGCGACGCCTGGGGAGCTTGCGGACGAGGCCGTGGCCGCGCAGTTTGGCGATGAGGCGGCTGGTGGCGGCGCAGCGGCGGCGGGCTTCGGCGGGGTCGCGAGCCGGCTTGGGGTAGAGGCGACGGGCGAGGTCGCGGTTGGCGAAGCCGATGAGGGTGTTCTCGCCGGCAAGGACGGCCCGGAAGATGGCCAGGTCGTGGGGGGCGAGTGGAGAGAAGGAGGCGTGGCGGCGATGGCCATGCCCGCAGGGGCGGCAGAGGCGGTCCAGCTGGCGGACGGCGGTGCCGTGAGTGGCCGCGGTGGCGAGCGCGTCGAGGTAGCGCTGGTTGGCGGCCCGACCGGCCTGGTAGATGGTGCGCAGGTTGGCGATCCCCTTGCGTACCGGGGCGAGCTGGCGGCGGCGGACCAGGTGGCGGCGCCGGCCGCTGCCGGTGACGTGTTCGGTGGTGCGCCAGGCTCGCAGGGCGGTGGGATCGTTGATGGTGGTCTCCACGCGCAGGCAGGGGCCCTTGTCGTAGACCTTGATGGAGTTGCGCCCCAGGCGGTGCTTGACCCGCCAGCCTTCCTGGCGATGGCGGGTGGAGGTGCCCACCTCGGCCTGGAGGGCGGGGTGGGGTTTGCGGCCGAGGAAACGGAGGATGTCCTCGGACGAGAAGGTGGTGGTGGCGTGCTGGAAGAGCTCGGGGGTGACCTGCTCGAGGGCGGGGCGAGAGGTGAAGAGGACATCGGTGCTGACCTCCGACTGGTCGAGGGACCAGTAATAAGGGCCGAAGCCGGCTTGCTCGAGGACGGGGAGCATGGGGTTGACCCGCTCCGCCAGGGCGGAGAGGGAGGTCAGCCAGCGGCGGTCGGCGAGCTGCTGGGCGAGCTCCAGGTCGTCGACCTGGGTGAAGCTGTTGGCGTACATGCGGTAGCCGATGCCGTGGCGGTCCAGGGCCTGGGCGAGGGCGTAGTGACCGTTGAACCAGATCTGGATCTCGAAGGGGAACCAGGACTGGAGGCGGACGTGGATCAGGCCCAGGCGGGGATCGAGGAAGTAGAAGTAGAAGAAGAGGCACTTGCGCGGGCAGCGGACGACCTCCAGGCGGTGAGTTTGGCGGTTGCCGCGGACCCCGAAGCTGCGGCAGGGCTCGACGGTGGCCAGGACCGCCACCAGGCCCTGGGTGACCCCGTCCTGGGCGGCGAGCTGGCGGACGTGGTCCTCCTTGGAGTGGCCGGTGGCCTTGGTCATGGTCCCCTGCAGGTACTCGTAGGGGCGGCCGGCATCGGCGGCGAGCTGCTGGGCATGAGCTTTGAGGTCGGTGGAGACGCGGTTGACATAGCTGGCGAAGTCGACCAGCCGGACCCCCTGGGAGTTGAGGAAGGCCTTGAAGCTGCCCTGGGGGTAGAGGCCGTTCAGGTGGCCTTTGAGGATGACCCGGTCGAGGCAGGTCAGCTCACCCGCGACCCGGTCTTGGTATACCGTCTGGAACGAGGCCATGGTCCCCTCCCCGGAAGAAGTTGGTTGAAGTAATCCAAGCTTCCCACGGTCAGGAGCGGGGCCGGCCTCGCCTCCTTGAGCCACTACGGCTCATGCCCGGCCTCCAGGCAGGGGCGGCTGCGGAGCGGCCGCGAGGGTCAGGAGGGAGCAACCGGGTCTCCCGGGGCTCCCTCCAACCGCCTCTCCCGCAGCCTGCGGCTGCACTTCACGCCACACACGGGCGCGAGCGTTCAGGTTTGGTTGCGGCCGCAGGCTGCGAGAGGGAGCGGGGGCCGTAGCGACCGCCTGCTCCATCAGGCGGTGGAAGAGCAGGCCGCGCTGGCGGGCAGTGCGACGATTGAAGCGGAAGGTGAACTCGTCGAGGTAGGCGTCCAGGTGCTCGGGCGCAACAGAGCCCTGGTAGGTGCCGAGCAGCCAGCGTTTGAGCAGCGCGGCCACCCGGTGCACCGCGGGCATGGAGACGTGGGCAGGATCGCCGGAGGCCGAAAGGACGGTTCGGTGGTGGCGATAGCCGTGCTTGGGGAGGGTGAGGTAGCTGCCCCAGCCGTCGGTGTGGACCCCCGAGCCGGGGGCGACGACATCGCGCACGAAGGACACGAGGCTCCTACTCGTGACGTCGGGGATCTGGCGCAGGCGGATCCGGCCGAAGCCGCGCGGCTCGTGCAGTTCGACGGCGATCACGACGATGGCCTTGGTGACGGTCTGACGGCCGCTCACACCCGGCTCCACGCCCCCCACGTAGGTCTCGTCGACCTCAACCTCGCCGCTCAGGCGGTCCCGATCCGGGCGCACCATCGCCCGCCGGAGCTTGTGTAGCATCGCCCACGCGGTCTGGTAGCTGCCCAGCCCGAGCACGCGCTGGAGCCCCAACGCGCTGGCCCCCTGCTTCTGGTTCGTCAGGTACCAGGCAGCCGCGAACCAGGTGGGGAGCGGGGTCCGGGTCTTCTCGAAGACCGTACCGGCCATCACCGACGTCTGCCGGCCGCACCCCGCGCACATCCGGCGCCCCGCAGCGGTGGGCCACGCCTTGACGTGGCCGCACGCCGGGCAGATGAACCCCTCGGCCCAGCGCAGCTGCTCCAGGTAGGCGCGGCAGGCAGCGTCATCCGGGAACCAGGTCAGGAACGCCTGCCAGGAGCCCGGGTAGTCGACCCCCGCCCGGGGATGCGGCCGGTTCGCGGCGACCACTACATCATCTTGAGTCTACTTGATCTAAGTGGATACCCCCTTTGCTGGGAAAGCGGGAGGGATCGGTGCGACCGTTCCCACGCCGGTCGCGATACTATAAGGCGGTAGCAGCAGACCAAGGAGCCGGACATGCCCGATCGGCCGCCGGATGGTGTCCCCGGATTTGGACGGGGCCCTGCGCCTAGTCGGCCCTCTGGAGGGCCGCATCATGCGAGAGGTGTGGCTAGAGCGGGTGGGGTGCCCCTTCTTCGTCCGCGACATGCTGACGCGCATGCCTGACCTGGCATATACCACCGTCATGACAACGCTGAACCGGCTGGCCGACAAGGGCTTGCTCCGAAGAGAGCACACTTCGACGCAGCGAGCCTACCCCTACCGGCCGACTGGGACTCCAGAAGACTTCATCAAGCAGACCGGTCAAGCTGAAGTGGATGACTTGATAGCGCGCTTCGGCGATGCTGCCCTGGCAGCGTTCGCGGCGCGCATGGACAGTCTGACGCCGCACCAACGCCGCCGTCTGCGGGAGTTGGCCGACCAGTGACGCACCGCCGCTGGTTGGCCGTGGCCGTGGCCGGGCTGCTCCTCGTCGGGTGCACTGTGTCCTTGGTTGCGTCGATCGGGTGCCGGGCAGACTTGGCGTGTGCCGTGATCAGCCGGACCCCGGCGCAGATGCTCCACACCTGGGCCAAACTCGTTATGGTCATCGGCATTGCAGTGGCGGTCGCGTGGGGGGCGCGGCTGACGTGGGTCATGGCAGCTGCGGCAAAGGCTCTGCTCCGTTTGCCCAGGATGGAGGCCGGGCCTGCCCTTTCAGAGCTTGCCAGGAGGGCACATGTGCAGAGGCTGACTCTTCTGGACGTGGACACGCCACAGGCCTTCTGCGCTGGGGCCTGGCGACCTTCGGTATTCGTCAGCCGGGGGCTGGTCCAGCGTCTGCGCGAGCCGGAGTTGCTGGCGGTGCTCTGGCACGAAGGGTGCCACGCCCGGCGACACGACCCTCTGCGCCGCGCCGCCTACCGGACCGCAGCTGCCTTGCTCCGCCCCGCGACCGTGGTGCAGTGGTGGGTGGAGCACCGCCTCGACCGAGCCGAGTTGCTGGCTGACCAGCTGGCGATGCGCCACGTGGGCGCCCCGGCAGTGGCAGGCGCGCTCTGGAGGGCGGGGTCCGCGAGCGTCCCCCAAGCGGCGTCGGGCTTCGGAGAGGCGGGTTCCCTTCGGGTCGCCCAGCTCCTCGGGGACCCGCTGCCTCACCAGCGGCCTCCCCTCGCGATGTGGATCAATTCCATGGCATCCGTAGGCCTGATCGCCGGGATATTGGCCTGTCTGGCAGGAGGGCTGGCCGCTCTGCTCTGAAGGGCCGACGCACTACTAGCCTGTTATAGTAGCCACATGGGCAACGCCCGCCGGTCCAAGCAGCTACGCCGAGAAGCATCTCCCGGCACCCATCGCCCGCAGCCGGGACGAAGGCAGGAGGCCGCAAGATCACGCGGGGGTCGGCACCTACCGTGGTGGACTGTGTGGGGCGGCGGGGCGGCAATCTTGGCGGCCCTCATCCTGGCAGTCACCTACCTTCTGCCGGGCGGGGGAACAGTCTCCGGAGCTGGGGTTGGGGTCCCGGTCGGGCACCCCGCACCTGGGAGCACCATCAGCCTGCGCTCAACCGCCGGCTCATCGTTGAGCCTGAGCGAGCTCCGGGGCCACAAGGTGGTGGTGTTCTTCTATGAGGGAGCGACCTGCGGGGCCTGCCAGCAGCAGCTTATTGCGCTCAATCAGGCGTACCCTCAAATCCGAGCGCTCGGGGGCACCCTGGTCGCGGTCAGTGTGGACACCTTGGCAACGTCGCAGGGACTGGCGTCGCAGTTGCACCTCCACTTCCCGGTGCTGCAGGACACGGGCCATCTCTTGGGCTCCGCCTTCGGGGTCTTCAACCTCTCAGGAGGCATGAGCATGGGCCCAGTCGACCGGCACTCGATCTTCGTCCTCAACCCCAATGGGACCGTGCACTGGGAGCAACTGTCGCTGGTGAGCATGAGCATCCCGGTGTCCAGCGTCATCTCTGCCGTTCGGAGCGCCTGACCTTGGCCGTCCCGAAACCAGCAGAGGCACGGGTGCGACTGCTGCTGGCCGTTGCCCCCGACTGCGGCTTCTGCGAACACGCCAAGACCGTCCTCTCCCGCGTGGTGGCTGATTTCCCATGTACCGTGGAGGAATTGGATCTGACCGGTGGCCGTGGCCGGGCCCTCGCGGACACAGTGCGCCTGCCGTTTCCTCCCGCCTTGTGGGTGAACGGCCACTTCTTCGGGTACGGGCGGATTTCCGAGCGCAAGCTCCGGACCCACCTCGCCCGCCTGCTCACCGCCACCAGCGGATCCCGCCAATGAGCCCCATCGTCTACAGCAGCTCATTGGTTGCGGCCTTCCTGGGCGGCATGCTGGCCCTGTTTGCGCCCTGCTGCATCGTGTCCGTTCTGCCCACGTACACCGCAGCCATGTTGCGGCGCGGGCGCAGCCGCCTTGTGGAGACGACTGGCGTCTACGCGCTCGGGGTCGCCGTGGTCCTGTTGCCGATAGTCCTGGGGCTGGGCGCACTGGGACACGTCCTGACCCGAGTGCATTCTGGCCTCTTCGTGGCCGGAGGCTTGGTCATGCTCGGGATGGGGATCCTCGCACTCGCCGGCCGTCACTGGATGCTCCCGATGCCAATGGGGAGCGCGACCGGGCACCGCGGCGATGGCATTCGCGGTATATTCGTACTCGGGGCTATCTCCGGTGTGGCCAGTTCCTGTTGCGCGCCGGTGCTGGCGGGCGTGCTGGCCCTTTCCCTCGCGGTGGCCTCGCCCCTATATGCACTCGGGCTCGGGTGGGCCTACGTCCTAGGGATGGTGGCGCCCTTGTTCG
>JAJYWM010000261.1 GCA_021791455.1 bacterium | reverse complement strand
GAGCCAGGACCGCCAGGCTCTGAGCGGGTGTCTTGCCGAATCCGATGCCAGGGTCGAGGATGATCCGAGCCAGCGGGATCGAGGCCGAACGGGCGAGCCGCAGACTCTCCGCCAGTCCCCCTAGGACCTCCCCGAGGACATCGCGGTACTCCGCTCCCAGCTGATTGTGCATCAGAACCACCGCCGCTTCGTGGCGCGCGACCACTGCCGCCAGCTCGGGGTCTCTGCGCAGGCCCCAGATGTCATTGACGCAGGACGCACCCGCCTTCAGAGCCTCCTCGGCGACCGGGGCCTTCCAGGTGTCGACGAAGACGGGGACCGCGAGTTCGGCGGCGATGCGCGCGATCGCCGGCACCACCCGTTCGATCTCCTCGTCGGGACTCACCGGGGAGTGCCCCGGGCGGCTGCTCTCTCCGCCCACGTCGATCGCGTCGGCGCCGTCGCGGACCATGGCCGCGGCCCGATCGAGGGCCAGGTCCACGGAGCGGCCGACACCGTCGCCGCTGAAGGAGTCGGGGGTGGTGTTGATGACCCCGAGCACCCTGGTCCTCCCCCCAAGGCGCCAGCGATGCCGTCCCAGGGCCAAGGAGCTACCGCGGCGCCCGAGAAGAGGGGAAGCCATGGCCAGCTCCGCAGCGCCGCCGGCCCCGTCGAGCAGCCGAGCCAGGGCCCCGAGGGCAGCAGGCTCTCCGCGCAGCAGCACCCCGCGGCTGTCCGAGCTGCACTCGACACCAGCGGCCACCGCCGCCGCACACCACGGCGCGCGCTCCTCCGTGATGACCAGCAGGCGCCCGGGTGCACCCCGGGGCCAGGGCCCAGGATCCAGGAGACGCAGGGGATAGGGAGCCTGCTGTGAAGGGATCACTGGCTGAGTTTGCGGGATTGCCAGCCACCGGCGGGCCGTGGGGCATAGAATCGGGCTGGCATGGCTGAGCGAGCCTTGGGCCCATGCTGAACCTAGCGGTTCTGGGCCACAGTCACGACGGCAAGACGACGCTTGCGGAGGCGTTGCTGTTCGCCGCCGGAGCGGTGCCGAGGCTCGGTGCCACAGACCAGGGCACAGCCACCATGGACTATGAGCCGGAGGAGCAGCACCGCCACATTTCGGTGCAGCTCGCCGCGGCCTCACTGCAATTTCAAGGAAGACCCCTGACCCTGCTGGACTGCCCGGGCTTCCAGGACTTTCAGGGCGAGGTCGTGGCGGCGTTGGCGGTTGCCGACGCCGCCCTAGTGGTGGTGAGCGCCACCAGTGGCGGCAACCTGGCCGTGGGAACTGAGGCCCACTGGCGCCTGCTGGGTGGACGGGGGCTGCCGCGCCTGCTCGTGCTGACAAAAATGGGCAAGGAGCATGCCGATTACGAGGCCACCGTGGCAGGGCTGCGGTCCCGTCTTGACCCGCGACCGGTCCCCCTGCAGCTGCCCATCGGCCAGGAGCACGAATTCCGGGGAGTCATCGACTTGCTCTCCAGGCGGGCGTTGCTCTTCGACGAGAGAGGTGGGGGGAGCGAGACGGAGATGCCCCCAGACCTTGTCGAGTCAGTGGAGCGGTCGCGGCAGGATTTGATCGAGGCGGTGTGCGAGTCGGACGATGCGCTCCTGGAGCGCTACCTGGACGGCGACGAGCCAGCGCCAGAAGAGATCCAGGCGGCGCTGCTGCGGGCCACCGCAGAGGCGCGACTGGCGCCCATGCTTCTGGCGGACGGTGCCCATGCGCTGGGAGCCGGGCGCATCCTGGAGGCGCTCACGACGTGCCTTCCCCAGGGCCCGGAGGTTTCCTCCGAGGGCCCCCCCCAGCTCCTGGTGTTCAAGACGGTCGCGGACCCCTTCGGCAAGGTGTCCTACTTCCGCGTCGTGAGCGGCACCCTGCGCCAGGACGCCCATCTCTTCAACGCGAGGACCGGGCATGAGGAGCGCATCCCGCGGCCTCTTCGGCCCCGAGGCAAGGCGCACGAGCCGGCGGACGTCCTGCTGGCCGGTGAGATCGGGGTGGCGACCAAGCTGGTTCACACGGCCACCGGGGACACCCTTGGCGCCAAGGGGTGCCCGGAAAGGGCGCCCCTCGGCTTTCCACCGCCCGCGTACACCATGGCGATAGGGCCCAAGTCGAAGGGCGATGAGGACAAAGTTCACGCGGGGTTGGTCCACATCTTGGAGGAGGATCCCACCCTGCTCATGGAACGCCAGCCGGAGACCAAGGAGACGCTTCTCCACGGTCTGGGTGACGTGCAGCTGGAGGTCACCCTGGAGAAGCTCCGGCGTCGCTACCAGGTGGACGCCGTGCTCAGCACCCCGAGGGTGCCCTATCAGGAGTCGGTGCGCGGCACCGCCCGCCAGCAGCACCGCTACAAGAAACAGTCGGGAGGCGCCGGCCTCTTCGGGGACTGCACGATAGAGATAGAGCCGTTGGCTCGAGGCGAGGGATTCGTCTTCGAGGACAAGATCTTCGGAGGCGCCATCCCGCAGCAGTTCCGGCCCTCGGTGGAGAAGGGGGTGCGCCAGACGCTGGAGCAGGGGGTTCTGGCGGGCTTTCCCATAGTCGACGTCAAGGTCAGGCTGGTGGACGGCTCCACTCACCCGGTCGATGGCAAGGACATCGCGTTCCAACTGGCCGGTGCCATGGCGATGAAGGAAGCGGTGGAGAAGGCGGGGCCATTCCTCCTGGAGCCGGTGATGGATGTCGTCGTCGTCGTGCCGGAGGCTCAGATGGGCGATGTCATAGGACATCTCAACTCCAGGCGCGGCCGAATCGGCGGGATGGTGCCCGGCGAGGACGGCTTCGAGCAGGTGTCTGCCCAGGTGCCGCTGGCGGAGATGTACTCATTTCCGATCGAGCTGCGGGCGATGACCCAAGGGCGCGGCACCTACCGGATGACCTTCAGCCACTACGAGGAGGTGCCCTCGGCGGTCGCTCAGCCTGTCATCGAGGCTCACCGCACCAGCGCCCACCAGCACGAAGCGGCCACGGCCTGAGCCGGAAGGTATATAATTGCACGTGCAATCACTTTTGAGGTCTGAAACGGGTGTCCCGAAGGCCTTAAGGAGCCATCCCCATGCCGGCAATCTCTGCGACCGACCCTCTCGTCCTGCCCCGCGTCCCTGAGCTAGCCCCGACCGCCGTCGACCGCCCGGTGATCTCCGTGACCACCGCCGTGCCCGGACTCGAGGGCGAAGGGTTCCCGGTTCGACGCGCCTTCGCCGGGGTCGCACAATCCGCGCTTGACCCGTTCGTGCACATGGATCAGATGGGGGAGGTGGAGTATCAACCCGGGGAGCCCAAGGGGACTCCGTGGCACCCCCACCGCGGCTTCGAGACGGTCACCTACATGATCGACGGAACCTTCCAACATCAGGACAGCAACGGCGGGGGCGGCCTCATCACCAACGGCGACACCCAATGGATGACGGCCGGGGCCGGCATCCTCCACATCGAGACGCCTCCCGCACGGCTGGTGGTGACCGGAGGCCTGTTCCACGGCATCCAGCTCTGGGTCAACCTTCCTCGCGAGCTCAAGTGGAGCCCCCCGCGGTACCAGGACATTCGCGGAGGCCAGGTATCCCTGCTGACATCGCCAGATGGGGGCTCCCTCCTGCGGGTCATAGCAGGGGACGTCGCGGGGCATCCCGGTCCCGGGGTCACCCACACCCCCATAAGCCTTCTGCATGTGAGCGTGCAGAAGGGATCCCGGGTGCGGATCCCCTGGCGCCAGGACTTCAACGCACTGGCCTACATCCTCGCCGGGGATGGGGTGGTGGGGCAGGCGACCCCGATCGGGACGGGTCAGCTCGCCGTGTTCGGGGCTGGCGACTCTCTCACCCTGGCGGCAAACTCGGTCCAGGAGGCACGCTACCCAACCTTTGAGGTCCTGGTGCTGGGTGGACGGCCTATTCGCGAGCCGGTGGCCTGGTACGGCCCATTTGTGATGAACACCGAGGACGAGCTCCGCCAGGCGTTCGCCGACTACCGTGCGGGGCGGCTGGGCCAGATCCCCGCGGCCCATCTGGACCTCGGGACCCAGCCGATCGGCTGAGCGCTCAACAGCTCCCCCCGGACACCGCCGGGATTATGTGCAGCCGGGCGCCGTCGGAGAGTCTGGTCGCCATCCCGTCGAGATCGGCGATGTCGGTGTCGCCCAGGTAGAGGCGCACGTGCTGGCGGAGGTGCCCCTGCTCGTCTCGTAGCCGACGCTCCAACTGGGGCCACTGATCGGCGAGGCGGTCCAGCGCCTCGCCGACAGTGGCGGCCTCGGTCGCAACGGCAGCCTGCCCACCTACTGTGGGGCGCAGGACCGCCGGCAGGAGCAGCGTGGCGGTCAAGCGACGACCGCCGCTCGGATGGAGAGCACGTCGGGCAGGTGGTCGGCCACGAGTTGCCAGCTATCCCCGGAGTCCTGGCTTGTGAAGACCTCGCCGTTGCGCGTCCCGAAGTAGATTCCCGCCGGATCCCCGCCGTCGGTGCACATGCCGTCGCGGAGCACCGCCGAGTGGTACCCAGGCCCAGGCAGACCCTCACCCAGGGGCTCCCAATGGGCTCCCGCGTCCCGGGTGCGGTAGATGCGGCAGCGGCGGTCCGGGGGCATGCGGTCGGAGTCAGCCTGAAGTGGGAATATGAACGCCGTCCCAGCCTCTTGGGGGTGAACCAGGATGGGGAAGCCGAATGTGGACGGCAGGCCCGACTCGATGTTGACCCAGCTGTCCCCGTAGTCATCCGAATGGTAGACGCCGAAGTGGTTCTGGGCGAAGAGGCGGTCCGGGAAGGACGGGTGGGACGCCAGCTTGTGCACGCACTGGCCGAACTCCGGGAAGCGCTGGTCCTCGGGCAACCAGTAGGCCTGGATCCCCCGGTTGGCGGGCTCCCACGACGCTCCTCCGTCGGTGGTCCGGTAGACCCCGCCCGCGGACAGGGCGACCAGCATCCGGCTGGGGTCGGTGGGGTGGGGCACGATCGTGTGCAGGCAGGCACCCCCGCCACCTGGCACCCACTGGGTCCGGTGGGGGTGGTTGAACAGCCCCTCGACCAAGTCGAAGGTGACCCCGCCGTCGGTGGAGCGGAAGAGAGCGTGAGGCTCGACCCCGACGTAGACGACCTCCGGTTCCGCTGGTGACGCGGGCTGGACCTGCCACACTCGCACCAACGAGGTGTCCGTCCCCTCGGGGAAGGCAACCGGAGCTCGCTCCGGCTCGGCCCAGGTTCGGCCCAGGTCGTCGGAATGAAAGAGCGACGGGCCCCAGTGGGGGCTGGTGGCGCCCGCGAACAGCCGCGGCACCGCCCGACGCTGGTCGATCCCGACTCCGTAGACCTCACTCATGACGAGCTGCAAGGGGTCCAGCTGCCAAGGGCCGTGTCCGTGGTGCCTCGCCAGGACCACTCCCTTGCGAGTTCCGATCAGGAGAACGACGTCAGTCATGCCACCACTCCTAGAGTTCGAGGGGTTATTCCGATTAGGAACAACGACAGGCTGCAATGAATATCATGTCTTTGGTGTCGCGTCAAGACCCGCCCTCGGTCACCGGATTCGCGCTCCTCGGGCTGCTGTCTCTGCGCGGCCGGATGAGCGGGTACGCCCTGAAGAAGCTGGCCGACAGGACCCTGCGCTTCTTCTGGGTGGCGCCCGCCATGAGCCACATCTATTCCGAGCTCGGGCGCCTGGCCAGGCAGGGGATGGTGATCGAGGAGGTGGTCGAGCAGGGGGGCCGGAGACTGCGCCGCTACAGCCTCTCGGCGCCGGGGGCGGCGGCCCTCGAAGAATGGCTCGGCCAGGGCGAGGTGGAGTTCCCCGTGCTCAAGCACGAGGTGGCCCTGCGATTGTTCCTCGGGCACATCACGGGGCCCAAGCGACCCCGCGTGGTGCTGGACCGGTATGGCGAGCAGCTGCAGGCTCGCACCCGAGACCTGCAAGCGATCCGGGACAGCTTGGGAGCTGATCCGAGGCTGCAATATGCTGCCCTGGTGGCGGAGTGGGGAATTCGTTACTACCAAGAGGAGCTGGAGGCGGTGGCTCACATCGGGCGGCAGCTCTCCAAGGGAGCAACTTTGGAAGAGGGGTCGAGGGCCCGCGCCGAGGTGGCGAGCCCATCCCCGAGCAGCTCGTCCAGCTGAGCGGGGAAGTGCGGTATCAGCTCCGCCCCCTGGCCACGCCGGCGGCTCGGCGAGAGAGCCAGACTGCCCTTTGGTTCGGACCAAGGTGGGGACGCGCCACGCCCGGCAGCACTAGGCTTGCCTGCGGTGCCATCGACCAGGCGCCTATCCAGCTGCGCCGTCCTTGAGGAGATGTGTGATGTCCGAGACCAAGCCAGGAAAGGCCACTGACCGGCTCCCCGCCGCCAAAGGCGCAGGCGGGAAGTCCAAGGGCTTCTCCCAAGCGGAGCGAGCGGCGATGAGGGAGAGGGCCAGGGAACTGAAGGCGGATGCCAGCCGAGCCAGCGGTGAAGCGGATCTGGCGGCCGCGATAGAGAAGATGCAGGAGCCGGACCGCGGGATCGCTAAGAGGGTTGATCAGCTGATCAAGGCGGCGGCGCCGGAACTGGCGTCCAGAACCTGGTACGGGATGCCCGCCTACGTCAAGGACGGCAACGTGATCTGCTTCTTCCAGAATGCCGGCAAGTTCGGAGCGAGATACCAGACCCTGGGCTTCAATGACAAGGCGCACCTCGACGACGGCTCGATGTGGCCGACAACCTTCGCCATCCGGGAACTGTCAGAGAGGGAGGAGGCTAGAATCACAGCCCTGGTCCAGAAGGCGGTGAGCTGAGCTCCGCCAGCTCACGAAGCCGGAATTCGGCAGAGGCAGCCGGCGCCGGTTCGGGCCTTGACTCTCGCGGGGAAGCGGCACCCACCATCCCGCCCGATGCAGGATACCGACCGCCCCCGAAGAATGACGGGGGTCTGGGTGTCGCCGTGGAACGCGCGACTCAGCCCAGGAGATGGCTCCTCCAGCCATCTCCTGGGCACCACCTACCTTCATGTCACAGCGGAACACCCTATCTCGTCTTGCCGTTGATCGACTCACGCGGCAATCGGGAGGTGAGACCAATGAGGGTATTCGTGGCGGGCGGAAGTGGTGTTCTCGGACGGCGACTGATTCCCCAGCTGGTGGCCAGGGGGCACCATGTAACGGCATCGTCCACGTCCCCGGCCAAGTCCGCACTGCTGGCCGGGCTCGGAGCGCAGCCCTGCGTGATGGATGGCCTCGACCGGGGGGCGGTGGCCGAGGCGGTGGCACGAGCCACACCCGAGGCGATCGTTCACCAGATGACAGCGATCTCCCCCGCACACGCTGGCAGGCCTGATCTGAAGCACCCCGACCGCTGGTTCGAGAAGACCAACGAGCTGCGCACGCGCGGGACCGATCACCTGCTGGCGGCGGCGGATGCGGCGGGGGTCAGTCACTTGGTGGCCCAGGGCTATGCCAGCTGGAACGGGACTCGCACCGGAGGCTGGGTGAAGACCGAGGAGGACCCGCTGGACCTCCTGTTCGGCACACCCGCCCAGGTGAATATGGAGGCGCTGCAGTACTGCGAGGAGGCGGTCTTGAAATGGGGTGGCGCAGTCCTTCGCTATGGCGCCCTCTACGGTCCGGGGGCGATCGACGACCAGATCGAGCTGGTGCGCAGGCGCCGGTACCCGCTGGTGGGCCAGGCCGGTGGGTACAGCTCCTGGGTCCATCTCGACGATGCGGCTGCGGCCACGGTCCTGGCGCTGGAGCGTCGCGCCCGGGGCGTCTTCAACATCGTCGACGATGAACCTGCCCCGGCCAGGGAATGGCTGCCATATCTGGCCCGCTGCGCGGGAGCCAGGCCGCCGCGCCGGTTCCCCGCCTGGCTGGCCCGGCTTGCGGCCGGGGAGCAGGTGGTTGTCATGATGACCGAGGGCCGCGCCTTTTCCAACGCCCGGGCCAAGAGGGAACTCGGCTGGGAGCTGAGATACCCATCCTGGCGCCTGGGCTTTGCCCACGAGCTGAGGGCGGCGTGAAGAGCGGGCATGCCGACGAGTTCGAGCGACTACGGCCGCTGCTCTTCTCCATCGCCTACCGAATGCTGGGAAGCGTGAGTGACGCTGAGGATGTGGTCCAAGAAGCCTGGCTGCGCTACGAGTCAAGCCCGGCGCCACCTCCGTCCCCGCGGGCCTACCTGACGACGATCGTGACCCGCATCGCCATCGACGTGCTGCGTTCGGCTCGAGCGCGACGGGAGCGCTATGTGGGCCTGTGGTTCCCTGAGCCCTTGCTGGACGACCCGTATCAGGAGCCCGAGCGAGCGGCGGTCCTTGCCGACTCCCTGTCCATGGCAGCGCTGCTGCTGCTGGAGCGGCTGAACCCGGTTGAGCGGGCGGTTTTCGTTTTGCGCGAGGTGTTCGGGTTCCCCTTCTCCGACATCTCCGTCGCCGTTGGGAAGTCCGAGGCCGCGTGCCGCCAGCAGGCGGTGCGGGCACGACGTCACATGGCCGCCCACCGCCCCCGCTTCGAAGCCGACCCGAGGAAGCGCGCGGAGCTGGCCGGTCGCTTCTTCGCCGCCTTTGCGGACGGAGACTTCGATGGCCTGCGCGACCTCCTCGCCGATGACGTGCAACTGGTCAGCGACAGCGGGGGCAGGGCACCCCAATGGGGAGACGGTGTGAGGGGATCTGAGAACGTGGCGCGGCTGCTGGCGACCCTCAGCAGACCATTCGCCAGGACCGGAGGCGTGGTCGTGCAGCGCCAGGTGAACGGCCAGCCGGGGGCAGTCTTCAGGTCGCGAGAAGGAACGGTCATCAACACCTGGAGCCTGGAGGTCTGCGACCAGAGGGTGCAGGTGATCCGCACGGTGCTGAATCCGGAAAAGCTGAGGCACATCGGCGAGGTCGCCGATGCCGCGGCGGTTTTGAGGGACACCTTGAGGGCCCGCGGACGGTAGAGGGGCGGGGAGCCTCATTGAGCGGCGACCGCCGGTTGCGCGGGCCCGGCCCCTGTGGCGTGTGGCATGCGGTGCTCGCTCCCAGGTTGGCAGGGGCTGTGGCGCGGCCCCGATCGGTGATACTGCACGCCATGGCCATTGGTACACCAGAACCGGACCCCTCTCTGCCGGAACGACGATTCGGCTGGGGGAACATGTTCCTGGCGCCGGAGGAGGATCCCCGCAGCTCCGCTCCCGCACATGGCGAGCTGGCAACCCTCACCGGATATCTCGACGCTTATCGCCAGACGCTGGAGCTGAAGTGCCAGGGTCTCGATCCGGAGCAGATGGCGCGGCACTCGGTGCCACCCTCCGACATGTCTCTGCTGGGTCTCCTGCGCCACATGGCCGATGTCGAGCGGTACTGGTTTCGACAGGTGCTCGCCGGAGAGAATTCCGTACGCCACTTTGGTGCCGAGGGGGACTGGGACGCCGCGTTCCGGGACGTCTCGCCCTCCTCTTCCGCGGTCGAGCAGGCCTGGTCGCTCTGGCGAGCGGAGGTGGAATTCGCCCGCGGACTGGTCGCCGGTGAACCGGACCTCGACCGGACTGGGACCATGCGCGACGGCCAGGCGGTGGAGTGGCGCGAAGTCCTCGTCCACATGATCGAGGAGTATGCACGCCACTGCGGTCACGCTGACCTGATCCGAGAGCGGATCGATGGGCGGGTGGGGCAGTAGCGACCTCGGCCTGGCCCGGTGGGCCCGTCCACATCATCCTCCGTGGCGAGGCGAGCGCGACACGTCTTCGACCCTGACCCTGGGCCGGGCACCGACAAGCAGAAGCTGACCGCTGCCCGGGGCCTGTTCCAGAGCCGGCCGGGCAACTCCCGAACCGGGTGGTGGGAGCGTCTCCACAGAGGAGCTCTCCTCTGGTTCGCCAAGGGACACACCGCCGGCGGGAGCCCGCGGGCGCTCAGGCCCGGAGCCTGTCGGGTCAGGGGCGGAGGCTGGCCTCCGCTAGCCGCGGAAACCAGGACCGGCCTCACGCGACCGCCGGCGCGCCGCACCCGATCTGTGAGAATAGACTCGGGTGGGCCTCCCAGGTGACCTCGGTCACCCAGCGAGGGGAAATGGCCTGGCGCACGTGTCGCAGGAGGTGGTGTTCATGACGTCAGCAAAGCGGCCGGCCCGCCGTTGGCTCATCGCGGCGACCGCCCTCACAGCCGTGGAAACGGTTGTCGTGAGCCGTAGGCGGGGAGCGTTCCTGGCGCTGGACACGGTGGTGAGCTGCCGCCTAGGGCATCTCTTCACCACCTGGTGGATTCCAGCCCTGTCGCTGAAGGCTGTCCGCCTCGGCTGGTGGCGCTTCCAATGGTGCCCGGTCGGTAGGCACTGGAGCTTTGTCTCTCCGGCGCTGCGGGAGTCTCTATTCCCGGACGAGCTGCGGGTCGCAGCCCAGCTCCACGACCTCCGCCTCCCGTAGTAGCCCCGGTCTCCCACGGTCCGAACGACTCAGGCGCAAAGGCTGGAAGAGCGGTCCGGAAAGCGCTGACCCTCCGTGGTCAGGACAAGCGGCCTGGCCCGCAAGCGGCGAAGACCAGCTTGAGTCGGGTCGTCTCCAGCACACCTGGGGTCCTCAGGATCGAGTCACGACCACCGTCGTGGCCGCCTTCGCCGCGAGGTCTGCGCCCGCACTGGAAACCGACCTACCGAGCCCGCCGTTGAAGCCATGAGGCAGGCGGTGCGCCCGCCCGTCCGGGGACCATGGACAGCCGTAGGCCACCCGTTGGGAGCGCGGCCGATGCAGGAAGTCTCTGGGCCCTTGAGTCAACTGAAGCACCCAGGAGTGGGAATCCATGAGACGCCGGGCGTTGGCGGTGGCCATCTGCCTCGTGCTGCTGGCGGGAGTTGGGACGGTGGTCGCTTCGCGGACCCGCTCGGGACCAGGCATCGGGTCGAGCCGACGCCTCAAACCAGCTCTGGCGACCGGCCCGGCCCCTGTCGACGTTCCCTCACCACCTCCCGCCGACCCCTTCGAGCTCCCGGCGGTGGAGGCATACCTCGGCGCCAGGCAGGGGAACATCTCGGCCGCCGTCTGCAACGAGGAGTCCCACGAGATCTTCCTCTACCATCCCGACGACCCCCAGGACACCGCCAGCATCGTCAAGGTCGACATCCTGGCAACTCTTCTGTACCAGGCCCAGCAGCATGGCGGCGGTCTCAGCGAGGAGGACCGGGAGCTGGCGACCGCCATGATCGAGGACAGCGACGACACTGACGCCGACGATCTGTGGATAGCGGAGGGCATGGCAGGTGCCGTTGACGTCATCAACCGACAGCTCGGGATGACCCAGACCGACCTCAATGGGAGCTACTACTGGGGGCTCAGCAAGACCACCCCGGCGGACCAGATCAAGCTCTTGAACGCCCTGGCCCTTCCCAATGACGTCCTCGACCCGGGCTCGCAGCGGTACGAGCTCTCCTTGATGCAGAACGTGGTCGGCTACCAGGCTTGGGGGGTTTCGGCGGGCCTCCCTGAGGGCAGCACCCTGGCTTTGAAAAACGGGTGGCTGCCGCTGTCCCCCGGCGACTGGCAGATCAACAGCATCGGGATCGCCTCCGACCCCGCGCACACCTATGCCATAGCGGTCATGACCACTGATGACCCGACCGAGGCCTATGGCATCGACACCATCGACGGACTGGCGCGCCGACTCTGGGCGCACCTCATGCCCTACGACCTGGCGCCACCACAGGCCCGAGGTTGACCCAGGCAGGACGGTGACGTCCAGCGACCCCTCCGTCGGTCTATGAGCATCCGCTCAGGGAGCCCAGCCGCCCGGTTCGGCGATGGTTCTCCCGGTCGGGGTCGACCATGGCCAACGGTGGAGAGGTGCCCAGGAGCGGGCAGCCCTCCCTGCCTGGGGCGGTCCCGGAGGCTTCAAGCTCGAGCGCACCCCACGGCTTGCACTTGCCGACCCGGCCGCAGGAAGACCTGCGTCCCCGCATCGCACCCCGCAACGGTGCCAACGGCTGCTCGATCGGGACAACGGTGCCAGGAAGAAGCAAACGGGTGATCACTGCCAGTCACATGGATCCACATCTGCCCGGGCTGGGCCAGGCATCACAACTTCAGCCACATCACCGGCCGGGAGGGGTGGGTTCGCCCAATCTCGGCGAAGCCAGAGGCGGAAATCATGGCCACTGTCCCTGTGAAGATTGCTGACCCCGCCACCCGTGCGGACCCCAGGGCAGCGATGTCGACGGGATGACCCGCAACGGCGGTCGCGCCCTGGTCACGCGCGAACTCGATCGCCGCTCGAAGTAGCGTCGAGCCGATCCCCGATTGCCGCTGGCGGCCAGCGACTGCGAAGCAGGTCTTCCTGCGG
>JAJYWM010000438.1 GCA_021791455.1 bacterium | reverse complement strand
CTGGCGTCCTGTGAGGGCGGTTCCCACCACGTCTATCAGGTGGGACGGCACCACCAGGTGGTCCAGCGCCTGCTTGAGGGCGCTCTCCGAGATCCGAGGAGATTCTTCGGAGAGGGACCGGGCGCTATCGAGGTAGTCGTCGAGGTGCACCGGAGCCGGCCCGGCATATTGGTTGAGGTCCAAGATCTCTCTGGTTCGCTCACGTCCGCTGGCCGTGACCACGTACTGCAGGCTCTCGGCGAAGTCGGTGCCCGGCCCATGGGACCCGCGGATCCCGGTGGTGGCGCAATAGCCCTCGTTGGCCAGGAAGGTCAGCGCCTCGGAGGTGATCTTCCATGGTAGGCACACTCTTGCGGCGATGTCCCGACCCAGGATGTTGCCGTTGAAATACATGATCTTTAGGATCAGGTCCGTGACGGCGGAGAAGGGCAGACCGAGGTCCTCCAGAGACTCCGGAGGCTCGGGCAAGAACCCGGGCGCCGGCCGGTTGCGGTTGCCCGACCAGCGCCCGCTGGTCTCGGTCGGCAGGTGAGCTATTCGTCCTGAAGGTTGAGGGTTCATTGCCTTTGTGTTGCCAAGATTAGCCGGGGCGACCACTGCCACCGTGGAGGGAGGATCGCGATTCCATCCCAAGAGGAAACGTCAGGGTAACGCCAATCACCCATCCGCGCCAGTCTTCAGCCTCGGCGCTAGCCGGCTTGGACCGGAGGCCTCAAGCCACCAGGTGTCCCGCCAGGCCCGATGTCAGCTCGTGCCCTAGCGGTGCGAGTGCCGAGTGCCGTTGCCGGCGCCACTGGCCGATGGGCTCGGCTTTCCATGCGCAGGAGTGGGCGGATGGGTGGGATGAGCGGGGTGGGACGGCGTGGGATGAGCCGGGTGGGAGGGCGTAGGATGAGCTCGGTGGTGCCCGGAGGCGTTAGCCGGTGGGCTTGAGCTCCCGGCGGCAGGCGAAGCACTGGGCCCGGCCGACGGGCTAGGGCGAGCTCGGCCACTCGAGCCCGACCGGGAAGACCCCGGTCGTGAGGCAGGAGTTCTGTTCTGGTGACATCCGGCAGCCTCGGGGTGGCAGCTGGAGCCCGCTGCAGCTGTGGGACTCTCGGGCTGGGGGCCGAACGGAATCTCGCCGGCCAGATGGACCGCCGCATAGGCGGTACCCCCGAGGAGAAGCGAGACGGAGACGATGGCGACCGCCCCCAACCTGCCGGCCGGCCGTGCCCACCTCAGCCGTCGGTCGGGAGCGGCCCTATGGCCGAGATACCGCGGCACCTGCGGCGGCGGGGTGAGGCCGGCTTGCCCCAGTCCGCTGCGCAGCTCCGACTCCAGCCAGCGGTCGAATTGATCAGCCATGAGTCACCTCATGCATCGTGGTCTTGGACACGGCTCCCTTGGGCGGCCCCTCCGCCGCGGCCGTCGCCGTAACTGCGGGCACCCCGAAGCCCTTGAGCTCCTCCACCAGCCGGCGCTTGGCGGCGGCGAGTCGAGAGGCCACGGTTCGCTCCGGCACCCCCAGGGCATCCGCGATCTCCCGATTGGTGTAGCCGTGAAGGTGGCGCAGCACGATGACCGCCGCCTGGCGCGGAGGCAGGCGACGCAGGCCGGCCACCAGGTCCAGGGTGTCGGTAGTGGTTGACGCGTCGGGCGCAGGCTGAGGGCGGCCAAGCCGCCGCACGGTCTCTCCCACCTGCCGGATCGCTTGGTGGCGGCGGTGCGAGATCGCCACATTGATGGCTATCCGATGCAGCCAGGCCTGAGCCGGCGCCTCCGGCCGGAACTTCGGCCAGGATAGGTAGGCTCTCTCAAAGGCTTCCTGCACGCAGTCCTCGGCCTCAGCCGGGCTGCCGACGATGGCCGTGACGGTCTGCAGGAGGCGCCCCCGGCAGTCGCGATAGAGCCGGTCGAAGTCGGCATCCGACCCAGGAGTGTAGGTCTCGGCTGGCACCCTCCAAGTTTGCACGATGGGTGACTCGCTTGAGCCGGTTTGGTGCCGCCTTGTGGGTCGCTATTCGGTCACAATCGGGCCGGGCAGCGTCAGGTGACGTAGTCGACGGCGGTTGCCGTGATGTGGGTTGGTCCCAGGTCGAAGAACCCCCCGAAGCTGACGTAGGGCACCGTCACCTGAATCTCGCAGCCGTATGTCCCCGCCGCCAGCCCTGAGCCCGCCGGCGCGGTGGCTCCGAGGTCGGTGATGGTGGCAGAGGTGATCGACCCGGCGAGCGGACCGGCGGCACTCTTGGCCACGGAGACCATGCCGGCCGGAGCAACCGAACTCGGGCACTGAGGGGCGGGAGTCGTTCCCGTGAAGTTGGCGGCCGCTATGGCCCAACGGGCGGCAGCCTGGGCGGAGTCGTTGGCCACCTGGGCTTCGAACACGTAGGTGGCGGCGCTGATCAGCCCGATCACCATGGCGAAGAAGAGCGGCGCGATCAGGGCGAACTCGACCACGGTGGCGCCCCTCTGCCACCGGCCCGGCGGGCTTCCGACGCCTCCTCTCATGGCAGGATCAGCGCCGTCGCGCTGGCTCTGATGGTGACCGGCGAGGGGATCCCGGGGGTCAGCATCGGCAGATCGCAGATGACCGTGACCGGCTGGTAGAAGGCCCCATCCGCAGCCGTGCTGCTGTCGCTGTAGGTTGCTCCCAGAGTCACGTGCAGCTGGCCGGATGGGCACACCAGGGGGCCCCCGCCAGCGTTCTCGTTGGCGATGGTCTGCAGCGCCGCCTGGTTGTAGTCGTCGGGGTTGTTGGCCGCGTAGAGCGCCGCCTGGCGCGACGCGTCCGAGATCTGAATGCCCACGAAGAAGGCGCGGGTCAGATCGGCGCCACCGGAGATCAAGAGCAGCAGGATCGGCAGCACGATCGCAAACTCGACCAGGCTCTGGCCGCGCTGTCGCCTTCTAGTTGACAAGCTGGACAACGGTGGCCTCGGTCTTGACATTGAAGGGGGCGTCGGCGCAATTGGGCAGGGTTGAGCTGGGGCAGATGAGCAGCCCCCCACCGTCGCTGGCAATGGTGGTGACGACTCCCTGCACCGAGGGGCAGGAGAAGGAGGTGATCCGGACCGCGATCAGGCCCTGCACCTGGACCTGATAGTGGCCGGTCCCGCTCAGGGAATTGGTCAACGGGACCATCACCACGTCTCCGACCGCGAGGTTGCTGGGCCAAAGGCCGCAGGCGTCGCCGCCGCCGGTGGAGCTGGTTGCTATCCCGGAGCCGTCGGGAAGGGTGATCGGGTCAGGGACGGGGTTGTGGAGGTAACCCTTGAAGTCGGAAGAGCCGCTGATGCAGCCGCTCTCCTTCTTCTTCCACTGAGGATCGGCGAGCAGGACCGTGTCTCCGATCTCGATCCCGCCGCTGCTGGTTACCGGTCCCGACAGCGGCTGAACATCGCAGGCTACGAAGGGCGCGTAGGATCCTCCCGAGACCACCCCGAAGGCGGCGGTCGCGGTCGCCGCCTCGCTGGCGTTGTGCACCCCCACCAATTGCAGGATCAGGGTGTGGTGCTGGTTGTCCGCGACGACCCTCACGCCCTCCGGGCCGGTCCAGGTGCCGGGACCCGAGGTGCCGGAGTTCGGGGTGCACGGTATGGCGGTGTAGGAGGACACGGGGCCGATGTCGGTGAGGGTCGTCCCTTGGTAGGTCACATAGTCCACCTCCGGCAGGCTCGTCACCTTGCCCGACGCCGCGGCCGCGCGACCGGCGATGCCGGCCACCACCTGGCTTATGTCGGCGTCGGTGTAGGGCAGGATGCCGTTGGTGAGGCAGGCGTGAAAGTCGGCCGCGAGCATGGTGGCACCGGCGGTGGCGGCGGTGTCGGAGCCAGCCTGCAGGGAGCGTTGGTCCACATAGCTGGTGCCGGCATCGACAGCCAGGCCGACGACCGCGACCACCGCGACCGCCGCGATGGCGAAGAGGACAGCGACCTGTCCCCGCTGGTTTTTCCTTTGGCTGGGCATCAAGGCTTGAACTCCTGAGAACTTGGCTTCGGGCCGCGACCACTCGGGCCGGGTGTCGGTTTGGACGCGGGGTGCGCTGCGGGATCTCCGCCGCCTTCGGCTCGGCTCGGGACACCTGGCCGGTGGCCGCCAGGTGGACCCGAGGCCGGCTCCCCGGCCCCTCCTCTCACCGCGTGCGCTGCTTGTGAGGTGGGCTGGCGCAGGTGCCCGGCCCCCCTTCTTCCCGGTGTGGCGCCGGGATAACCGCCCGCCTGTGCAGAGGCGACCGCACGGTTCCTGCCCCCGACCCCAGGGACGGAAGGACCGTGGCCGGTGGAGAGTGCCTGCGTCAAACTGGACCCCGACCTCACCGGGGACGCGCCCGCGTGGTAGGCGAGAGCCAGCCCTCCGCAGGTCGACGCCAGGACCGCGGCTCCCGCCGCGAGTCTGAGTGAGGGCAAGACCAGTCTCTCGGCTGCAGGCTCAGATCGGCCCCGAGATACCGGCTGCCACATCGGGGATGATTCCGACTCGGCTAGTGGGCCCAGCAGACGCCGTAGCTCTGACGCCAGCCAGCTGTCGAAGCTGACGGGGCCGAATGCGGGCATGTCGACGATCACGAAAGGGAAACGCCGACTCGGGCCCACCTACCCAAACAACCGTGCAACGACTTCGTCACTCGGGTCGGGGCCAAGCGTGACCCAGACTAAGGTCGGGGTCGTACCCTGCGGGCGACGGTCGTTTGACCGCCGAGCAGGGTGGCTATATACTGTTCGCAGCCTGGCTTGGCCAGGCGTTTTTGTCTGGAGAGTCGTCTGGTGCCCGCAACCATCATCACCCTGCAGTGCGGCGAATGCCGCGAGCGCAACTACACCACCCAGAAGAACAAGCGCAACGATCCGGAGCGGATGGAGCTGCGCAAGTACTGTCGACGGTGCCGTCGACACACCTCCCATCGCGAAACCAAGTAGGGGGCGACAGCCAGTAGCTCAAAGGGGCGTAGCTCAGCTGGTAGAGCAGCGGTCTCCAAAACCGCAGGTCGCGCGTTCGAACCGTGCCGCCCCTGCAGAGCAAGTGAGCGGCTGAGAGGATCTGTATTGGCCAACGTCGCAAATGACACTCCGGCTGAGAGGCAGGAGTCAGGGAGCTATCTAAAAGAGGTATGGAGCGAACTTCGCAAGACGGTGTGGCCGACTTGGCCGGAGCTCCGGCAGATGACCGGAGTCGTGGTCGTCGCGGTGGTCCTGCTGGGGGTGTTCCTCGGCCTGCTGGACTTCGGGCTGACTGCCGCTCTGGCGCCCCTTTACGCCAGCACCCCAACCGCGACCGCCACCAGCACCACTACCCCCGCTCCGACGGCGGCCGCGACTCCGACGCCATCGGCCTCACCATCTCCGAGCGCCACCCCGTCCGCCAGTCCCACGCCGTGAATTACGCCACGAAGTCATCGGGAGCTCAGCCGTGACCGCTGTCAACACCTCGCAGCCCACAGAACAAGCCAGCTGGTATGTGATCCATGCCTATTCCGGCCATGAGGACAAGGTGCGGGCCAATCTCCTCAAGCGGGTGGAGTCCATGGACATGCACGATCAGATATTCGAGGTGCTCGTCCCGACCGAGGAGGTCCTGGAGATCAAGGACGGGCAGCGTCGGCATGTCTCCAAGCGCATCTTCCCGGGCTACATCCTGGTTCGGATGGTGATGTCTGACGAGTCCTGGTACGTGGTCCGCAACACCCCTGGGGTGACCAGCTTCGTTGGCTCCGGGACTCGCCCTGTGCCCCTGCAGGAGGGCGAGATGCGCTCGATCCTCCACCAGATCGGTGGTGACGTCGCGACCAAGGTCCAGGTCGAGTTCAAGGAGGGCGACTCGGTGCGGGTCGTCGATGGACCGTTCACCGACTTCCACGGCAAGGTCGGCGAGATCAACGCCGAGAAGGGCAAGCTCAAGGTTATGGTGAACATGTTCGGCCGGGAGACCCCGGTTGAGCTCGACCTGCTGCAGGTCGAGCGTCTGCGTTAGGAGGCAGTCTCAGATGGGCAAGAAGAAGGTCAAGACGGTGTTGCGTCTCGCGATCGAAGCGGGCAAGGCCAGTCCCGGGTATCCGATCGGGCCGGCGCTGGGTCAGCATTCGGTCAACATCATGGAGTTCTGCCGCGCCTACAACGATCAGACCGCGTCCCAGTCCGGACTGGTGATACCTGCCGAGATCACGATCTACGAGGACAGGACATTCACCTTCGTCACCAAGACGCCTCCCACCGCGGATCTGATCAAGCGGGCGGCGGGGATCCCCAAGGGCTCCGCCAAGACTCCTCGCGATCAGGTGGGGGAATTGAGCCACGAGCAGGCTCTCGAGATCGCCAGGACCAAACTCCCAGACGTGAACTCGACCGAACTTGAATCTGTCGCCAGGATGGTGGAGGGCACGGCGCGCTCCATGGGTGTCAGGGTAAGCGCGTAACAATAGATAGAAGGTGGGAGGGCCGTCACGGCCCGCCACTACCACCGGAGGATGAAGATGCCGACAGGACACGGTAAGCGCTACCAGGAGGCGGCGAAGCTCGTCGAGGGGCGGGACGCGGTCGATCCCAGAGAGGCGGTGGCCCTGGTCAAGCAGGTCAACACCACCAAGTTCCCTGGAACCGTGGAGTTGCACGTGCGACTGGGGGTGGACCCCAGGCACGCGGACCAGATGGTCCGAAGCAGCGTGGTGCTTCCCCACGGGACCGGCAAGACGCGGACCATCGCCGTCTTCGCTCAGGGGGAGAAGGAGCGGGAGGCGCGGGATGCGGGAGCCGACATAGTCGGCGGTGAGGACCTTGTCAAGCGGGTCCAGGGTGGCTTCACCGACTTCGATGTCGCCCTGGCCACCCCTGACATGATGGGAGCTGTGGGCCGGCTAGGCAAGATCCTCGGGCCCAGGGGCCTGATGCCCAACCCCAAGGCCGGAACCGTGACCTTCGATGTGGCTCGGGCGGTCAAGGAGGTGCAGGCGGGCCGGGTCGAGTTTCGCGTCGACCGATACGGCATCATTCACGTTCCCGTGGGGAAGACGAGCTTCGAAGACGACGCCCTCTACGAGAATCTGGCCGCCATGATGGAGGCGATCGTCAAGGCCAAGCCATCGGCGGCCAAGGGCTCCTATGTGCGCGCCTGCTTCCTCGCCCCCTCCATGGGCCCCAGCGTCAGGGTGGACCCCGCGGGTGCCGCGCGGCTCTCGGTCGCCTGAGACGGTGGTGAGAGGGCCTGCGGCTCGGACCCTTACCGCGAGCCGGTTATACTAACCAGGCAATTTGCAAGAGTCGCCATCCTGGAAGCCCGAGACCGCAGGGGCAGCAATGCTCAAAACCCACCCTGCGCAGGCAATGAGCTCGACTTCGGTCAGCAGGACCGGAGGGAGTTGATCCTGGCTCGGGATCCTGAGAGCTGGAGGTCCTCCCTATGACCGCTGAGAAGCACGGAGCAGCCCGCATTCCCGAGGCCAAGCAGCACAATGTGGCCGCGTTGGCCGAGAAGCTGGGCCGCATGAAGAGTGCGGTGCTCACCGACTACCGCGGCCTCACCGTGGCGCAGCTGGAGGATCTGAGGAGCGCGCTGCGCAACGACGGCCTGGACTACGTGGTCGTCAAGAACACGCTGGCCCGGCGGGCCACCGAGCAGGCCGGCATCCCTGAGTTGAACCCTCACCTGGTGGGGCCGACCGCCCTGGCGATCAGCTACGACGACCTCAGCGCTCCGGCGCGAGTGCTGATGGAGTACGCGCGGGCCAACCGCCGCCTTGAGATGGTCCGCGCCGGAGTTGCGGAGGGAGCCGTGCTGTCGGCTGCCGAGGTGCGCCAGCTTGCGGAGCTGCCCTCTCGGGAGGTGTTGATGGCGGAGCTGCTGGCCGTTCTGGAGGCACCGGTGGCGCAGCTGGTGGGCCTCTTGGAGGCTCCCGTCAAGGACCTGGTCGGCCTCCTGGACGCCAAGCAGGCAGCTGCGTGATTCCCATATACAACCCAAGCAATAGCCACCCCGGTTTGAATCGGACAGTGCGGAGGAGACATTAGATGAGCAAGGTCACGGTAGAGGACTTCGTCGACGCCCTGGCGGATTGGACGGTCCTCGACTTGGTCAACGCCAAGAAGGCCATCGAAGACAAGTACGGGATCACGGCCGCGGCGGCGGTGGCGGTGGCTGCTCCGGTGGCTGCGGCTGGTGCTGTCGAGGTCGAGGAGCAGACCGAGTTCTCGGTCATCCTGACGGCGGCCGGGGACCAGAAGATCGCCGCCATCAAGGCGGTCCGGGAGATCACCGGTCTTGGCCTGAAGGAGGCCAAGGACCTGGTGGACGGAGCTCCCAAGCCGGTCAAGGAGGGAGTCTCGAAGGAGGAGGCCGAGGCCGTGGCCAAGAAGATTCAGGAGGCAGGCGCGTCCGCCGAGATCAAGTAACACGGCCCGTAGCACGGTCAGGGGATCCGCTGGCTGGGGTGTCCCAGCAGGTGTGTCTTCCAGGTGTGGTAGCATTGAGCTTCCGCCACCTGTGAAGTTCACCCTTCGTTTCCGTTTGCCTGGAGAACTTTAGCCAATGCCGCCAATTCGTGCTGCCATGCCCTCCGCGCCCGGCCGCCACACCTACGGGAAGATCCCTGAGATGCTGCAGGTGGGCAACCTGATCGAGACCCAGTTGAACTCCTTTCGCTGGTTTATGGAGTCCGGGCTGCGCGAGCTCTTCGATGAGATCAACCCCATCACCGACTACACCGGGAAGAACTACGAGCTCAGGTTCCTCGATTACAGCTTTGGGGAGCCCAAGTTCGACCAGGAGGAGTGCCGCAACCGCGACATGACCTTCTCGGCGCCGCTGCGAATCATGACGCGGCTCCACATCAAGACGGGCGAGGCGGCCGGGGAGATCAAGGAATCCGAGGTGTACCTCGGCGACTTCCCCATGATGACCGGCGAGGGCACCTTCTTGGTCAACGGGACGGAGAGGGTCGTCGTGAGCCAGCTGGTGCGGTCCCCTGGGGTCTACTTCACGGCGGGGCCCGAGAACCCGACGACGGGCCGGCCCCTGTACGCCGTCAAGTTCATCCCCAACCGGGGTGCGTGGCTGGAGATCGAGACGACCAGCAAGGACATGCTGACGGCCAAGATCGACCGCAAGCGCAAGTTCCAGGCCACGACCTTGATCAGGGCTCTCGGGTACCCGAGTGACGACGACATCCGGCAGTTCTTCAACGAGGTGGATGTCGATCCCGAGCACCGCTATATCGACGCCACATTGGAGAAGGATCCCAGCCACGATGTCAACGAGGCGCTGATCGAGCTATACCGCAAGATCCGGCCCGGAGACCCGCCCACCGTGGAGAACGCCCGCAACCTGCTGCAGGCGCTGTTCTTCAACCCTCGCAGGTTCGACCTGGGGCGGGTGGGGCGATTCAAGCTCGACAAGAGGCTGGGCTTCTCCGAGGCCGAGGCGCGGGCGCGTGCCGAGGACAAGGAGCTGCGGGTGCTGGCCCACGAGGACTTCATCAACATCATCCGCCGCCTCATCGAGCTCAACAACGGCCACGGAGAGGCCGATGACATCGACCACCTCGGCAATCGCCGGGTGAGGGCCGTGGGGGAGCTTCTGCAGAACCAGTTCCGCACGGGACTGCTGCGCATGGAGCGGATCATCAAGGAGCGGATGACGATCTGTGACGCCACCACCGTCACCGCGGCTTCGTTGATCAACGCCCGTCCGGTGGTCGCCGCCATCAAGGAGTTCTTCGGGTCCAGCCAGCTGTCGCAGTTCATGGACCAGACCAACCCCCTGTCCGAGCTCACCCACAAGCGGCGGCTGTCCGCCCTTGGGCCGGGCGGTCTCTCCAGGGAGCGAGCCGGGTTCGACGTCCGGGACGTCCACCACAGCCACTACGGGCGGATCTGTCCCATCGAGACCCCGGAGGGCCCGAACATCGGGCTCATGGGGTCGCTCGCCACCTTCGCCAGGGTCAACGACTTCGGGTTCATCGAGACTCCCTTCCGTCGCATCTTCCACTCGATGTCGATTCCCCGGGACTCGCACCAGCTGGTGGGACGAGAGCTGCGTGAAGCGGCGGGTGGCCTTGCCGCAGGCACCATCCTGGGAGAGTCGGAGGTTGCGGCGCTCACCAGCGCCGGCGTCACCGAGGTTGGGATCGTCCCCTGGGTCACAGATGACATTCACTTCCTGTCCGCCGACGAGGAGGACAAGTACACCGTGGCTCAGGCGAACGCCCCCATATCGGCGGAGGGCCGGTTTCAGGTGGAACACACCCCGGCTCGCACCAGGCACACCTTCAAGGACGTCCCCGTCACCGACGTGGACTTCGTGGACGTGTCGCCCAAGCAGATCGTGTCGGTGGCGACCGCGATGATCCCCTTCCTGGAGCACGACGACGCCAACCGGGCGCTGATGGGCTCCAACATGCAGCGGCAGGCGGTGCCCCTGGTGCGCACCGACTCGCCGGTGGTGGGCACGGGCATGGAACTGTACGCCGCCAAGTACAGCGGAGAGCTGATCACCGCGCCGAGTGCGGGCACGGTGACAGGGATCAACGTTCCGCTGGGCGAGGTGGACCGGGATCGGGTCCGGGTCGTGCGCAGCGGGCAGGACAGTGGGCTCGGCATCCTCTTCCACCCCGACGGCGACGGCCAAGACGTCTGGTACGGGGTGCACAAGTTCGTGCGCAGCAACCAGGGCACCTGCTTGTCCCAGAAGATCATCGTCAGCCCGGGAGATCACGTGGAGGCGGGCACGGTCCTGGTCGATGGGCCGGCGACCGACCAGGGGGAGCTGGCGCTGGGCCAGAACGTGCTGGTTGCCTTCATGCCCTGGGAGGGCTACAACTACGAGGACGCGATCCTGATCAGCGAGTCGGTGGTCAGAGAGGACAAGTACACCTCGATCCACATCGAGGAGTTCGAGGTGGAGGTCCGGGAGACCAAGCTGGGCCCAGAGGATGTGTCCCGCGAGCTGCCCAACGTGGGCGAGGAGAGCCTGCGCAACCTGGATGAGCGGGGCATCGTCTATGTCGGGGCTGAGGTCCAGCAGGGGGACATCCTGGTCGGCAAGACGACCCCCAAGGGAGAGTCCGAGCTGTCGGCTGAGGAGCGCTTGCTGCGAGCCATTTTCGGCGAGAAGTCGAAGGAGGTGCGGGACAGCTCACTGCGGGTACCCCACGGCGAGCGCGGGGTCGTGGTCGACGTGAAGCACTTCAGCCGGACCAACAAGGACGAGCTGCCGGCCGGGGTGAACGAGCTGATCCGGATCTACGTCGCCCAGAAGCGCAAGATCAGTCAGGGCGACAAGATGGCCGGTCGGCACGGCAACAAGGGAGTGATCGCCCGGGTTCTGCCAATCGAGGACATGCCCTTCCTCCCGGACGGCACTCCGGTGGAGATCGTTCTTAACCCTCTTGGGGTGCCCAGCCGGATGAACCTGGGCCAGGTTCTGGAGACCCATCTGGGGTGGGCCGCGGCCGCCATGGGCATCAAGGTGGCAACCCCTGTGTTCGACGGGGCGACCGAGCCTGAGATCGAGGATGAGCTGGAACGGGCGGGTCTGCCGCGCGACGGCAAGGTCATGCTCCGGGACGGCCGCAGTGGGGAGTACTTTGAGCAGCCGATCACGGTCGGCGTCATCTACATGCTCAAGCTCCATCACCTGGTGGAGGACAAGATCCACGCGCGCAGCACCGGGCCGTACAGCCTCGTGACCCAGCAGCCGCTCGGGGGCAAGGCTCAGTTCGGGGGTCAGCGCTTTGGCGAGATGGAGGTCTGGGCGCTGGAGGCATACGGCGCGAGCCACATCCTCCAGGAGATATTGACCATCAAGTCGGATGACATTGTGGGCCGGGTCAAGGCCTACGAGGCCATCGTCAAGGGCGACAACACGCTCGACGCTGGCATTCCGGAGTCATTCAGAGTGCTGGTGAAGGAGCTTCAGGGTCTCGGCCTGGGTGTGGAGATCATGTCGGAGAACGAGGAACAGATCGTGTTCGCGGAGGACGACATGCCCGACATGCCCTTGGGGCTGGGCATCAACTTGGAGCGCGACGAGCGTGACGACGCCGAGGACATCGGCCGCTGAGAGTGACCCTATTCCCTGATTTCTACGGCGGAGCAGCCCATCTCGGCGAGGTGGCTGCCACCGCATCCTCACTCATCCACCAATTCGCCAGGAGGCGGACAGGCCTTGCTTAAGCTGGAAAACTTCGACGCTTTGAAGCTGTCCCTCGCTAGCCCGGAGATGATTCTCTCCTGGTCCCACGGGGAGGTCACCAAGCCCGAGACCATCAACTACAGGACTCTGCGCCCCGAGCGCGACGGGCTGTTCTGCGAGAAGATCTTCGGTCCGACCAAGGACTGGGAGTGCCATTGCGGCAAGTACAAGCGCTACCGCTACAAGGGCATCATCTGTGACAAGTGCGGGGTC
>JAJYWM010000176.1 GCA_021791455.1 bacterium | reverse complement strand
CGGCGGAAGAGGGCACAGTTCGCCTCGTGGCCAGGACCACGGCCGGTGACATCACGGTCCGCCGAGCCTAGCCACCGGCGGTCCATCCTGCTCTGGACGCGCAGCGCACGATTGAGATTCTCGGGCCACCCAAATGACGACGCCCGTCCGCGAGCCGGGCGTCGAAGAAGGCGGGAGCGGGCCAGCCAGCCCTGGAACAATCACTCGCAACCCATCGGCGACTCAGCCCGCAGGGCCTACACGGTAGTGGGGTCGGCCGGATCAGTGACGCCTGCCTCGCCCGCGCTGGGCTGGGACCCGAGTTCGACAGTGATCTCGGCATGTGGGACGTGAATGGCGAGCGACTTGAGTTCATAGACGCTCACTGGGCGCGGGATTGGGGCTCTTGTTGGTGGATGCACGGATACTTGAAGTTGGGCAGTCGATTCAGGAACGATCCGTAGAGATGTCCTGCGGGTGACCCGGCGCACCAACAAGGACGGCTCCGTGGTCGAGTACCTGCAGCTGGCCCACAACGTGCGGCGCCCGGGCAGCCCCCATCCACACGTCCAGGTCATTCACAACTTCGGGTGCAAGGACCAGGTCGATCATGAAGCGCTGTGCCGCTTGGCCCGCAGCCTTCGGCGGCTGGAAGTTGGAGACGCCACTGCGGATCTGGGCGTGGAGCGTTCCCGGCCCCTGGGGGGCGCCCACGTGCTTCAGCACCTGTGGGAGCAACTGGAGATTGCCGCCCAGCAGCGAGAACTGCTGCAGGAGCGGGAGTTCGAGGGCGATGTGGAGCGGGTGCTCTTCGCCCTGGTGGCCAACCGCTGCCTCGCTTCCAGCCCCAAGCTGGGAGCCTGCGACTGGGTGGCCCAGGACGTGGTCATCCCGGGGATGGAGCAACTGGAGGTGCAACAGGCGTACCGGGCCATGGACTTCCTTCTGGAGAACCAGGAGGAGGTGCAGGAGCGCGTCTTCTTCCAGGTGGCGGAGCTGCTGCGGCTGGAGGGGGACTTGATCTTCTTCGACACCACCTCCTCGTGCTTCGAGATCGAGGGTGAGGATGAGGACGATGGCCTCCGCCGCTTCGGATACAGCCGGGACGGTCGCCCTGACCGGGCGCAGGTGGCGATCGGCCTGGCGGTGACCAAGGAGGGGATCCCGGTGCGGTGCTGGGTGTTCCCCGGCAACACCGCTGATGCCTCCACCGTGGAGCAGGTGAAGAAGGACCTGCACGGCTGGAAGCTGGACAAGGTAGTCCTGGTGGCCGACGGGGCATGAGCAGCAAGGAAAACCTGCAACTGCTGCGCCAGGATGGGGGGCAGTACATCATCGGCGAGCGCATGCGCTCCGGGGTTCCGGTGGTGGAGGAAGCGCTCTCCCGCCCCAGGCGGTACCACCGGCTCAAGGACAACCTGGAGGTGAAGGAAGTGGTGGTGGCTCGGGCGGAGGCAGCAGAGGTACGTGATCTGCCGCAACCCCGAGGAGGCGGAGCGGGACCGAGCTCGGAGGGGGCGACTGCTGCAGGGGCTCGAGCAAGCCCTGCTGGAGCTCGACCAGACGGCCATCCACCGGCGTCGCGCCTGCGCCCCGCGCATCAGCCGGCGCTTTGGCAAGTACGTGCGGCAGCTGCCGGACGGCCCGCTGGTCCTGAACCGGGACGTGGCCGTCCGGGAGGACCGGCTGGATGCAAGCACCTGATCCACACCAGCGACCAGGCGCTCAGCACCGGGGAGGTGGATCTGGGTTACCAGCAGCTGCTCCAGGTGGAGAGGGGATGGCGGGATTTCAAGGAGGAGTTGGAGCTGCGGCCCATGTTCCACCGCCAAGAGGACCGCATCCGGGCCCATCTCCTGCTGAGTCTCCTGGGGTTTCTGCTGATCCGGGCGGCCGAGAACCGCGCTCAGCAGACCTGGCCCCGCATGCGCCAGCAGCTGCAGCGACTGGTGCTGGGGGACCTCAGCGGGCCCGCCGGGCAGGTCTCCCAGACCTCCAAGTCCACCCCCGCCAAGACCCAGTTGTTTGAGGCCTTGCGGGTCCCATCCCCACTTCGGGTCTGGTCTGCCTCGAGTTCAGGCAAGCCTCAAGCCGCGTAGACACACGCCGCCTCCCGGCGGCGCCTCCTCCCGCGAACTCAAGCTGATCTCGCCTACGGGTCTCGCTCCGCAAAGGTCACTGTCGAACTCGGGTAGGGGGGCAGGAAGGGGAGGAGGCCCATCTGCTCACTGGCGGTCTAGACGACGAGGGCCAGCACGCGGCCGCGTCATGGACCCACCTGCGGGTAACGATCATCGTGGAGCCCCAGGGTCTCGTCAGTGTTTCGATGATCGAGACACCGGTGCCGGAGTGGTCGCCCCACCGCGAACCAAGGGGGCCCCACTCTCGCGGTGACTCCTCGGTGCAGGTGGGGCTAGGGACTGCTCCAAGCCCGGCGGGGGCATGCTGCCGTTGGGGGCGCGGCGGAAGGTGTAACCCACGGAGCGGAGCACGTGGTCGACCACGCTGTTGACGTAGCCGCCCGGATAGCCGCGATGTGCCACGAACCGTCGGTAGAAGAGCGGACCGGCGAGGAGGTCGACGGCAAGCTCAATGTCCGCGTCCGCTCGGATCTCGCCCCGCTTGCGGGCTCGGTCCAAGAGCAGGCGGAGCGGTTCGCGTCGGTGTTCCGTCAGGTCGGCATGTAGGCTCTTCAGCCTGGGGTCACGTTCGGCGGCGTCCATGAAGGCGGCGAGGAGCCCGGGGAAGTGCTGCTGCTCGAGTAAACCCTCGAACGTCGCGAGCAGTTCCACGAGACCGCTGCGGAGATCGCCGGTTACCGGCAGTGGGATGGGCCGGAACCCAGCGTCCATGGCCGCCACCAGAAGTTCCCCAGTCGACCGCCAGCGCCGATAGAGAGTTGGCTTGCTGGCGCCCGCGCGGTGGGCGACCGCCTCCATGTTGAATCCGGCCAGACCGCTCTCGGCGAGGACCTCGAGCGCCGCGGCCAGCACCCGGTCGCGCGCATGGGTCCCCCGGAGAACGGGTCTGCGAATCGTCTCCTCGATCAACTCGGCTGCCGCCCGTGCCTCACCGGCGGCACCTTGACGCGGACCCATCGATACGGTATCGTACCACTAACAATGATACGGTACCGGACCGATAAAGGTGGGAAAGCGACGACGCCCCGCATCCCGGGGGTCTCGGCGAGAACCGCTCCCGTCAGCGTCCGGCTGGCCTACTTTTTCACGCGCCGGGCACTTTCGCGGCTGGCCGGGCGTTCCCCTGAGGGGATGCTTGCACCCCTTGAACTTTATGCGCACCTGCCCGGGCTTCTGCGCGCCTACGGTACGCTGGAGCAGGCGACCGCGAAGCTCGACCGGCTACCCAGGCGGCTTAAGGGGCTGGCCTGGCTGAAGACCGCCACCGTCAGCCACTGCGAGTACTGCATCGACCTTGGCTCCCAGGTGGCGCGCGTCTGGGGCGTCAGCGACTCGGAGTTGCTCGCCCTTCCCGATTACAGGTCGAGCGGGCTGTTCTCGGATGTCGAGATCCTGGTGCTCGACTACGCGATCGCGATGACTCGTACCCCGGTCGAAGTGTCAGACGAGCTCTTCGCGAGTCTGCGGCAGTATCTTGACGATCGCCAGCTGGTGGAGCTCACCCACGTGATTGCCATGGAGAACTTGCGGGGAAGGTTCAACCTTGCCCTGGGCGTCGGCGCCGCGGGATTCAGCGAGGGGATGGTCTGCGCGATCCCGGTCACCACCGGCGAGACGGATGGAGCTGAGTTGTGAGACCCTTGGTGGTGATCGACGCGTTCACCATTCCCCTGGACGAGGGGGAGCGGTTGCTCAGCCGCTTGAAGGAGAACGCCAGGATCACAGCGAGAGAACCGGGGATACGTCGAGCGACCCTGCTCCGAGCTGTGCAGCCCGAGGATGAACCCCGCTTCATCAGCGATGCCGGGCGGGAAACCCGTCAGGCTCTTGTTCAGGCGACCGCCAGATGCGAGTTCCGATCTTCTGCCGAAACGATGCTCTCCGACCTCGAGCTTCACGGCATGCTTCGTCACGGCGCCGATGCGGTCGCGCTTGCATGCGCGCCGGCGCCGACTCGCGAGAAGCCTGCTTCATGATGCGCTCGGACTCGGGGCACCGGCGTGACGAAGGGCGGTGGCGACCCCACCCATTTGGCCAAGACGGTGTTCGTGGCGCCGGGCAAATTCGTCCCTGAGTCCTTCACCGGCTGCCTGGGGAGCCCCCTGGCTACCGTGTCCGACCGCGGGAACGGCTGATCTCCAGGCGGTGACATTTTCGATGACGAGGAGGATGCGGTGAGTTGGCTTCCAACGGTCCATGTTGTGGGCGCCTTAGTCTGGCTCGCTGGCACCTTGGTTCTCG
Organism: bacterium; assembly: GCA_021791455.1. The sequence goes on along the minus strand of JAJYWM010000176.1, from coordinate 8,043 downwards.
GGGTTTCGGCCCTCTACATGAGACTGAGTGGCCGGGCTTCGGTCCGCCCCCTAGTGCCTTGGCGCCTGTTGTACTTCAGCCGAGCCATCATCGCCCCGGCCGCGATCATCGTCCTAGGCTCGGGCATCTGGCTAATCCTGGAAGGTTCGGAGTGGTCCTTTTCGCAGCCGTGGGCCCTGGTCGGGCTTCTCCTGTTCGCGCTCGCCGTGGTCGGAGCCACGCTTTTGAGCTGGCTTGCGGCCCGGATCGGGCAAGCCGTCAGCCACAACGGAGCGGCTCATTTGCAGCGCCTCTGGTTGGTTGGCCAGGCCGGTCTGCTAGTGATCTTGGTGGCGGCCTTCGTGGACATGGGACTGAAGCCCGGGACGTAAGCGATGTACGCAAGTCTGACATCGAGGAACCCAACATGAACGACAAGGCGAGCTCCTCAGTGCGGGCGCCCGGTGGTGAAGCCGCTCGGGTGCGGTCACGCGCCGGCAATCGAAGCGGTAGGTCGTTGGGCCTGATCCTTCGCAACATCCTGTTCACGATCGTCGTCCCGGGGGCAGGCGGAGTTCTCGGGCCCTGGTACACGCTGGTGAGTTCCGGCGGGATGCATATCCCCACTGCGTGGTGGGCGGTAGCCCCGATCATCGTCGGCATTCTCCTCTACCTTTGGGCAGTCGACGTCTTCGCCACCATGGGCGGCGGCACACCGGGTTACTGGGATTCGCCTCGCAACTTCGTCGCTGTCGGTCCCTACCGGTGGGTGCGGAACCCCATCTACACCGCGGCCCTCCTGATCGTGGGCGGCGAGGCGTGGCTCTTCATGTCCCTGCCGCTGCTACGGTATGCGATCGGGATGGCGATCGTCTTCGAAGTCTTCGTCGTGGTCTATGAAGAGCCCCATCTGCGCCGCCGGTTCGGTCGCGAGTACGGAGCCTACAGGCACAGCGTCAGGCGCTGGCTGCCACTTCCACCGCGCACGCCAGTGGCCGGCCCGTAGTCTGACCGACACCAGCAACCAGCGAGGTGGGTGCCCGGCGAAGAGCATCACCACATACGGCGCCAGGCGCCGTACGTCGTCGTCGGCGTGCCAGACGTGCCACGGAAGTCAGTCCAGGGGTCTGCCCCTCAACCGCTCGGTGTTCGTGCCCCGCCGAGCGCACGCAGTGGCGATGGAGACCCCGGAGATCTTCTGCTCCTCCACCCTGACCCTGAGTCCCCTCTCCGCCGCAGCGTCCAGCCGCTCCACCAGGTGTCGCTTGTAGTTCAGGTCCCGCACCAGCAGCAGCCCGCCGTACCAGGTGAGGTCGGGGTGATCAGCGCCGCGGTGAACGGTGGGGGCGGTTTAGGTACGCTTCACTCGCTGGGTGCCTCCTGGTTGGAGCTGATGGGCGTGTGTCAACCCCCATTTTCCAAGTCAGCGCGGCACCGCTGCTACCTGCCCCCCGCCCCCCCTTCATGTCCTTATCCAGTCCTCCGGGTCTGCGAGATCAAAAGTGGTCGGCCCGGTGGGACTCGAACCCGCGACCTGAGCTTTATAAGAGCGCTGCGGTGCAGATCGGAGCAAAGCTGCGGCGAATTCGGTTGGCCGGCGTCTACTGACTACGCTACTGACTATCTATGGTAGGATCAACCGGTGACGACTCCGGGCCAGGGTAGAAAGAGGCGCACTCGGGGCACAGGCTCGGTCACCCGGCGGCGGGACGGGCTCTGGGAGGGGCGGATCAGCCTGGGCTGGGATCGGGGCGGCCGCAGGGTGGTCTCTGTCTACGGCAAGACCAAGCTGGAGGTCGAGGAGAAACTTTCCGAGGAGCGCCGCGCCCGCAAGCGGGGAGAAGCGAGGGCGCCGGTCGGCATGACCGTGGGAAGGTACCTGGGCGACTGGGAGCAGCAGGGGTGCCCTGGCAAGCACGGCGGCCTTCGCCCGTACACCTTGCGGCGGTATCGGGCGGTGATCGAGCACCAGCTGATCCCGCACCTCGGTCCGATCAGGCTGGTGGAGCTGCAGCCTGCGGACGTGGAGCGGATGCTCCAGCAGCTGCGCTCCGAGGGGAAGGCAGCGTACACGGCGATCACGGTCCGCTCGGTATTGCGGAGCGCCCTCAGCCGGGCGGAGCGGAACGGGTTGGTGTCCCGCAACGTGGCCAAGCTGGCGGGGGTGGAGAGTCCCCCTCGGGTCCACCCTACGGTGCTGACCCCGGCCGCGGTCCAGCTGGTTCTGGACGCCTGCGAACCGGGGCTGAGACGGCTGGTCGCGATCTCCATCGACACCGGTCTCCGCCAGGCCGAGCTGCTCGGGCTCCGCTGGCCCGACATCGACTTCGAGGGTCGCAGCCTCACTGTGCGAGAGACACTCCAGAGGGTGGAGCGCGAATACGTGCTCGGGCCGCCCAAGTCCGAGACCAGTTGCCGTACGGTGGCGCTCTCGGACCTTAGCTTGAAGGCGCTCCGTGACGAGCGAGAGGCGCAGATCACTGCGAGACAGGTCGCCTGGAGGCGGTGGCGCGAGCCCATCCCTGGGCTGGTGTTCACCACTTGTCTGGGCGCACCGCGGAACGGGTCCAGCCTGACCCACGCCCTCCAGACGGCTCTGCGCGCAAGCGGGCTCCGGCCGCTGCGATGGCACGACCTCAGGGCGATCCACGGCGGCCTCCTGGTCCAGGCCGGGGTGGGGCTTACGACCGCCCGCGATCGGCTCGGGCATTCGAGCATCGCGGTGACCAGCACCTTCTACGCCGGGGCGGTTGACGAACTCGAGCGCGAGGCGGCGGAGAAGGTGGGGAGACTTCTCGGGGCGTAGCGAGCCGCAGCGCCGGGCCGATGGCCCCGGGGTTGGGGGGCTCACCCAAACTGCTCGAAGGAAGTTTGAGGCTCCCCGCGGGTCCACTTCATCCACTCAGTGACGATGGTTTGCCTCCCGCTGGCTCACGGTCGGGTTGGGCCGTACGACTTCTCGTCACCGGTGCCCGTGGCCGGTCTACCACGACTGCCAGCATCGACTCATCAACAGCTGTCGGGCTGGTCGTCATATCGAGCATCACGGTTAGAGCGTTCTCGGCGATCGCCAAAATTGGACGCTTTGAGATGAACCCTTGGCGCCGAGAGACGGGATCGAACCGCCGATGCCAGGTCTCTCACATACGGCCAGGGGTACCGCCGACGTCCATCGGCGACCGCCTGGAACTCACAACCGTCCGCCCTTGGCCGCCTGCGACCACCGCCAGCCGTTGGCGTTCTGGTCAAAACTGTGGTCAGAAACCCAGCCCTGGAGCGGTGTGCTGTACTCCGAGGCATGGGAAAGCCCGAGGTCAAGATTATGCTAGAGACGGTCCGCTACTTCTCTGACCTGGATCGCTGCCTTGACTACCGCATCGCGCAGCGGTGGCCGGATGGCACGGTGACTTGGCCGACTTGCGTAGTCAAGAGGTCCACTTCATCGCCAGCCGCCGCGTATGGCGCTGCAGGTTCAGGCATCCCCGGCAGCAGTTTGCGATCAAGATCGGCACCATTTTTGAGAACTCGCCCATCTGGTTTGACAAGTGGCTTCCCGCCATCTGGCTCATCACCAGCGCCAAGAGCGGCATCAGCTCCTATGAGCTCCATCGCTGCTTGAAACGCAGGCGACCCCGGAGGCAGGTATTGGCTCCGGGTAACCCCCGAAGGGGGATACCCCGCCGGATAAGAGGGTTTTACGACTTTTTGGGACGTACGCAGCCTATGATTCCTGCGGGGCCCCGGAGCATCTTTACACGCCACTTTCGGGATTTTTCCACTTCTTGATCTCAGCCGCCCTGAATGGTGAAGTCAGGCTGGCCCCATGGTCCGTGGCGTGTCAGTGCCCTCAAGTGGCGCTTTGGGCTCCGCCCTGGCGAGCGGCCACCTTGCGGGGTTGCCCAGACCGACGCTCTGGCGAAGTATCGCTTCGTGAGCTTCAGGGACAGGCCACGTAGACCACATCGCGCCAACTTCCTCCCCCAGGAGCTATCGCTGGCACCCAACCGAAGATGACGGTCCGCTCGGAGCCGACGTGGTCGAGGCAGGTTGGCCATCCTCCTTCATGCTTGCTTCCGTCCGCGCCCCTCCACGTCGATACGGTGCTCCGCACCCCATACCACCAGCCTTCCACCTCTCCTGAAGCCTGACGATCACCTACGTAGACCGTGATCGTGACCGTAGCAACCGTCGGTGTCCGGACACCGAGGAGGTATCCAACCAGGGCTCCGGTTCCTATGAGTAGCGCTGAGAGTGCGGCCACCACCGGGCGCCCTCGCATGAGCAGCGGGTGCCGCCAGCGCCGCGGTGCACGCGACTCCACTCCGGCGATGGTAGCACTGACCTTACTGACTTCCAAGGGCGAGTCCACCGCGGGGCCTGAGGCGGGACACGAAGGACGCGCTGGGGTGTCCCAAGGTGCCGGGCTCGATGAGGCGTCGGGACCCGAGGCTGGCCGTTTGCGACGGCAACCATGGCGGTGACGAAGCTTACTGCATCAACGGAGCGACCCTGAAGGCGGATGAGATTCCGAGCATCTTCCCGTTCCCCTTCTGGGGCACTCCCGAGTGGGAGGAGAAGCACGCCAAGCGGACCAACGTCGACCGCGGCTTCAGCTCCTTCAAGAACCCGGATGTGATCGGGATGACCAAGGGCCAGTTCCACTACCGGCACCTTCCCAACGTGGCCCTGCTGGCCACGTTCATGTGGGGCGCCCACAACCTGCACATCTGGCTGGATCAGCCAGATGCGAGTGTAGGTTCGGCTGAGACTGGTCGTGGTCCCTCACCGCATATGCTCGCTCGACTGTGGTCCTATATCGGCTGACGCGCTCCAATCCGCCCTCCGAGCAGGATTTCCTCAGCGCTTGGGATCTTGGACGCCGTCCGCCGGCCGGGCTGAGCGGACGCGACCGGATCCGCCAAGAGGAGGCGTACAAGGCGCTCTCCATGCTGAGAACCCTGGAAGCGGCGCTTCGCTATGCGCGCAAGTACCCGAAGGTGGGGTCGTTCGTGTCGAAGGTGGCGATCCCGGCTGAAGTCCGGGTCACGAACGGCGGTGACCATGCCAATGTGCATGGCGTGGAGCCTAGGCTGGCTCTGACCTGGGTACTATCTACTACGCCGGTGAGTGAGGGAATGAAGTGACGTTCGAAGTCTGGGACCTGAGATCAGCCAATCGGCTCGTCGCCTTCGAGACGAGCTCGGAGCTCGCCGCCTGGCTGGTCGCCCTTGTGACTTCCCAGGGCCCTGAGGCGCTCGAGGATCTGGAGGTGGGCTGGCCTGGCACCGCTCCATCTATGGCGGCGCGCGACTGGCTCGTGAGCGACCTGGTGCGGGAGCGCCACGCGCCTCGTCCAGTGACCCAGGCGGCCGCCACCGTTACGAAGACCCGCGAGCGGCGTGTGCCTGGGGCTGCCCGGGAGCTGGGGCCCACGGTGACCGTCGGCTCAGCGGCCGCGGTCAGGACGTCACCCGAAGTGGCACTCTCGCCAGCAGCTGGCTAGCGAACTCGACCTCGATCCAGTACCGCCCGGGCATGAGTCCGGATATGGTCAAGGGGACGATGACGTTGGCCCCTTCTCCTCCTCCCTTCATGTTCAGCGGTATGGGAGCACCAACTTGATGGTTGCCATCCGGTGCCGCCCATCGCAACTTGAGCTCTCCGCTGGCCGGACCTTCGGCTCTGAAGCCAAGGGCCAGTTGGAGGTTGACCGCGGCAGGTCCGGGGGTGCCAGTAGATCCTCTGGGCGGCGTCACTCGAACTGAGTCGACGATCCGGACTAGCGAGAGTGTGTTGTCCTTCTCCTGGAGGGCGCGCTCGCACAAGACGGCGAACATCAGGTTCGGGGGCTCAGGCGTGGGAGAAGCCACGACCAGAGAGTACGCGACTCCGGGCCCCGCGAAGGCGGAGGCACGATGCGGGCCTTGAGGTCCGACCGTTGGATGGTCTACCCGGTGCCCTGTCACCCTGCCGCAATCAATGGAAACCATCACGCCACCCTCGGCGACCACTCTTCGCGATCCCACTCCGGGTCGGCCACGATGACCAGCGCTCTCCAAGGCGGGGTCCCAACCCCAGCTGGTCCACGGTGCCGTGACGGCCGTCCCAGCGACCTCGAGCACGGTCCGGGGCCGGGCATCATGGGTAACTCGAGAAGCTCGCCGGAACGGCCGCCACTGTAGTGGCCGGGGGCCACGGCCATACACGTAGAGTCGTGGAGCTGCCTCCCGAGCGCGCTGAGCGCCACGTCTAGATTCGCTTGGCTGAACGTCGCCAGGGTCTGTGGCCGGCACGGCAGTCCCCCGGCGACGGGCCGGCCGTCGGCTCATCGGGCATCGCCGCCTCCCATGGGGCTCCGCGGCTGGCCGTACTGACTATCCGGCTGCCGCGCGAACTGACGGGCGAACTCGACGCCGTACTGACTATCCTACTGACTAACGCACGGACGCGGGTGGTCTCAGGCGGTCTGTGGCGGCACTCCGCGAGAGCGAAAATGGTCGGCCCGGTGGGACTCGAACCCACGACCTGAGCTTTATAAGAGCCCCGCTCTCACCAACTGAGCTACGGGCCGCCGGGGCTCAGGATATAGCCAGCCGCAGCGATGCGGTCGGGGTGGGGCGCGGACCGCCTCAGCGGGCCAGCACCAGGTTGACCTGCTTGTCGGGTACCACCACGACCCGGCCCACCCGACGACCCTCCAGGAAGTTGGCGACCCGCGCCGAGGAGAGCGCCAGCCGCTCCAGCTCCTCCGAGGATGTCCCCCGGAGGACGGTCATCTGATCGCGCTTCTTCCCATCGACCGACACCACGACCACCACCTCGTCCTCACGGAGCAACTCCGGGTCGGCGGAGGGCCACGGCTGCTGGTGCACTGAGTAGCTGCCTCCCAGGCGCTCCCACAACTCCTCGGCGGCATGCGGAGAGTAGGGGGACAGCAGCAGGGCCAGGGTCTCCAGGGCCACCTTGGGGATGCTCCCCTCGTGCTCCCGGAGCCGCTTGGCGTACTTCATGAGCTCAGCGATCGCCGTGTTGTACTTCAGCTGCGGGGTGTCCTCGGTCACCTTTTGGATGCAGCGGTGCCGCACCACCGCCAGCTCGGCCGTCTCCGGCACCTCTCCCATCCGCTCGGCCAGCCGGAAGACCTGCACCAGAAACCGATATGGGCCGTTGATCCCGGTGTCACGGAAGTCGCCGCCCTCGGAGAAGGGTCCCATGGCCATGAGGTACAGGCGGAAGGCGTCGGCGCCGAAGCGGTCCAGGTAATCGTCGGGCACCACGACGTTCCCCCGGGACTTCGACATCTTGGCGCCGTCCTTGACGATCATGCCGTGGGCCCTAAAGCGGGTGAACGGCTCCTCGAAGTCGAGATAGCCGAGGTCGTGCAGCGCCATGGCCACAAAGCGGGAGTAAAGGAGGTGCAGCACGGCGTGCTCATTGCCGCCGATGTAGGTGTCCACGGGGAGCCACTTCCGGGTCAGCACCGGGTCGAAGGCCACGTCCTGGCGCTGGGCGGAGGGGTAGCGGAGGTGGTACCAGGAGCTGTCCAGGAAGGTGTCGGAGACGTCCGTCTCCCGGAGGGCGGGCCCTCCGCATACCGGGCAGGTGGTGTGGAGGAAGCTCGGGTCCCGGCTGAGCGGTGACTCGCCCGTCCCCAGGGGGCGGAAGTCCTCGATGTAGGGAAGCAGCACCGGCAGCTGGTCCTCGGGGACCGGCACGGCACCGTCCACCGGGCAGTGGATGGCCGGGATCGGCGGCCCCCAGTACCGCTGCCGGGAGATCCCCCAGTCTCGGAGCCGGTAGGTGACCTTGGGGTGCCCCAGCCCACGCTCGGAGATCGCTGCCACGATGAGCTCCCGGGCCGGGTCCGGAGCCGCTAGGCCGTCAAAGTCCCGGGAGTTGATGAGGCTGCCCCTGCCCGTGTGGGGCCCGGCGGCGGAGTCCCCGCTGACCACGGGCATCACCTTCAGCCCGTGGGCCAAGGCAAACGCGTGGTCGCGGGCGTCGTGGGCGGGCACGGCCATGATCGCCCCCTCGCCATACCCGGAGAGCACATACTCCGCGGCA
>JAJYWM010000099.1 GCA_021791455.1 bacterium | reverse complement strand
CAGCGGGCGTCCAGCCAAATCGATCATCACCTGCAGCTTCTGGGCCTGGTCCTTCGGCTGCAGGGCGGCCACCCGCCGCCCCATCCGATCCAGGAAGGGCTTTATGAACCGGTCCGAGAAGGGGCGGCTGAGTTCAATCTCATCGAGGGTCTTGGTGTTGTCCTCAGGGGCCTCGTACACCGCCAGCCTGGCATCCAGGAGATCCACCGGCGGTGCCTTGCGTGATGTGGCGCCTACTACGACCAGGAAAATGGCCCCGGCCGCAAGGATCCCGACTATGATCGCTTCAGGAGACATCGATCAGACCTCAATGTTGGCGATGCGCTGCATCACATAGAAGGCGAACCCAATGGAGATGCCGCACCCAATCAGGACATATGGCCCGGGACCTTTGAATGAAAGCAGGGGCGCGATATAGGCCGGGTTGATTGCCTGCAGAATCAGAGCCAGCGCGATCGGCAGACCGGTGATGATGTAGCTCGAGGCCCGCGCCTGGGCGGTCAGGGTGCGGATCTCGCCTTTGATGCGGACCCGCTCCCGGATGGTGAAGGCGATGTTGTCAAGGATCTCCGCCAGGTTGCCACCGACCACCCGCTGGATCCCGACCGCCGTCACAACCAGGTCCAAGTCCTCCGAGCGAATCCTGGTAACCATGTGGCCCAGAGCCTCATCGGTCGTGATGCCGAGCTGGATCTCCCGGGTCGCCCTGGCGAACTCCTCCGCGACCGGGGGGTTGGCTGAGCGCGCGATGCTGGCCATCGCCTGGGGAAAGCTGTAGCCCGCCTTCAGACCATTGCTGAGCAGAATCAGCACATCCCCCAGCTGATCGTTGAACGCCCTGGAGCGCTTGCGCTCCCTGAAGCGGAGAACCAGGGGGGGCACGAAGAACCCGACCACGGCAAGGATCAGGGCGAATATCGCATTGTGATAGAGGGCGAAGCCGAGTAGCGCCAGGACCAGGACGGTGCCGATCCGGATCAGGTACCACTCGGCCGGTCTAAGCTTCACGTCGGCCCTGGCGAGCGCCTCGGAGAGGTTGGCGTTTCGGCTGCGCTGCGCCGCCAGCGCGGCGCCACTCTGGCGGCCGCGGAAGCGCTGCAACAGACCACTGAGGGGGCCCCTTGCCGCGGGCGCCTCCTCCTCAACTTCCCTCGTCGGCATGTTGACCACCATGCCCGCGCCCGCCTCCGCGAAGCGCTGCAACCTGGCGTCCAGGTCGCCCTCCCGAGTCCTGGTGCGGCTGAGGCCCAGGGCCGCCACCGCACCGAAGATGCCAAGGGCGCCGACCGCCTCCAGAACGATGCTTATCAGGCTCATGCCGCGCTGTCTCCAGCCGCCGGAACAGATGACGGGGTGGGCTCGAAGATCGCCGGGTCGACGGGCTCGCCTATGGCGCGCAGGTCATCCAGGCAGTCGGGCACCCGGACCGGGGCAAACTCCCCCATCACCATGCCCTGATCGTCAAGCCCGCGCTGGTTGTACAAGAAGATGTCCTTGAGCAGGACGCGGTCTCCGTCGAAACCGCAAACCTCGGAGATGGCGATGACCCGCCGGCTGCCGTCGCGCAGGCGCGCCTGCTGGACGATTATGTTGACTGCGGCCGCGATCTGCTCCCGGATCGCCCTCGAGGGCAGGTCGGTGCCCGCCATCAGGACCATGGTCTCCAGACGCGAGAGGGCGTCCGCCGGCGAGTTGGCATGGACCGTGGTGAGGGAGCCGTCGTGGCCCGTGTTCATGGCCTGGAGCATGTCCAGGGCCTCGCCGCCACGACACTCACCGACCACGATCCGGTCCGGTCGCATCCGAAGGCAGTTGATCACCAGCTCGCGGATCCCGATGTGTCCGCGCCCCTCGATGTTGGCGGGCCGAGATTCCAAGGTCACCACGTGTTCCTGATGCAGCTGGAGCTCGGCCGAGTCCTCGATGGTGATGATCCGCTCATCCTCGGGAATCCAGCCCGAGAGGACGTTTAGGGTAGTCGTCTTTCCAGAGCCGGTGCCGCCGGAGATGACCACGTTCATGCGACCACGCACGCAGGCCTTGATGAACGTCGCCATCTCCTGGGTGAGCGTGCCGAACTCAATGAGGTTGTCGATGGTGTACGGGTCCTTGCTGAAGCGGCGGATCGTCATGGTCGGTCCCTGAAGGGCCAGCGGCGGGATGATGACGTTGACCCGCGAGCCATCCTTCAAGCGGGCGTCCACCATGGGGGAGCTCTCGTCGACGCGCCTTCCTATCGAGCTCACGATCCGATCGATGATCTGCATCAGGTGCTCGTTGGAGTCAAACCTGGCGGGATAGCGCTGCAGACGCCCCTTGCGCTCCACGTAGATCTTCTCCGGGCCATTGATCATGATCTCGGTGATGTCCGGATTCTTGAGCAGCACCTCCAGGGGTCCGAGCCCGAGAACGTCGTTGATTAGCTGCTCCACCAGGCGCTGCCGGTCGTTGCGGGTGATCGAGATGCTCAGCTCCTCGATCACGGAGTTGGTGAGCTCCCCGATCTTGGCCACCAGCCGCTCCCGCGGAGCCTTGGAGACATCGGAATACTCCTCCAGCAGGAGCTGCGTCACCTGGGCCTTGATCGTGGAGTACTGCGGATGCGCCACGGCCCTCACCTCGTGGCCCGGCCTGGCGCCCTCGGTGCGCTCGCGCCAGCCCATACCCTGGGCCGGCGCGGTGCTTGGGGCTGGCGCTGGCGCGGCCGCGGTGCGCGCCGCTACCGCTTCGGCAAGGCGAGATGGCGCCGATGGCGGAGGGGGAACAGCCGGTGGCGGGGCCGCCGCCCCGGTCGCGACCGGGGGCGGAGCCGACTGGGTGGGGATCGCGGGCGCAGCCCCTTCGGGCTCGCCGTCACCCTTGGTTCTTACCCGCTCCAGCAATGACATTTGCTCGCTCCTTGTGCCTTTCTAGCGCCGCAGGCTGAAGCGGCGGCCGGTGGGCTTGGCCTCCACCTTGGCCTGTTCCGAGGCCGCTGCCCCACCGGGGCGAAGGCTCCGCGCCAACCCCTTCAGCTGGTCGGCGATGTCGGAATCCGGATGGGTAACGACCAGCGGTGACCCGCGATGAATCGAGCCGCCCACCAGTCTGGGCTCAGATGGGAGCTGCACTCTGACGGGAAACTTGAGGTTGCGCTCGATGCTCGGGCCGTCATAGACCGCGTGGGCATCGTGGCCATTCACGACAACCGAGATGTTGTCGCGATCGACCCTGAGCGAATCCAGCATCTTGAGCATCAACCTCGTGTCCTTGATGGCAGGGATGGTGAGGGCGCCGACAACGATCACGTGTTGAGCGTTGTCAATCGCCTCGAGAGTAGCCTCCGACAACTGGCTGGCGGTGTCGACCACGACATAGTCAAACTCTCGTCGCAAAATGTCTACGATCTGGCGCACATGCTCCGCTCGGACCAAATCCCCGTACTCGGGGCTGAACGGACCAAGCAGGACCCGCAGCCCGAGAGGGCCATCGGCCAGAACATCGTCCAGGAACTCCCAGTCCAAGGAGCCGGATCCGTCGACCAGCTCGGTGATGGTCTTGGCGTGGTCGATGTTCATCATCACGCCGACGTCCCCAAACTGGAGATCGAGGTCGACCAGGCACACCTTGGCGCTGGTCTCGATCCGCAACGCCGCCGCCAGATTCACCGCCACGAAGCTCTTGCCACAGCCGCCCTTGCCGCTGACGACCACGCAGACCTTCCCGCCTGGCCTCTCGGGCTGGTCGGCGGGGACGGCCGCCTTGGGCGCATAGGCCCCCTTCTTGGCCTCCAGGTCATAGACCCGGCGAATGCTCGAGACCAGCTCGTCACCGGTGAAGGGCTTGATCAGGAACTCTCTGGCCCCGGACTGCATCGCCCGGCGCAGGTAGTCGCGCTCCCCCTGGACCGACATGATCACGACCGGGCACTGGGGGAGCTCGACCGCCAGCGCCTCCGTGGCGCTGATGCCGTCCATGCCCGGCATGTTGACGTCCATCAGCACCACGTGAGGCTGCAGCTGGCGGCTGACGTCGATTCCTTCCCGGCCGTCACCGGCCGTTCCGACCACCTCGATGTCGTCCTCGAAGGACAGCAGCTTCTTCAGGTTCTCCCTGGTGCTGGGGATGTCATCCACCACCACCACCCGGATCACGGCTGCGCCCTCCGCCATGGGGCTGGCACTCCTGACTCCTCTGGACCCTTCCTCCGCTCAGCCGATGCTGAAGCCGAAGAGGTTCTGCATCATCTGAGAGCTGCCCGACCCGTAGCCGCTGGCGCTGGACTGGGACTGAGCCGCCGTGGCTCCACAGTACAGCACGGACTGGTCCGACGTGACCTCATTCTGAGCCTCGATCAAGGAGAACTGGTCTTGTGCCAGGGTCGCCGCATCCGAGAGCACAAGCTGCTTGGCCGCAGGCTGTTGGGGGCTGTTGCTGGCGAGCGTCTGCAGGGTGCTGTTGGCCTTGTTGTACTGCTGCTGGGCCAGATTGTAGGTCTTGGTGGCAGCGGTCACCGCCGCCTGCGCCTGCTGCAGGTCCTCCTCGATGATCGGGTTGACCTTGGTTCCCACGGTGCACGCCTGGGTGTAGTCGTCCGCCGGGGAGACCGTGGTCGGGATGTAACCGTGCCCGTAGTCGGCCGCGGACCGCAGCGCCACGCTGTAGATCGACCCCGACTTCTCCAACTCCTCTATGCCCAGGGCCTGGCTCCTGGTCACCTGGAGCACGACAAGTCCGCCGGAGGCGGAGGACGAGCCGCCGCTGGCCGTCGTGGATGGCGCCCCGACGCCGAGCACGGGAATGTCCTCGAAGGAGAAATTGGTGTTGCCGTTGGCCGCGGACGCGATGATGTCGATGCGATCACCCGCCTGCAGGTACCCGGCCACCGCCTGCTGCGACGTCAGAGGAATGGCTATCGCCACCTCTCCAGGTGGCAGGTTCAGGTTACCGAAGGACGGGGTCTGCGACACCTTGTTGGGCGACACCAGGGTCTGGGTGATCACGGTGTTTGGCGAGATCGCCACCACGGCGTAGTAGCTGAGGGTGCTCGACTGAGTGGTGGTCTTGGGGGCGGTGACCCCGGCCGCCGTGGAGCACGCCTCGCCGACCAGGGTCTGGCACGATGTGTAGGCGTTCAGGGGCAGGACGCCCTTCAGCCTCGTCACCTCCAGCATCCCGGGGGTGATGAGAGTTCCGCTGGGAATCGACACGCGCGCCACCACGACGAGCTGGCCGTTGGCCGGCACCAGGGGCTTGGGAGCTGTGGTGCTGGAGCGCGTGAAGTAGTAAGCGAGTCCGAACGCCGCGATCGCCAAGATCAGACCCACGGCGATCCAGACCTGATTGACCCGTCCTTTCAAATCGGTCGTCACCGTCGATAACCTCCGAGGATTGAAGCAGGCACGTTAAGCCGGCTGGGGGTGGAAAGGAGGCACGCGGCGGCAGATGCCGCCGCGTGCCTCAAAGCTGCAGGTGGCTCAGTTGAGCCCGTTGTTGATGTTCGAGAACACGGTGCTGACCTTGTGCCCGACGATCGCGAGAATGACGATGACTACGATGGCGATGAGCACCAGGATCAGGGCGTATTCAACCATGCCCTGCCCCTCTTCGTCCGCTTCGGGGCGGCTGAGCACCTGACTCAGGCGATTGCGCAGCCCCACGTACCAAGAACTAAGCATCCTGTCGAAACCTCCTTGCCGTTGGATCTACCGCAGGCTCCTTTCCTGCGGGCCTGGATATGGCACGGCGGAGTATATGGGGAACCCCCCGCAAGATCGTGTAACCGCCCTGTAACGTTTTGTAGAGGCGGCGTCAGGCGATCGGCAGGGTGAGCCGCACCTCGGTCCCCCTGCCAACCTGGGAGAGGACCTCCAGCTGGCCGTGCTCGAGGGCGGCCCGCTCGCGCATCGAGATGATCCCGAAGTGCGGCTCCCTGGCCAGGCGGGCCTCCACCGCCGCCAGGTCGAAGCCCTCCCCGTCATCCTTGACGACGGCGCTCACCCGCCTGGGCTGGAGGTTGATCAAAACGTCCAGCGTCCTGGCCCGGGAGTGCTTGCGGACGTTGACCAGCGCCTCCTTCACGATGCGGAAGAGGGCCCCCTCAGTCTCGGGGGGAAGCCTGCGCTCCTGACCGATCACCGAGAGCCTCGCCTCTATCCCCTCGCGCTCCTTGTACTCGTTGACCAGTCGGCGCAGGGTGGGGATCACCCCGAGATCGTCCAGGGTCATCGGGCGCAGGTCGAAGATGAGGTCGCGGGTCTCGTCGAGGACCCCCTTCATGGAGTCCTTGAAGCTCTGGATCTCCGTCTTGGCCCGCTCCGGGTCACGCTCCACCAGCCGCTCCAGGATCTCCGCCCGCAACACCAGGTTGGACATCGACTGCGCCGGCCCGTCGTGCATGTCGCGGGCGATCCGCATCCTCTCTTCCTCGATGATCTGGAACACCTGGCGAGATGCGCTCCGATAGCGGGCCAAGCCCTCCTCCAGGGTTCCGTCGGCTGGGCGGTGGTCATCCAACTGCTCCGCCGTCGCCTTCAGCATGGAGTGCCAGTAGCGCAGCTCCTTGGCCCACGTCCTGCAGTGGGTGAGCCGAGCCCTGGCCAAGCTCGCCTCGAGCTGCAGAGCGTGGCAGCGCGAGATGGCGGCCTCCACCTCCTCGGCCTGGAACCTGCCGTGGTCCCGCAGAACGTGCCGGCGGACGATGTCGGCGTCCTCGATCCTCTCAGCCGCCTGGTCCAAGCCAGCCAGCAGCCGCATCACCTCCTCGTCCAGGGAAAGGAGTGCCTCCTCCAGCCTGGAGGTCTCCTGGTCCAGCGCCTGACGCAGCTCCCCAAGCGGGGGCGGGTCCGAGCTGCGGGAGGGTGCTACAGCCACAGCCCAAGGGTAAGCGGTTGCCGTCGCGAAGGCGAGTGGGACGGTCTCGCATCAGAGCTGACGCAGGGCTGCAACGACCGCCACAGAGGACACCGACGCTCCCTAGACTGGCCGGGTGAGCGCCCCAGGTGGACGGTGTTGGCAGCCTCACCGGTAGGTCGGCAGCAGCCCCGCAGGGGGCCGCTGCTGACCCTACCCCGGTTCGTCGCGTGCGTCGCGCTTCTGGCCGGCATGTTGACGGCACGGCCTCAGGTGATGGACCCGGACTTCTGGTGGCACCTGCGCAACGGCAACACCATGCTGAGGACGGGCCACCTGATCCACATCAACCCCTATGCCTTCATGGCGGCTGGGCACCATTGGGTCCTCCAGGAGTGGTTGAGCGAGGTGTGGATGGCGGCCGCCGCCGCCGGCGCAGGACGGCTGGGCATAGTCGTCGGGTACTGGCTGATCACCCTCGGTATGTATCTCGTGATATGGGCCAGGGCGACCCAGATCCGGCCGGTGAGCGGGATCACGGTGGCGGTCGGCCTCTTTCTGGCGGCGATCACCGCCTACCCCATCCTGGGCCCACGCTCCCAGATGGAGACCTACTTCCTGATCGGCGTGACCATGCTGGTGGTGGAGCGGCAGCTGCGCCACGGCGGCCTGGTCGCCTGGGTGCTCCCACCCGTGTTCCTCATCTGGACCAACCTCCACGCCGGGTTCATCATGGGCCTGATCCTGCTGGCAGCGGTACTCGCGGCCGAGTGGGTCATGGCCGCCCTGGGCCGGAGGCCCAAGCGTCGCAACCTGGTGCAGCTGTCCTGGGCCGCCGTGTGCTGCGTCGCCGCCAGCCTGATCAACCCCAACGGGTCGGTGATCGTGATCTATCCCTTTCAGACCCAGTTCAGCAACGCCCAGCAGAGCCTGATCCAGGAATGGCACAGCCCCGACTTCCACGTCCTCGTGCTGCTCCCGCTCCTGCTCATGATCATCCTGCTCGCCTGGCTGATCCCCAAGTACGGGGGCCTTCCCCTGCGGGATGTCGTGGTCCTCGGGCTCTGCCTTTTGGTGACGCTGCAGTCGGTTCGCAACCTGGTGATCCTGGTGGTGGTCGGGACCCCGATCTTGATCACCCTCCTGGAGCAGCTGCGGATGCAGCTTGCCTCTCGCCTGCGCCTCCGGCTCAGACCACGCCAGCCGCTTCCTGTTATCGCCGCCGAGGTCGTCATGCTCGCTGCCCTGGCGGTCGTCCTGGGCGTCCAGGTCGGTACCATGGCGACTCCGTCTCTTGACTCTCCCACCTATGTGGACGCCTTTCCAGTCTGTGCCTCGCACTGGCTTGACTCGGGCCCCAGCGGCCTGCTCGTATTCAACCAGTACGGAGACGGCGGCTTTCTCGCCTACAGCGTGCCCAAGGACAAGGTCTTCGTCTTCGGGGATGCGGCCCTGATGGGGTCGCGCGTACTGCGCGACTACGCCGCCATCATTGACCTCTCCCCTTCCTGGCTGCGGCGGCTCGACAGCAGCCCATCCCAATTGGTCCTCTTCGAGCGCGGCACCGCCTTCCCGGACGCGCTGCAGCGGGAGCCCGGGTGGACCCTGGTCTACCGTGACCGCAGGGTGGAGGGCTTCGAGCGCACCAGTCTCCTTGGGACGATCAAGCTGCCGCCGAATCCGACGGCCGGCTACTGGCGCGGCCAGGGGCTTGCCGCCTGCGCCGGCCAGGCGGAGCCGCTGCCCACATAGGACGGAAGCTCGCGCCCCCCGATCTGCCCCGCTCTATCCGGCAGGACTCCTGTCGGGAGCCCCACATGGCCCGTGTGGCCATGGTCGCGACCGGGTCGGAGGCGTACCGAGCGGCTGTCGGCAAGCCGCCCGCAAGGGGGGGCTCAGCCGGTCCACCGCCACCCCGTGCGCAGCGGTCGGCACACACTCTTGGCTGATCCCGTCATGGGTCCGGCGCCGGCCAAGGTCCGGCCCCGCCCGTCGGCCGGGCGGGGTGCCGGACCGGGGGGCCCCAAGGTGGGCACCGTCCGGGGCTCCCGCAAAGCACTCGAACAAGCGCTCTGGGAGCGGTGGAAGCGCTGCCGCTCCTCAGCGATCATGGCGGCCTCTTGGTTAGGAGGGGGTTAACGCCTCGTCCAGCGGGTGCAGGCGCCACGCGGTGGTGATCAGGGTGAGGACGATGAGCGCATGCACGCTGGTGCACCACAGGCAGATGTTGTGGAGCTCAACCAGCTCGACGAAGACCAGGTAGAAGACCGTAAGCAACCCCAGGCACGCCCAGCCAAAGTGCGCCTGCCGGAGTGAGTACCGGAAGGGCCTCTGGAACTGGGCCAGAGCCAGCCCGAAGCTGACCAGGAAGAAACCCATCCCCGGCACCGTGATCGGCAGGGTGGTGCCCGGCACCACTGAGAACTGGCTGGTCACGACCCGGCTGCAGTTGATGAGCCCACTGGCGGAGCACAGGAGCGGGACGTTGGCGTAGTGGACGGTGGTCAGATATACGGCCACCCCGAACCCGGCGACCGAGAAGGCCATGAGCAGCAGCGCTCCCGGCCGCCCGGGACCCGACCAGAACGACATCTCCCCTTGCGCCGTGTCGAGGGGGACAGCACCCCTGGACGAGGCTGGGGCCAGCACCCGCCGGCGCGATCTGGCCGAGCTCAGAGGTTGCCCTCCAACTGCTGCACGACCGACTGGGAACAGACCTTGCCCGGCTTGCCACCGGTCATCTTGCAGATCGCGGCGGTGTCGTAGTTCATCCCGCCCAGGATCATCTGGGCCTGGGAACTCTTGAGGTGGCTGAGATCCGAGGCCACCTGCTGCCAGCTGAGGTTGCTCAGCGCCGGCGGTCCGGGCGACGTGCTCTCCGACCCGACCTGAGCCGCCACCCCCCCGAAGTCAACGAACGGAAAGCCATCCTGACCGATCGAGGAGAAGAGCGAGGTCTCCTCCTTGGTGAGAGTCTGGAAGGGGGCGTACCCCGTCACCGAGCTGGCGTCGGGCACATTGCTGTAGATCTCGCGGGCCACGAAGGAGATGTAGGAGCTGGAGTAGGTGACCCCGTGCGCGAAGGTGAAGGTCGGAATGTTGGGCCCGGCGGAGTCGGTCAGCGAGGAGCGGATGATCTTGAGGTTGGAGAAGGTCCCGAATTTGCTGAGAGCGCCAATCAGGGACCAGCGCTCGAGGGCGCAGTACGGGCAGTACTCGGCGCCGATGTAGAGGACCTCGGGCTTGCCGTTCTGAGTCAGCTTGGTGGACCCGCTGAGGGCATGCGGAGGTGTGTTGGCGGCTCCCCCTCCAACTGTGTCGAGGGCCGACTGCGGCACCTTGGTCAGGGCGGCGACGACCGACGCCGGCGCCGACAAGACCTGGGTGTCCTGGGTTGCGGGCTGCGCCGTCACCTCCAGCACCACCACCACGATGACGAACACCGCCACCACCCCTGCGATCGCCGAGTAGAGCCCCCAGGGCCGCCGCTGCTGGGCGCGTGGGTTCCTTCTGCTGGGGGTCCGGCCGCCTCGTGACCCGCTCGAGCCGTTGCGCCCACCGCCAGAGCCAACCGCCTGGCGACGCTCCGCTACTGACTTCTTCGACATCTGCTCCTGACTCTGCTATCGGGTGCTGGGATTAGCAATCTAGCGAGACAACCTTAACGCCAGCTGGGTGGCGCCGCCAACACCTCCGTGACGGGATCAAGATAACTGATGGACCAGCCCTCGGCGCGCAGAAATGCGACCTCCGGGGCGGACCGGGGCAGGACTGCCAAAGTCACCCCCAGCTTGTGCAGGACAGCCAGAGCACCCTGATTCAGGACGGCCAGCTGCTCGCACGCGGTCATGCGCTTCTCCCCATCCGCCACCGGGTCGGTGGTGCACAGGAGCTTGTGCGAGGTGGGGTCAGCCGCGGCCAGGTAGTCGCCGAAGTCAGGGGTGGAGTAAATGGTGCCCGCCGGCTCGTGGCCAGAAAGCCAGCCTGAGGCCGCCACCGGAAGGCGAGCCGCCAGCTGTCCGGAGGGGCCCCCAGAGGCCTCCGCATGAATGACAACCCTGCCCAGGAGAACCACGGTGAGGAGTACTGGCAGCGCCGCCAGGAGCACGAGGCGCCGGGGGACTCTCGCCACGCTCGTCCTCCTCTCATCCGCACCCACGAACCCTGCGGCCCAGTTGGAGAGAAGGCTCGCCCCGAGCACCCCGGCGACCACGAGGAATAGCGGGAGGTAGTCGCTCCACAGCAGCGCCAGGACGGCCACAGTCAGCGCGAGGAGTCCATCCGAGCGCCTTCTGGCCGTGCCTCCGACGAGGTAGCCGAGCAGCAGCGCCAGGGCGGACAGCTCAGAGAGGCGCGCGCCCCAGGGATGGAAGTCTGGGCTGCTCCAAAGAGGCAGCAGCGGATGCTCCCCTGACATGCCCAGGCTGAGCGGCGCCCAAGCGTACAGCAGCGGACCCTGGGGGTTAGCACAGCTCGCCAATAGCACCGCGGGGGGCAGCCATAGCCATCTGCGGTTCGCGCCAGAGCCGAAGAGGTCGACCACCAGGATCAGCGCCGTCAAGGGGGCCACCACCAAGACCGAGGGGTCCGTGTTCGCCCACAGGACCACCACGGCCAGAAGGGCCCACGGTGCCCAGCCATGCCCCCGCCTGAGAGCGGCGACACAGAGCATCAACGATGCCACCAGAACAGCCATCACCGCCGCCGGCAGGGATGAGATGGCGGGGTCCAGGGCGGCCAGGGCGAGGCCGACGCAGATGAGGACCATGATCGGGTGGGCGCGTCCCATCATCCGGGCCGCGGCCAGCATCAGCAGGCCGGTCAGCGCCCCGATTAGGGCGGCCAGGGTCTCCAAGGCCCCCACACCTCCAAAGGAGTAGAGGCGGGCGAGGCCCAGATCCAGCAGCCACGAGCGCAGATCAAGCGGCGCCGCTCTCCCCGCCATGAAGGAGCTCGTTCCCATAAGCCCTCTGGCATCCAGGATCCTTCCTGTGGCGATGTGGACGAAGCTGTCGCCCGACGTTGGCAGGTGGAACCCGGCGGCGGCCCCTCCCAGAACCGCCACGGTGCCGGCGACCCACCAGAAGAGCCCGCTGTCAGTGGCGCTCAGAGCGCCGCGGGCGAGATCGGAGAGCCGCTCCCCGGTGAGGTCGGGGGCGCGCACGCCCCCTGCGCTCCGTCCTCCGATCAAGTGTGCTCGGGCAGCGGCACCAGTGACCCGCGGAGGCGGCGCAGGCGCCACAGCTCGGCCAGCATCCGCCAGCTGTCGTTGAATGGGCTGACCCTGGTCCCACAGGAGTTGCGCCAGCTCACTCCCACCTCGGCCACGCGCAGCCCGCTGGCGGAGGCGTGCAGCAGCACCTCCGCGTCAAAGCCGAAGCCGGGACAGTGCAACTCCGCAAAGCAGCTCTGGGCCGCGGCCGCGGTGAACAGCTTGAAGCCGCACTGGGTGTCGTGCAGGCCGGGTAGCACCAGGGCCTGCAGCAGGCGGTTGTAGCTCTTCCCCATCAGTTCCCGATGCAACGGCTGATGCACCTCGACGCGGGAGCCGGGAACGGCCCGCGACCCGATGGCCACGTCCGCGCC
>JAJYWM010000063.1 GCA_021791455.1 bacterium | reverse complement strand
CGCCGAGCACTGCGAGCGTTCGGGCTGGAGACCCTCGAGCAGGCGCTCGGGTCGCGCCAAGGGCTGTGGGAGTACGGGATGGGGTGGATCTCGCTCCGCCGCCCGGGGAAGGACAGCAACCGCTCCCGGTGGCACCAGGATCCGGTCTGGGGCGAGCTCCGCGGGGTCCAGCTCGGGTCGCCATCCTCGCCACTCGTGCGGCAGCGGGTGCGGGCAGCCGCCCAGGACCGGTTGGTGCGGGGCTTCATCGGCTACGCGAGCGCCCTCGGCGCGCTCTCCACCGAGGACGACCTTGCGGCGGTGCTGCGCACGGCGGGATACCTGGCGACCCGCCACCTCCAAGCGACGGGGCGGGACTTCGAGGGGTTGGTGGACGCCAAGCGAGACCGCCTGCGCGCGGAGCGGATGTTCAGGATCACCCCCCAACTGATCTGGGAGGTGGCCCAGTGACTGAGAAGCTGCTCCTCAACGTGGATGAGGCCGCCCACCTGCTCGGGTGCAGGCGGACCTACCTCTACGGGATGATCCAGCGCGGAGAGCTACCTGTCGTCAAGCTGGGCCGGCTGACCCGCGTCCCGGCGGCAGCGGTCGAAGGGTACGTGCGCGAGCGGTGGGAGCGATCGCCACGCACAGGCTTCGGGCACCACCGAGAGCGGTGAGCCCGACATGGCCAAGCGAGCCAACGGCGAGGGCACGATCTACCACCGCAAGGACGGCCGCTGGGAGGCGGCGATCTTCCTGGGCGGGCGCCGGCACCGGCTGCACGGATCGACCCCGGAGGCCGTCAACCGGCAGTTGGTGGCCGCGCTCAAGGCCCATGAGGACGGCTTCCTCCCGAACGGCGGCCGCGAGACCTTCGGGCACTACTGGGAGGTCTGGCTGCCTGGGATGCAGCCGCACCTTCGTCCCCGGACCCTGCAGCGATACGAGGAGCTCGGGCGCCTGCACCTGATCCCCGTTCTCGGACGGGTGCAGCTGTCGCAACTCGGGCCCCAACACGTGCGTGAGGTCCACCGGCGGATGCTGGACGCCGGGATCAGCCCGACCACGGCGCATCACGCCCACGCCGTCCTCCATCGCGCTCTCGCCGACGCCGTCCGATGGGGCATGGTCCAGCGCAACATAGCCGGACTGGTGCGTCCCCCCAGGATGGTCAGCGCCGAGATGAGCACTCTGACCTCGGAACAGGTGAAGCTCCTCTGCCGCGCGGCCGCAGAGAGCCCTCTCGAAGCCCTGTACGTGGTCGCGGTCACCACTGGCATGAGGCAAGGGGAGCTCCTGGCACTTCGCTGGTCCGCGATCGATCTCGCCCGCCGGACCGTCCAGGTGACCGGCACCGTGACCAAGGTGGGGTCACAGCTGCTGATCACGCCCCCGAAGACCGCCCGGTCCAGGCGGGCGGTGGTGCTGACACCTCAAGCCGTGGCCGCTCTGGAGCGCCATCGACTGCGGCAGGACCAGGATCGAGCGCGGCTCGGAGCCGCGTGGGACGACAGCGACCTGGTCTTCACGACAGCCGTCGGCGGCCTCCTCAAGCGCGACCAGGTGGTTCGCGGCGACTTCATGCCATTGCTGAAGCGGGCGAGCCTGCCGCCTATAAGGTTCCACGATCTACGCCATACGGCGGCGACCCTGCTCCTCAGCCAAGGAGTGCACCCGAAGGTGGCCAGCGAGATGCTCGGCCATGCCACGGTGGCGATAACCCTGGACCGCTACTCGCACGTCACCGAGACCATGCAGCGAGCCGCGGCCGAGTCGATGGCCAGCCTGCTGGAGTAGGTGGATGCGCCGTTGCCTGCGACCCCTACCCCTGCCGACGGCGAGTGGACCCGTGGTCAGGTCGCAGCCGCCGATCGGCCCCTACCTGTCCCAAGCCCTCAGGCAGACGCGTGGCGCGGCCAAAGGATCAGTATCGGCGCTGGTCAGGCCATGACGTTGGATGGCCAAAGGCGTGGTCAGTGGCCAGCGCACACTGAAGGGTCGGTGGCCGCTCCAACCTCGTCGTACAGACCGCCGTCCGGCGAGGGAAGTCCTTGTGGAGCCAATCACCCGCCCACAATCACCTCCCGGGCTCCCTGAGCAATCGGGACCGCGGGCCGGCTCCCGGCTGCGCCTTTCGAGGTGCTTGCCCAAGCGGGCGCCAAGCTCTCTGCTGACCCCGACCACTCCGACCGGCGGGCGCCGTAGGCTGTCAGCATGGGATCGGTTGAGCGGCACCAGCCGATGACGGGGCACGGCGGCGCACTGCCGCCTTGGTCCGCGGCCCCCGACAACGTGATCCCGGGTGCCGTTGCGCTGGATGCGGTCATGGCTGCCAGTTCCAAGGCTGTCGTACTGGTCTCAGTACTGTGGGCCTGCCCGGTCGGCTTCTGGTATGGGCTCAGCATCCGGCTCCGCGAGCCTCAGCCGCACGGCACCCCAGAGATAGGGCCATTGTTCGAACCGCACGGCCGTGACCTCGAAAGTGGTTCCCCGCTGTTTGGGGCAGGCGAGCGGTTCCACTTCACTTTGGCGTTCGCCGATGGGCGCACCCCTCGGTTCCCGGGAGCGATCACGGCACCCTCCCCTGCCGACCCCGAGCCAGATGATCAAATCGCACATCGGGGGCTGATGGGCAAGGCCACGGCTCAGCGGAGCTACTCGACTTGGTGGGTCTGGCCACTCCCACCGCCAGGTCCCCTCTCGTTCCTATGCTCTTGGCCGGCCATGGCGATCGGGAAGACCTGTGTAGAGATGGACAGTGGCCCGATCCGAGACGCGGCGGCGAGGGCCATCGAGCTCTGGCCGCCGGGGCCTGGGCACTGCTTCGATGGCAGGCACGGCCGTCGCGGATGGTGAGGAGGTGGGCTTCTTCGAGTCCCGTTCGTCGTTGCCCGTCCCGGCGACGGTGCCTCCGATCGAGTGGCCGTCCGAGGACATCCTCCCTGGAGTCGTTGCCGAAGTGATCCTCCTAGGTAGGTCAGCCAGTGCGGCAGTGGCCGTGGGCCGGTTTCTTGGGTACCCCACCGGGTTTGGGTTCACGCTGCTGGTGCGGCTAGTGGAGCCACCCACGGGAGTCGCCGTGGGGCTAGTGGAGCCACCTGCGAGGGTCGCCTTCCGGACGCCCCACAGGAGTTTTCGCTTTGACGACACCCGATTCCCCCACTCCCTTTCGTGGGGCCGCCAGCGACGTCGAGCCGGGCTGGCCGATCTGCCGGCCGATCTGCTACGTGTTGGGGTGGTCTTCAGCGATGGCAGAAAAGTGACTAACCTGGACGCCGACGGCGTCGGATCCGGGGCGCCGGCTGGGGTGCTTAACGCGCAACTCGAGCTGAGAGGTGCTGGTGGTCTGAGGCAGTGGGACTTCGAGGTCTGGGTCCAGCCCCTGCCGCCACCCGGGCGCCTTGGTCTGGTCTGCGAGTGGCCGGCGAAAGGACTGCGCATGTCCCGCGCGGAGATCGATGCGTCTCGGGTCTTGGAAGCGGCAGCTCGTGCCGTGGGGGCACCCACTTTCGTTTAGAGCGCCGAAGGCGTTGGTCCAACAGCGACTCCCTCTAGTTCGCCTGCCCGGGCAACCGCGAGCCAGGCATACTGTTGCCCGGTTACGCGCGACCAGCGGCTCCGATGCGCCGTCTCTCCAGAGCACCTGTCGGGCCGGTGCAGTGAGTACCAGCGGGCGGATCAACATCAGGTGGATGAGGGGCCTGAGTTGGAGTCGCTGGCTCTCCGGGACGCTGTCAGACGCTGACGGCAACCGCGACGGCAACCTGAGCGGATCCAGCTGAACAGAGGCAACCGGTGGCGGACCCGCGAGTTCCGATCTGTGATCAGGGTGAACTGCGGCGGACGCAAGCGCACATCAGTACGAGAGCTCAAAAACCGTTGAGCGCAAGCTCGTGTGGGTTCGACTCCCACTGCTGGCACCACCGAATTCCACCGCCCGCAGTCGTGATGGCCAGTGGAGGGGTTCCTACGCGCCGAACGAGGCCAGGCGCGACTGGATCTTTGTCGGGCGCGGAATGGCGAGGCCAGATCACGGCCACCGCATCGCCCTCGGACGGCCCCATGGCTTCTCCCTGACTCACCCCCCTGCCATCCTCACCGACTCCGGCCCGCAAGCTCGTGGACCCAAGGGAAGCCACCAACCTTGCGCCGGGCCGAGGGCCGCCCTCCGCGCAACTGTCAGGGCAGTGGCCAGACCCCATGGTGACCTGCGCCCCTTCGGCGGAGGCCTAAGCCGTCCTCCGGCAGGGCCCCGGCTTCTCAGGGGGTCGGCCGCACCTTCTCCCACTGGGCCCGCCCTCGCGCCACGACCGACGCTCAGGAGGCGGTCAGCACAACCGGGATCGAGACCGAGTCGATTCGGGAGCCGTCCTTGGCGGACAGGTCAAAGGCGGTGAGCTGCCCTGGGCCCGGGAGATGGGTCTGGTATGCGAACGTGGCATCGAAATTGCCTCGCTGCCCCGTCCCCGCCGTCGCCATCACCGGCTCACTGAGGACCAGGCTGCCACCGGAATCACGCAGCTCGATTTGGAACTGGGCCTCGAACACATCGGCGCTGCCCTCCACCCGCAGCGACGTGCCCAGAGCGTCCCCCGGGGCAGGGGACTCGACGAAGATCGCTGGAAGCACCGACTCGAAGTCCGACCGCTGCACCGGCCGGTCGAGCGGGACCGGGGCACCCAGCAGGTTTGGCCACACCTGGCCCTGAAATTGAAACTGCACCCGACTCACGCCGGGCAGGTGGGTGAGCGTGAAGGTCACCTGAGCGAGCCTTGGCAGGGCCGACGACTGGCCGAGGGAACTGCCGAACTCCGAGCTCAGGACGACGGTCGCCACGTGCCCCGAGACGCTGAGCCCGAGCAGCTTGGTCCCCGAGGGGATCTGGGAACTCAGACCTGACTGTGATTCGAGGGCGGTTGGCCCCTTCAACAGCTCGCTCATGGCAGCCCGGGCGATGGCCCTGGTGGCGGGGACCCGGTGATGCGCCGTCCCCAGGTAGCTTCCGCGCATGAGGTACACGAACACCGTGGATGTCTCACTGGATGTCGTCGGCGAGGGGCTGGGAAGCTCGCTGGCGCCGGCGGAGGGCGCCACTGATGGAGACGGCCGCGGCGGGCTACCGCCGCAGGCTGTGGTTCCGGCCATCACTCCGAGGACGATCGCCAACGTGGTAACCGGGGGCAGCAGCCGTCGAAGCCCCGTGGGCCAAAGCCACCGCTTGGCAGCGTCCGCCCCTTTCCATGGGTTCGCCAGCACCGGCCTCTGGTCCGGCCGGAGAGGCCGCGCCGTCCCCCTCGGGCCACCAGCTGCTTTGCCGTCAGTAGCACCCATGCTCCACCCCTCAGACTCCCACCAGCAGCGGAACCTCACCCTCCCACTGTCGGCCAGAGATGACATCCCGGCCAGCGTGCTTCCCCGGGGGGTGGCGGCGGATCCCACCCATCCGCGTTAGGGCCTGCTTTGTACCGCCACGGCGACCAGCCCAGCGGCTTCCAAGCTCAAGCTGAGGTCGCCGCTCTGGGCGGTGTTCCTCGGAGCGGGTAGATTCACCCAGCGGCCCCTGAGCGCTTTCCAGGTGGCCCGGAAGAGCCTTCGGGGCCAGGCTAGGTCATAGGCCCGGTCACTGCCGGGAGGTGCCGCCGGGGCGGTCGGCCACTGGTTCCGCCCGAGGGAGCCCGCGATGGACAGTCAGGTCGCCGCGACTTCCTACCCGACCTCACTCACAGGCAGCCTGGACCCGGAGCTGAGCCGCTGGCTGTGGCTGCTGAAGTGGCTGCTCGCGGTCCCTCATGTGATCATACTGTCCGCCCTCTGGCTAGCGGTGGGGGCTCTCACCCCGGTCGCCGGGGTGGTCATACTTCTCACCGGCCGGTACCCAAGGCGAATTTTCGAATTCAACGTCGGGGTGATGCGGTGGACGTGGCGGGTGGCCTTCTACGGCTATGCGGCACTGGGGACAGATCACTACCCACCGTTCAGCCTGCGCTCGGACCCAACTTACCCGGCCGACTTCGACGTCGCGTACCCGGACCACCTCTCACGAGGTCTGGTCCTGATCAAGTGGTGGCTGCTGGCCGTCCCTCAGTACTTGATCGTGATGTTGCTGACGGGGGGCTTCGGATTGGTTCTGGGATGGCCCGGACACTTCTTCACCGGCAGCGGCCTCATCGCCCTGTTGGTCGTGTTCGCAGCAGTGGCTCTGCTATTCACCGGCACCTATCCACGTTCGCTTTTCGAGCTCACGGTGGGGCTAGACCGCTGGTGCTATCGGGTACTGGCCTACACGGCTCTCATGACCGACCGGTACCCACCATTCCGACTCGACTGCGGTGGGGCCGAGTCTCCTGCCACCGCGGATGCGGCAGACGACCCTGCCAGGCGCGTAAGCGGGACACCCCGCTGAAGTGCCGATCCGTCCCCGGCCGCCGTCGTCCGCCCTCGGTGCTCGCGATCCGCATCGAAGTTCCCCGGCAGTCCCCGCCCGGGTGGTCCACGAAGGAGAGAACCACACCATCGCTGGTTCCGCAGTTGGAAGCATGCGACTGCCGAAACCGCACGTCACGAGGAGATGAACCATGCGTGGCTGGAAAGAGCAGACTCGACGGCGGCGGGCCGGCACCATCATCGCGGCCTCAATCCAGCTGGGACTTGCCGCATCGGCCTGGGCTGACCTGGCACGCCGCAGCCCGGACAGGGTACGCGGCGCCAAGTGGCGGTGGGCCGTCCTGATCGGGGTGAACTACCTTGGCCCCCTCGCCTACTTCCGCTGGGGGCGTGTGGCCACAGCTCCGTCCGCCTCAAAAGGCGCAGCGACTAGCCCTATCGGTCCCGCTAGGCAATAGGTCAGCCGCCCGGTGCCGGCGCGCTGGCGTCCGCCGTTGGTCCGGGGGTGGCAGCCGGGAGAGGTCCACCGCGAGCCTCAACCGACTCCACCTCCCCCCTCGCGGACACGGGGGATTGCCGACATCCTCCGCGCCAACGTGTTCACCCGGTTCAACGCGATCCTGGCCGGACTCCTGCTGGTGGTGGCCGCGGTCGGTCCACCTCAAGACGGCCTGTTCGCCGTGGTGCCGGCGGTCAATACCGCAATTGGTGTCCTTCAAGAGCTGCGGGCGCGGCGCGCCCTGGCCCGACTCGCCGTGGTAACCGCCCCTCGAGCTCGCGTCCAACGGGATGGGAAGGTGCTCGAACTCCCCGTGGAGTCGGTGGTTGCGGGTGACATGATTGAGCTTCGCCCCGGAGATCAGCTCATCGCCGATGGAACGGTGGTGGTGGGGCATGGACTTCAGGTGGATGAGTCGCTGATCACCGGCGAGTCTGAGCCGGCGGACCGGGTGGTCGGCGCCCACGTCCTCTCCGGCTCCTTCGTCGTCGCCGGATCCGGGGTCGTCAGGGCGGACGCGATCGGGGAGGCCGCCTACGCTCGGCGGCTGGAGCGCGAGTCCCGCACCTTCAAGTTGGTGAGGTCGGAGCTTCAGGCCGGAACCAACCAGATTCTTCGCGGGGTGACCTGGGTCATGGTGCCGGCAGCAGTACTCCTGGTCACCGCCCAGGTGATTCGCTCCGGGGCCCCGGTTGACTCGGCCCTGCGCGGGTCGGTGGCGGGAGTGGGAGCCATGATCCCTGAGGGCCTGGTGCTGCTCACCTCGATCGCCTTCGCGCTCGGGGCCATCCGACTGGCCCGCCGCCGGGTCCTGGTGCAGACTCTCGCAGCGGTCGAGGGGCTGGCCCGCGTCGACGTTGTCTGTGTTGACAAAACGGGGACCCTTACCCAACCGACTATGCGTGTCGCCGCGGTGGACCGGCTGGGCCAACGCGACCCCGGGCCCGTATTGAGCGCCCTGGGGGCCGCCGACCCGAGCCCCAACGCGACCCTCGCCGCTCTCGCCCGGGTCTACCCAAACGCTCCCGGCTGGCGGTGTGTGAACTCAGTGCCCTTCTCATCAGCTCGCCGTTGGAGCGCCGCCGAGTTCGCCGGCCATGGCGCCTGGGTGCTGGGGGCTCCCGAAACCCTCCTGGGGCCGGGCCTTCGCTCTGGTGCCGTGGGGGACCTCCTGGACCGCGCCGCCGACGCCGGGGAGCGGGTAGTCCTCTTGGCGGCCGCTCCCGATGGCTTGGCGGACTCATCCCTCCCTCCGGATCTTCGTCCCGAGGCCGTAGTTCGCCTCCAAGAGGAGCTGCGGCCCGAGGTCGAGCCCACCGTTCGCTATCTGCTCCGCCAGGGAGTCGCGGTGAAGGTGTTCTCTGGCGACGACCCGCGCACGGTGGCCGCGGTAGCCCGTCGAGTCGGGATCCCGCAGAGCGAACGGGGGGTGGACGCCGGCCCACTCGAGAACGATCAGGAGGCTCTGGCCGCAGCGCTGGCCCAGGCGTCGGTGTTCGGGCGGGTCGGTCCCCAGCAAAAGCGAGCCATGGTCGGGCTCCTTCAGGCGGCTGGCCACGTCGTGGCCATGACCGGCGATGGCGTGAACGATGTGGCCGCCCTGAAGCAGGCGGACCTCGGGATCGCCATGGGGTCAGGCAGCCCGGCCAGCCGTGCGGTGGGGCAGGTGGTGCTGCTGGACAGCTCCTTCGCCGCAGTCCCGATGATCGTTGCGGAGGGGCGTCGGGTGATCGACAACGTGGAGCGCGTCGCCGGGGTGGTGGTCACCAAGACGGTGTACGCCGCCATCTTGGCACTGGCGATCGGCATTCTGGCAGTGCCGTACCCCTTCTACCCGCGCCAGCTGACCGTCGTCAGCGCCTTCACCATCGGGATTCCCGGGTTCTTCCTTGCCCTCGGCCGCCGGGGTGCGCGCGCCCGCGCGGGATTCACATCACGGGTCCTCGCCTTCTCCATTCCCGCCGGCCTGGCTGCCGGGGGCGCGGTGCTCGGTGCCTATCAGCTGGCCCGGGCCAACCCCGACACCTCCGCGGTCCAGGAGCAGACGGCGGCCGCCCTGGCACTATTCATGGTGGGCATGTGGGTGTTGGCCCACCTGAGTCGCCCGCTGAGCTGGCTACGGGCCAGCTTGGTCGCCAGCATGGTGGCACTGGGAGCCGCCGCGGTCGCCCTCCCCCAGACGCGGACGGTCTTCGCCATCTCGTTCCCACCGCCGAATGTGCTGGCCGAGACCTGTGCGGTGGCCGCCGCCGCGGTGGCGATGGCGGCGGCCTGGCTATGGGTGGGGCCGTCCGCGCTCGGGGCGCTGGCGGGGCGCTTCCATGGTCGCTAGGGACAGGAGGCAGCTCGCCGAGCTGGCTGCCCGCGGCGCGCCACTGGTGTTGCTGGCGGCCACGCTGGCCGGGCTGGCAGTTGGCGGGACGCTGAGCATCCTCGGCCTGCCCCGGCCGGGAGGAGCCAGCTGGGTGGCAACGACAGCGCTGGCGATGGCTGCCAGTCTCTGGTGGGTCGTCGACAGCCTGCGCCACTCTCGGCTGGGGGTCGACGTGATCGCCCTGCTGGCCCTCGTCGGGGCGCTCATTGTCGGGGAGTATTTGGCGGGAGCAGTGATTGGCGTCATGGTGGCCAGCGGGCGCGCGCTCGAGTCCTGGGCCGCCGCCAATGCCCGACGGGAGCTGCGCTACCTGGTACAGCGTGCTCCCAAGACAGGCAAGCGATACACCGCGGCAGGGGTGGAGGTGGTCGCTCTGCAGCAGGTCGCGGTTGGCGACCTCCTCCTGGTGGGCTCCGGCGACGTGGTGCCCGTGGATGGAGTTGTCGCCGGCAAGCCAGCTGTACTGGACGAATCGGCCCTCACCGGCGAGCCGATGCCGGTCGAGCACGCGCCCGGGGACCAGGTTCGCAGCGGAGTTGTCAACTCTGGCGACCCGTTCGACCTGCGGGTCACCGCCCGGGAGACCGACAGCACCTACACGGCGATCGTGCGCTTGGTTCAGCAGGCCGAGGCCTCCACGGCCCCCTTCGTGCGCCTGGCGGACCGCTACGCGGCATGGTTCCTTCTCGCGACCCTGCTCGTCGCCGGGGGAGCCTGGGCCTACTCCAGGGAGCTGGTTCGGGCGGTGGCGGTGCTCGTGGTCGCCACCCCCTGCCCGCTCATCCTGGCGGCGCCCGTGGCCATCGTCGCCGGCCTGTCGCTCGCCGCCCGCCGCGGCGTGGTCGTGAAGGGCGGCCAAACATTGGAAAAGCTAGCCCGCTGCCGGGTCCTGCTCCTGGACAAGACAGGGACACTGACTATCGGCCAGCCCGAGGTGGCTGACGTTCTCAGTGCCGGATCGCTGGCCGGCCCTGAGGTGCTTCGCCTCGCAGCCTCGCTGGACCAGGCCTCGTCGCACGTCCTGGCCAGCGCCATCGTGAGGGCGGCCCAACTCGCCGGGCAGAGGCTCAGCGTCCCGTCCGAGGTTCGAGAGGTAGCGGGCTCCGGGATCCACGGCGTCGTCGAGGGAATGCCGGTGGCTGTTGGTCGGGCCGCGTTCGCCGGAGCCACCGAGGACCTTTCCTGGGTGCGTGGCGCGCGACGCCGCGCCTCACTGGACGGGGCCGCCACGGTGTTTGTGCGGGTCGGTGCCGACGCCGCCGGGGTCCTACTCCTCGCCGACCGGGTGCGGCCGGACGCGGCCCGGACGCTGCGGGCCCTCAGGCGGGCCGGGATCGAGAGGGTGGTGATGGTCACCGGGGACCGCCAGGAGGTCGCCCAGGCAATTGGCAGTGCGGTCGGAGTGGATGAGATCTTCGCCGAGCGCACCCCCGCCGAGAAGTCGGAGGTGGTGCGCGTCGAGCGCAGTCGGGGCCCGGTGATGATGGTGGGTGACGGCGTGAACGACGCCCCGGCCCTGGCCCAGGCCGACGTCGGAGTGGCGATGGGAGCACGCGGAGCCAGTGTCTCGTCCGAAACCGCCGACGTGGTCCTGACCGTGGACCGCCTGGACCGGCTGGGTGAGGCCATGATGCTGGCCCGCCGCTCCCGGGCCATCGCCGTTCAGAGCGTGGTGGCCGGCATGGCCATGTCCGTGGCGGCCATGGGCGTCGCGGGAGCGGGCTACCTGCCTCCCCTGGCCGGGGCGGTGCTCCAAGAGGCGATCGATGTCCTCGTCATCCTAAATGCGCTGCGGGCGCTGCGGCCGGGAGCCAGCAACCGAGCCCTTTCCCCGCGTGACGCCGAGGTGATTCAGGAATTCAGTGGGCAGCACCCGGCCATCCATGCAGCGATTGGGGCCATCCGGGCCGCGGCTGAGGCCCTGGACACTCAGGGGCAGGCGTATGCCCTTGACCGTGTCCGTGAACTGCGGGCCCTGCTTGACCGTGAGGTCCAGCCCCACGAGGAGGCCGAGCAGACGGTGCTGTACCCGCTACTGGATCGCCTGCTGGGCGGAACGGACGCCACCGGGACGATGAGTCGGGCACATGGCGAGATACTCCACCAGATCCGGCTTCTTGGCCGGTTCCTCGACCAGATCGGGGCTGACCCTCCCGGCCCGGCCGACCTGGCGGAGCTCCGCCGGTTGCTCTTCGGGCTGTACGCCGTGCTGAGACTCCACACCGAGCAGGAGGAGGAGTACTACCTGTCGCTGGCGGAGGAGTAAGCGGACCCGCTGGCCAGCAGAATGCGCTTTGCTCGGCCGTTGGCCAGAGATTCGGGCGCAGCACTTGTTCCAGCCTCGGTGGCCCGCGACGGCCACGGGAGTCCTGCGTCCGCTCCAAGGGTCGGGGCAGCCCGACTGCGGCCCCATCCGGGGCGCCGGCTGTCGTCGGGCCTCCCGAGCTCGGATTCGGGATGGAGCTCCAGCCCTTCGCCCACCAGGCACCGCTTGGGAGGCATCCTGCACCCGCCGAGGTGACCGTCCACCCGCTCCCGGGCGTCTGGAGGTGTTGCCACGCCCGACCTGTCCAAAGATCCCGGTTGGACCTGGAGGTAAGAGGGCCGTGGAGGGCGCTCCACGAGGCGCCTGGAAGTCTGGCCCCAGGACGGAGCAGGGAACGGGTCAGCTAGGAGGGCATCTCGGCCTGAATCCGACCGCGGAGCCACAGTGAAGTCGCCGAGGTCC
Organism: bacterium; assembly: GCA_021791455.1. Next base: position 462 of record JAJYWM010000063.1, on the reverse strand, counting down.
GCCGGAGTCCACCCCGGCCAAAGCGCATGAGCAGCACCTCCCGGCGCTCCCCCTCCTCAGCTGCCGCAAAGCGCCAACTGCCGAGCGCCCCTCCGAACACGATCGCCACCCCCATCAAGAAGGAACCGGAGAACGTCGCCCCCCACACCATCGCGACCATGAGGACGGCGGCCGCCGACGCCACACCCAGTCCTGCTGTCCGCCATAGCCCACCCGGTGGCTTGCAAGGCGCATCCCACGCTGACAGCGGAGCGGCCGCGCTCCACCGCCGCTCCACTTGTCGACGGCCAAGGGGCACCCCCGCCCCCACGCATCCGGCTTCGAACAGGGGGAGCACCGCCACCGCCGCGATGGACGAACTGGCCACCAAGATCGCCGCGACCTCGATGGTTAGGAGCGCGACAACGACCGCCAGCTGGGTGGCCTGCACTCGGTAGAAGTCGCGGGCCCGGCACAGAGGCA
>JAJYWM010000221.1 GCA_021791455.1 bacterium | reverse complement strand
CTGAACCGGGACGGGGACATCCTCTCTGACATGGTGCTGGCCCTCTACGGAACCCTGGCCGGCAGCGAGTCCATGATGATCGGTTTTGACCAGCAGGGGGACCAGAGCGTGGTCATGGCCGAGGCCCCCCATGGGACGGCGCCAGCCCTGGAGGGGCGCCACGTGGCCAACCCCATGTCGATGATCCTGGCGGTGGCTGCCCTGCTTGAGCAGGTGCGACACGACCAGCTTGCGGAGTTCGGGGTTAGGATCAGGGAGGCGACCATGGAGGTCTGCTCCAGTGGGATCAGGACCGCCGACCTCGGGGGATCATCAAGGACCGAGGAGTTCACCTCAGCAGTGTTGAGCCGGCTTGCCTGAAACCGGGGGCCGGCCCGGCATGGTGCCTGGATTTATACTCGAAACAGGAACTGTTATGGACATACTCACACTTCTGCGGCAACACGCTGGCGACTACCGCTGCCCCGTCTGCCGCCGCTCCCTTGCCGACTGCAAGATGCGGCAGCTCACCCACCGGGGCCAGCAGTACACGATCGAGGTGACGTGCCGCAAATGCGACATGGCCTTCGTGGTGGCGCTCGAGGTCCAAGGCGGGGAGGAGGTGGCGGCCGCGGACACCCAGGCGGCCGAGGACACAATGCCCCCGATATCGACCGACGAGCTTCTTGAGGTACATCGGGCCCTGGTGGGCTACCACGGGCCATTGACAGCCCTGCTGGAACCGGGTCATGGTAGGGAGTCCTGAGCCCTCCCGGGCCAACCCTTCCATATATCTGGATCACGCGGCCACGACCCCGGTCAGGTCCGAGGTCCGAGACGCGATGCGGCCCGCCCTGGAGGAGGTCTTCGGCAACCCGTCCAGCGTGCATTCCGCGGGTCGCGCTGGCCGGGCCCTGGTGGACACGGCCCGCGACCAGCTGGCTCAAGTCCTGGGATGTAGGCCTCGTGAGGTCGTCTTCACCGGCGGCGGAAGTGAGGCGGACAACCTGGCGCTGCGGGGGGTCGCCATGGAGCATCACTCCCAGCCGGGCCACATAATCGTCTCCGCCATCGAGCACGAGGCGGTCCTGGAGACCGCCAGGGCGCTTGAGGCCATGGGCTTTTCGCTGACGGTCGTGCCCGTAGACAGATGGGGGCTGGTTGATCCCGAGTCAATCTCGCAGGCCCTTGCTCCCCAGACCATCTTGGTGTCCGTGATGCTTGCCAACAACGAGGTGGGCACAATCGAGCCGGTGTCCGAACTCGCCCGTCTGGTGCACGAGGGGTCTCGGGCGCTCTTTCACACCGATGCCACCCAGGCGCTGGGCAAGCTGCCACTGGACGTGGGCCAGCTCGGGGTGGACCTGCTCACCGTTTCCGCCCACAAGGTGTACGGCCCCAAGGGAGTGGGTGCGCTGTACGTCAGGCAAGGGACGCAGCTGAATCCGCAGGTGACCGGGGGGGGCCAGGAGAGGACCCGGCGCTCCGGCACCGAGAACGTCCCGGGGATCGTGGGCCTCGGCACCGCCGCTCTCCTCGCCGAGCGCGAGCGTGCCGGGGAGGCGCGGCGCCTGTTCGACCTCTCCTGCCGGCTGCAAAGCAGGATCCTGCATTTGGTCCCGGACGCGATCCCGACAGGCGCCTCCCCTCCCCGGCGCCTGCCCAACTTCTGCACCCTGGCCTTTCCTCAGGTGGAGGGCGAGCTGCTCCTGCTCCGCCTCGACCGAGCGGGGGTTTGCGCGTCAGCGGGTTCCGCCTGTACCAGCGGGTCCCTGGCCCCGTCGCACGTCCTGCTGGCTATGGGGCTCAGCCCTGAGTTGGCGGCAGCGCACCTGCGGCTCACCCTGGGCAGGGCCACGACTGAGGAACAAGTCGACCGAGCGGCTGAGATCGTCGCGCGAGAGGTTTTAGCGTTGCGGAGGACCCCAGTCACCGCTTGAGGTGGCGCCTCACCCGGCCCCGAACCGCGGGTGACGTGCGGCCAGGGCCTCGCCATCCGCTGGCAGACCCATCAGGGGCAGGCATCCGAATGAACGGCCCGGGGACCGTCGTGACCTCCCGAGGTGGGCAGTTCGCGGGCCAGCAGCGCCGGGCTCCCTCACGATCCTGTTTTTCCTTCCAGGTACGGGCCCGGGCTCCGCGACGTCCCCTGCCGGGCCGGAGTCAGTCCAGGGCGGCAAGCAGGGCGGACAGGGCCTTCGGATAGAGATGGTCCGGAGGGCCTGCGTAGCCGACCACCAGTGAGGGCGCATGGTCCTGAGCCCCAAGCCGGTAGGCCTGCAGCCCTTCCACGGCGAGTCCCCTTTCGGCTGCTCTCGAGATGGCTGTCGCCTCGGCCATCCCCTCCGGCAGCCGGATGATGACGTGGAGTCCCGCGGAGGCTCCCTCGACTCTGCCGGCACCCAGAGCCGCCACCAGAAGGTCTCGCCGGTGCCGATAAACGAGGCGCCGGCGACGGATATGGCGGTCGTAGGCCCCGGAGCTGATGAACTGGGCCAAGGTCAACTGCTCCAAGACCGGGGCGTGCCTGTCAGTAAGGAGCTTGATCGACTCCAGTGGCCGGACCAGATCGGGGGGCAGGGCGAGCCAGGCGAGCCGGAGGCCGGGAGCCAGGGTCTTGCTGGCTGTTCCCACGTAGATGATGTGCTCCGGATCCAGGCCCTGCAGAGCGCCCAGCGGGTCGCGGTCGTACCGGAACTCGCCGTCGTAGTCGTCCTCCACGATCAAGGCACGTGTTGCCCGAGCCCAGCCGACGGCGGCACGCCTGCGCTGCGGGGAGAGCACCCAGCCCAGGGGAAACTGGTGCGCCGGTGTGACCACCGCCGCCGAGGCCGCCGGCACCAGGGCGAAGTCCGCCCCCTCCTCATCGACCGGGACGCTCACGACCGAGAACTTGCTCTGGGCTGCGATCTGACCCAGGTGCTGCAGCCCATACGCCTCCAGCGCCACCGAGTCGGCTCCGCGCTCCAGCAGGGTGCGGCAGAGGAGGGCCCAGGCCTGGGTGAAGCCCGAGCAGATCATGATCCGCGAGGCGTCGGTGCGGACTCCGCGGGCGCGGCCGAGGTAGCCAGCCAGCGCATGGCGCAGCTGGCCCGTGCCCATGGGGTCACCGTAGCCGAGGTCCGCGAAGCTGGCCGCGTACCACGCCCTCCGGCTGGCTGTGATCCAGGCGCTCCGCGGGAACGACGACAGGTCGGGCCCACCGGGGCGCAGATCGTAGGGCAAGCCGCGTGTGACCTCGGGCCCCTCCACTTGACCTGGGTGGGTGGTGGGGACATGCGCGCAGACTCGAGTCGCCGATCCGCGCCGAGCGGACAGCCAGCCCTCAGCGACCAGCTGGGAGTACGCCTCGACCACGGTGTTGCGGGCCAGGCCGAGATCCTCGGCCAGACTGCGCGACGAGGGAAGGCGGCTTCCGGACGGAAGACGGCCGTCGGCAACCGCGTCCCGCAGAGCCTGTTCCAGAGCCTGTCTGCGTCGGTGACCGGTCAGTTCGAGGTGTAGGTCAACTCCAGAAGTGGCCCAACAATTCGTCACAGATGTGGACCTTAACAAAAGGCCACTTCCGCTCCAGAGTAGCTCCCGTGAACGACGTATCATCGCGATCTTCCGCAAGCGACGCCGGTGGACGCCCATGGACCCCCCGGCTGGACTTCGAAGCCGCAGCCCCAAGCTTCGCCTCCGCCATGGCCGCCCTCGGGCGCACAGCTGAAGCCGAGGCCGACCGTGCGGGCCTCAGCCAGAGCCTTCGTGAACTGGTCAGGCTGCGGGCCTCCCAGCTCAACGGATGCGCCTACTGCATCGACATGCACTCGAAGGACGCTCGGTCGGCAGGCGAGTCGGATCAGCGACTAGACGCTCTCCCGGCCTGGCGAGAGGCTCCGTTCTTCAGCGAGAGGGAGGAGGCAGCCCTCGAGCTTGCGGAGGCGATCACGCTCTGCGCCCAAGGGCATGTTCCGGAACCGGTCTGGGCCACCGCGGCGCGCGTCTTCAGCGCGGGTGAGCTGGCGGCCCTGGTCAGCGTCGTAGTGACGGTCAACGCGTGGAATCACCTTGGGGTCGCAACCCACGCCTGGCTGCCGGGAAGCTACTCTCCATGACCCGCTGGGCTTGTCCCCAAGCCGGCCGGCAGGGGACAGCGGCGGGCGTGAATCAACCAGGCGTGCAGGAACATTCTGAAAGGAGGGCGGCATGAGTCCCAACACAGGTGCTAAAGAGCCTGAGGAATTGAGCCGGATGCTGGCGGAGCGACTCAATGGCGGGGACGCCAAGGGCGCGGCCGACCTGTACGAGGAAACCGCTGTGCTCGCGTATCCAGCTGACCAGCCCGTCATCGGGAAGGACTCGATTCGGGAAATCTACCAGGAGATGGTGGATGCCGGGGTGCAGTTTGGACAGGAGGTCGCCATACCCACGGTGCGCTTTGAGACTCTGGCTCTGACGTCGACGAGGTCCGCCGACGGCACCGGGGTTCGCGTCCAGGTGCTGCGCCAGCAGCGTGATGGCTCGTGGCTGCGCATCATAGATCGCCCGGAGGTTCCCCGGGAATAGCTTTCAAGACCTCTGACTCGGCCGATCACTCTGGCCCGGCCAGGGGTCCGCGCGCTCGCCGCCCTCAGGTCTTGCCTCAAGCGCGGCCATGTGACACAGGTCAGCGGGCCGAACGGCCCGGAGCCGTGTGGGCACCTCCTCACCCCAGCCGATCACCTCGCCTGATTCGCATTCGCCAGCGGCTGGGCGGAGCCGCCGGCCGGTCAGCGGCGCGCCAGCCTTCTCTCCCCGGTAGCCCCGGGGTTGTACGCGAGATGGTAGTGCTCGAAGACGGCGCCTTCGTCCGCCGCCTCCAGCCCCCCGTCGGTGTCGATGGCTGGGGCGTCCTGGACCAACTTCTTGCCGTAGGCGACCTTGAGGAAGCCCGGACCTACCTTGGCCTGGTCGAGCGGCACGAACACCAGCCGGTGCGAGAGCATCCCCACTTTCACAGTGGCGAACGATGGGAGGTCGGTCGCGGTGTCGTAGTAGATCGCCTCGAACTCTCCGATCTTGTCGCCGCTCTCATCGACCACGTCGTGACCCAGCCAATCACGGATGTCGTCTGCTTCGAACATTTCTCCCTCCTCGGCTAGGGTAGCACCACCTCGGAGGACGGGGGAAGCGACTATTGGACCAGCTTGCGACCACTTGACGAAGGGTGATGGAGTCAACTCGCGGCCAACGGTCGGATCATCCGCGTCCGCACTGCCGGTGGGGACGGCACGGACTCCCGCCAGGCGATGCTATGGCCACGTTCAGTTCTTCGCGACAGCTCGCGACCGCCGTGCTCGGCGGCCACTCGCCCACGGTGAGGGGCGCCTAGTTGGTAGCCACGAGGAAGCCTTCAAGACCAGCCTCGGGGACTTCGTATACCACCATGGGGCTCTTCGAGCACACTGACGTTGAGTGTTAACATCGCCAGATGCTTGGGTCGCCAGCCCGAGATGAGAGGCCAATGACACGAGTCGGCAGCGACACCCTTCGATCCGGTCGCACAACTGACCCTGGCCCACGAGATTGGGCGGGCCTGGGCTTCTGCGGGAAGCCTGGAGTTCGTCTTCGCAGCCGTGGCCGCCAATCACGGGTCCGGTCAAGGTGGAGCATTTTGGTAGTGGCATTGGGCGTTGTTCTTCTGGCCGCCGGATGCAGCGTGGCCCCGTCTGAGACCATCGGGGTTCAGCCCAGCCCAAAGGTGACAAGCACTCCTGGGCAAAGCTCCTTGCCGCCCACCGCATTCGAAATCGACGAGGCCTACGGCTTCGGCGTCCTGCCCGACACAGCGGCGCATGTCGCCTGCAGCGACAACGATCACAAGGTCGAGATTTCGGGCTTGGTCCAGGGAGCGAAGGTCGTGGTCACCCTCACCCACCTTCGCGCGGGTCAGCGGCTGACCGATCCCCCCATCGGTGGCGGATTCTCTGACCAAGTGACCATGCGGGTCACGCCAACAGGATCCCAGCCCTCGCTGACCTATGAGGCCGGCTACGAAAATGGCGTCTATCAGGGTGCGGGTAGCCTCACGGTCGACAAGAGTGGCCGCTCAGGCAGCTTCGGCATCAGCTTCGGAGCTCCCGTGGGCCAGTCACCCTCCCAGCAGACCTCGGGAAACCAGACTCTGTTCGGCGGCAATGAGGGCAACATCTCCGGGAGCTGGACCTGTCCCTAGGGGGTATCCCCAGCCCGGACGTGCTCCCCGAGATGAGCGACTCGGTGAAGGTCCAGAGCGCGCCACTGGCACCGGCGGGCAAGAACAACGTCTTCCGTCCGCACAACCCGGACCAGGGCTTCCCGCTGCCTTCGAGCCCGGATGACTGGCGGCCCCAGAACCAGGTGGCGCGGTTCATCTCGGAACCGGATGACGAATTGCTGGACCTGAGCGAGCTGTACCGGGGCTATGAGGAACCGGACGGTGCTCCTCCCTACGACCCGCGGATGCCGCTGAAGTCGCTGCTGTAGGGCTATTCGGTACGAATGCCGTTGTCACGGGCGCTGGAGCGGAGCTGCATCAACGATCCGGCGTGCCCCTACCTGGCGGCCTACCAGGCGCCGGACCTCCGCTCCATCGCACGGTTCTGCCGCCGCTACCTGTAGGTGCTGGAAGGGCTCTTCACCCGGGTGCTGGCGGGCCGCCAGAGCAGGGCTGGTGCAGTCGGGTCGAGTGGCCTTTGATGGCACCAAGCTGCGGGCCTCGGCACGACGGCGCAAAGCGATGAGCTACGACCACATCGATCCGCGCCTTGAGCAGTTGCAGGCGCAGGTGCGGGCTCTGCTGGCCCAGGCGGAGATGAAGGACAGGGCGAGGACCGCCGCTACGGGAAGTAGAACCGAGGCGATTAGGTGCCTGCGGAGCTGCGGCGTGGCGAAAGCCGGATCGCCAAGCTAAAGGGGGCCGAGGCCGGGCTGGAAGAGGAGGCGCGTCAGCAAGCTGCGGCTGCGCACCAATCCGAGAAGGGCCGCCTACCTGCGCCGGAGAGCCGGCGTTTGACCAGCATTTGGGCAGATCGGTTTGGCGACTCGCCAGAGTACTCCAGTGGTGTGGTCCGGAGGAGCGTATCGGTGGGTGGAGGGTGCACCCACTCCGCCGCACCCTTCGCAAGCTCCCCAACGGCGGGGCCGGACCTTGTTGCTGGCCCCGGCGTGAACCCAGGAGGTGAGCGAGGGCACTGCCAGACCCCTCCTACCTGTCACTGAGGGAGCTTGGAGCGCTCCACCCACCGCACACCATCCCACCGGCTCGTGCCGGAAGAGCTCGGACCCTCGCAGCTGTCGCGATCCCTGCCCTCCCTTTACACGCTACTTCCCCGCGCTGCCTTGGGGCATGCGCTAGCCGTCTCCGCCGGACCTGTCCGGTCGAGCCAAGGCAGCGCCCCAGGCTCGGTATGCTCGACCCGTGGCTGATCGGGTCAGTGCTTGCGAAGTAGCTTGAAGCAGGGTGACGAACTCTCCTACCTGATTCGCCGTGAGCGTCCCCTGGCACGCCAGCCGTTGGTGGAGGCGCTGCTGGAGAAGCGCAGCGGCGACGGGTCTCGAACCGAGTGCGAGGCGGCGGAATGGCTCCTCCGTCGTCATGCCCCCTGGGCGCTCGACCTGCAACGTCCTGCCCGGGAGCTGCTAAGGGCGATCGGCGACAGGCGAGATCAACAGCTGTTCTTGGCCTTCCTGCCGCGGCCGCAGGGAGTTGCCGCGGCCGAGCTCGCGGCCGAGGCGGGGGTCTCGGTGGCCGAGGCGCATCGGGCTGTACGCCGGGCCGCGCGTCGGTTGAGGGCAGCCCGGGACCGTGCCCCTGGTCCGCTGACCTGGGTGCTCAGGACGCTTCGAGAACGCCTGGGCGACGTCACAACGAGCGAGGTGGCGGCGACCTGGACCGCCCATCTGGGTGCGGCCACATCCCCCGCCTCCGAGCTCCTGCTGTGGCTCGCCGGACCGTATCAGCCGATACCGGGGAGGCCCGGCTGGCTCGCCCTGGAGCCGGCGGCCACACTGACCGGCACCTTGCAGAGCCTGGCCGGCGACGGGGGAGTCAGGCGCTTCTCGGAGGTGGCGGCCGAATTGAAGGCCCTGGGGATAAACGGGGATCAGCTCCGAGCGTGGCTCACCGCCAATGGCGCGATCGTGGTTCACGGTCTCGCGGTCCTCGGCTCGGGCCCGCTCGGGGATGCCGTGGAGCGCCTGCTCGACGCCCATGGCAAGCCGCGCACCCTGGCGGCTCTCGCGGCTGAGTTGAGCGGAGCCGGCAGGGTGGTGGATGTGGCAGACCTCGAGCGAGCCATCCGGGGCCCCCGGTTCAAGCGCACCAGATCCGGTGCGGTCCTGCTGGCGGCTTGGGACTCTCCGGGAAGGGCAGGGGCCAAGTCCAAAGCTCATGCCGGACCCGAGAGGTCGCGATCGGCCCCTGCCGGTCGCGCGGGCGCCGAAGGTGGGCACGCACAGCGGATGTGGCTCGCCGTCCCCATCGACAATCTGGCTCTGAGCGGTGCCGAGGGGACCGCTCCCAAGTTCCTCACCGAACGGCTGGGCCTGCGCCCAAACAGCCTTCGTGTCTATGCCAGCCGCTGGGGGCCTGTCTCACTGGCCCACCAGGGGTCTCAACTGGTGCGGGGCTCGGTGCGGGCGGTGGCACTGGCTTCGGGGGCGCGAGTCGGCGATACTCTGATGCTCGGATTCGCTTCGGCTGGCGATCTCTTGGTGGAGGTCAAACCGGGCGAGACGGCTCAAGCCGTTCCAGCCGACTCCCCGCAACGATCTTCTCGGTGATGCTCACTGGAGGCACATCATGACCACTGACGCGACCACCCTCGAGGGGGCGCTGACCGCGGTTGAGGCGGATGCCGACGCCGCCATCAAGGCACTGGCAGCGGCCACGAAGGCTGCACGGAGGGTTAAGTCGGCGGCCGCGCTGGGTCAGATAAAGGAGCTGGAGCAGTTTCTGGCCGGCGCTGCGGGGCTGGCCGAGGCCGCTTCCGAGGCTGTGGCAGTGATGGAGCGGGCTTGGCAGTTCGACGCCCGCGGGTGGTTCGCCTCTGGGGATTACGCTCGCGAGCTGCTGGCCGCGGCTTCGGCCAGCGGGGTCAAGGCCTACCAGTCGGACGACCGCATCCTCTGTTACCCAGCGATCGTGCAGGTGATGCCCGATGCGACGCTCTCGGTGGACAAGCAGAGAGATCGCCGGGTGCGCCCGTCGGTGGCGGTTCGTCACCTGGCCGCGCTCCAGCAAAGGCCTCCGAAATTCAAGCCGGAGGTCTTCATCGAGAGCCTGGCCGCAGCCTACGACTACGTGGTCGGAGCCAAGGGGCTGCGACCGGGTGCGCCCGCCAAGCTGGTGGACCTGCACCGGGTGCTCACCTTGCTCCCGGGCACTGTCCGCGACTACACTCGCCAAGAGTTCGCCAGGGATATGTATCTGCTGGACCAGAGTGGCGTCGCGGAGGTCAAGGATGGGCGGCGAATGAGCCTCCCCGCCAGTGCATTGACCAGAGGGAGCGGGGTGCTGGCGACCGTGACTCGCGGCGGTCAGAGCAAGATCTACGCTGGCATTTCCTTCCAGGAGTAGCCAATTGATCCCGACCGCCGAGTACATCCCCTTCTTGGAGCGGGAATACCTCAATGGGTATGTCGACCAGGGCGGCGCCGCCGTCAAGTTCGTGGTGCCCGAGGACGACGACTCGGCGCAGGAGTTCATGGACTCCTTTGAGACCGGCGCTCGCAATACCGGCTACGCAGTCTGCCGGGTGGACTCGGCTGAGACCAGAGTCCACCTGCTGGAGCAGGTGTTCTTCGCCATCGCACGCCAGATCGACTGGGATGAGCTGGCGGGGATGGCGACCCGCCGGGCCCTTCGAGAGGCCGGCTATCCCGAATCAGAGGATGGCGGGCTGGCCATAGACCGGCTGGCGGCGCACTACCAGGTGGAAGTGGGCGAGCTCAAGCGTGATGTCGACCGCCAGCTGCAGCGGCTGGTCCACCACGACTACGCCATGGTCAACGAGTTCCGCACAGCCATGCTGCGGCTGTGCCAGGCTCAGGTGCGCAGCGGCCAGGTGGTCGGCGCCGAGCACGCGGCGGTGCTCGACTGGCTTCGCGGCGACCTCCGCCAGATATCGGTTCTGAGGTCGGCGCTGATCTTCCGGCGCATCGATCGGCACAACGCCCGCCACATGCTCTTCTCGCTGGCCCACTGGCTCTCCGTCAATCAGCGCTCCGGCCTGGCCGTCACCCTGGACATTCGCCGCCTTGGGCGGGCCCGACGCCCCAGCGTGTCCGAGCGTTCGGGGAACTACTACACCCGGACCGCCCTCCTCGACGCCTACGAGGTCCTCCGGCAGCTGGTCGACGACACCGACGAGATGGCCAATTGCATGGTCGTCGTGGTGGCGGCCCCCGCCTTCCTCACCGACACCCCCCGTGGCCTCGACGCGTATCAGGCACTGAAGCTCCGCATCTTCGATGAGGTGCGTGACGTGCATCGCGACAACCCCTTCTCCTCGCTGGTCAGACTGGGGGCAGCTTGACCGTCACCACCGCTGTGGAGCGGAGGAGGGCTCTGGAAGCGCTCCGGGCCGGCGTCCCCAACCGGGACGCGGTGGCCGCGCTCGGGTCGATGCAGCAGGGCGTGGAGGACCGCTTCAGCCAGCTTCTCTCCGCCCTCGAGACTCTCCCCGATGGCCCGGCGGCTGGCGGAATCCTGATCGGGGGAGGTTTCGGCTCCGGCAAGAGCCACATCCTGGAGCACGTCGCCCACGTGGCTTTGTCGAAGGGCTTTGTCGTGTCCAAGGTTGTCATCTCCAAGGAGACGCCCCTGCACGACCCGGCCAAGGTTTACCGGGCTGCGATCGACTCGGCAATGGTCCCCGGGCGCCCCGGCTCGGCTCTCGATGAGATCACGGGCGGCCTCCGCGTGGACTCCGCGCCGTACGCTGCCCTCTACCGCTGGGCTCACCGGCCCGATTCCCCGGTCGACAGCCGCTTCGCCGCCACCCTTTTTCTCCACGAGTACGGGCGGGGCGATGAGGAGTTCGTCGACCGGATCGTGCGCTTCTGGGCCGGGGACCCCCTGCCCGTCTCGGACCTCAGGCGCAGGCTGCGTGAGGCGGGCGCCGCGGCCACCTATCGGCTGGGCCCGATCCGGGAGAGGGAGCTGTCCCGACAGCGGTTCCGCTTTGTCTCCCGGCTCATTCAGGCGGCGGGCCATGCGGGCTGGATCGTCCTCCTGGACGAGGTCGAGCTCATCGGACGTTACGCCTTCCTGCAGCGCGCCCGGTCCTACGCCGAGGTGGCGCGCTGGGTCCGGGGCGAGCGCGAGGACAAGGAGGCGCCCGTGGGCGCCGTGCTGACGACCGTCGATGACTTCGAGGCTCAGGTACTGGTGGGCAAGAACGACGTGGAGCTCGTCCCCAAGCGTCTGCGCGCCAAAGGGACCGCGGAGGCGGAGGATCTGGCGCGCCAGGCCGAGATCGGGATGAGGATCCTGGAGCGCGAGCAGGTTCCCCTGCAGCCTCCTACCGTGGAGGATCTGGATCGCACCTATGCCCAGCTCAAGCAGATCCACGCCCAGGCCTACTCGTGGGAGCCGCCGGACGTGGTGGGGCTGGAGCGCCTGCCCTCCAACCGCATGCGTCAGTACGTGCGCAGCTGGATCAACGCGTGGGACCTGCGCCGGCTGTACCCCACCCATCAGCCCGAGATGAGCATCGGGGAACTGGAGATGGACCTTCGGACGGACCCTGGACTTGAGGTCTCCCCTGGGAACGACTGACGGTGCTCGCTGACGACCTCGGCTCCTTGCTGGCCAGGGATCGTGGCGGGGGGCTCACGGTGGCCGAGCTGGCAGGGCGGCTCATGGTGCCGGAGAGGCAGGTGGCGTTCACCTTGCTGGCCTCCCACCGCAGGTTCCGCAGCGACCGAGGATCGCCGGCTCGGTGGTGGTTGGCCCAGGTCCCCGTGGTCCAGGATCGAAGCCTGGCACCACCCGCGAACCCCATCTCCGCCCTGGGCCTATATCCCTGGCAGCGGGACGCCCTCAAGGCCTGGCAGGGGCGTGGCGGGCGGGGGGTGGTGGAGGCGGTCACGGGGACCGGCAAGACCAGGGTGGGCCTGGCCGCTGTGCTCGACGAGCTGAATCACGGGGGTCAGGCGGTGGTGCTGGTTCCGACCGCGGAACTGCAGAACCAGTGGGTCGCCGAGCTCGAAGCGCTCCTGCCTCCCTGGCGGGCGGTGGGACGGCTGGGATCCGGCGGGGGGGCTGACCTTGGCACCCACGAAGTGGTGGTCGCTCTCGTCAACAGCGCCCGCTCGATCGATCTGCGCCCGATCCGCCAGGGAGGGCTTCTGGTGGCCGACGAGTGCCACCGGTACGGCAGCTCCGTCAACCGGTTGGCGCTGGACCAGCGCTTCCGCCACCGACTGGGATTGAGCGCCACCTACGCCCGCGAGGATGACGGGAACCAGGCCTGGCTCGACCCCTACTTCGGCGGGACTTGCTTTCGCCTCGGCTACTCCA
>JAJYWM010000375.1 GCA_021791455.1 bacterium | reverse complement strand
TCCGACCTCGCCGGCTCACCAGGATCCCCGGGGAATGGCCTCCTCCCACCGAAAGCCCTGAGCGCCTGGCCAAGTCGACCCTGGGGGAAGAGCCCACGCACACCAGCACCAGGTCGCAACTTGCGGGCGGGCCGGAGCTGAGATCGGCGAACTCGACGTGATCACCACCCAGCAGACGTGTGACCGAGGTCTGCAGCCGAATATCGACCCCGTGCTCTCGGCCCCAGCGACTGGCCGCCCGCCCCGCCGCAGGCACCAAGGACTGCAGCAGGGATTCGCCAGCCTCAACTAGGACCACCGCGCAGCCGGCTTCGCGGGCTGCGGCAGCCAGCTCACACCCGAGGAAACCTCCGCCTATCACCAGGACCCGCGGCTTGGCCGCAAGGTTGCCGCGCAGCCTAGTCGCATCGGCCAGTGAGTAGACCGACATGACCCCACCTAGGTCGATGCCAGGTACCTCCAGAGACCGGGGCCCCGACCCCGTCGTCAAGATCAAATTGGCGTACGCGACCTGCTCGCCGCTAGCCAGCTCGAGGCGGCGCTCACGCCGGTCAAGCGCCACGACCTTGGTGGTGCCCAACCACTCGACCTCCCGTTCCTGCCAGGCCCTCTCCGAGAGTGGGAAGAGCTTGTCGCGACCGAGGCGTCCGGTGAGGTAGTCCTTGGAGAGTGGGGGGCGTTCGTAGGGCGGCTCAGGCTCATCGCCGAGCAGCAGGATCCGGCCGTCGAAGCCCAGCTGACGAAGCGTCATGGCCGCCCTGGCACCGGCCAGACCCGCTCCGACGATCACCAAGGACCCCGACTTTGGCACCGCTTCAGCTTAGGGGCCACTCCTGCGGTGGGGACTTCTCTATGCTTGCAGGCCATGCCAATTGCGGCGGTGGCCCGCGATGCCGGGCGTGAGCGGGTGCTGGTCCTCCCGCGGGAAGCGGCCATTCCCGGGCCGGCCTGGCATGGACTTCGCCTCGGCGGGGTGACGGAGCTGCTGGCTCGGGTGCGAAGCCAGGGGGAGTTTCGTCCCCGAGCGGAGGTCGAGAGCCTGCCGGAATGGCAGCAGATCATCCCCCACATGGTGGTGCGTGGCGATTCGGGAGTGCTCGCCATGCGCCGGCTCAAGGGCGGCAGCGAGCGTCGCCTCCGGGGGCAGATAAGCCTCGGTGTGGGCGGGCACATCAACTCTGGCGACGGGGACCGGAGTCAGTGCTGGGAGCGCGGCTGCCTGCGTGAGTGGAGCGAGGAGGTGATCTGCGACACGGCCCTGACCGGTCGGCCCCTGGGGTTGTTGAAAGACGACTCCGGCGCGGTTGGTCAGGTTCATCTCGGAGTGCTCATCGTGGTGCGGGCGGACGGGGGGCGCGTATCCCTGCGCGAGGTGGAGAAGTCGAGCGGGGCCATGACCTCACTGGCGGACCTCGGGGTCAGCTATCTGGAGATGGAGACATGGTCCCAGTACGTCTACGACGCTCTGCTGGAAGGGGCCCTGGAAGGAGACTGCCCGCCCAGCCTGGAACTGCGCTTGCCCGCGTCTCCCGGTCGGGGGCCGGAGCACTGCTAGACTCGCGCCGTGAGCTACCAGCCAGAGCCTGACACGGGGCGCAAGCCTCCCCCACTCTGGGTCACCACGGGCACCGGGTTCGACGGCTACCGGGTGGTGCGCCAGTTGGGGGTTGTGAGGGGCCTCATGATCCGCTCCAGGTCGGTGGTGGGCAATATCGGTGCCGGCTTCCAGCAGTTCGTGGGCGGGCGCCAGACCGTCTACATGACCATGAGTGACCATGCCCGCCAGGAGGCGTACGACCTGATGGTCGAGCATGCGGCGGCGCTGGGTGCCAATGCGGTGATCGCGATGCGCTACGACTCCAACGAACTGTCCCCGGGCGTGAGCGAGATCTTGGCCTACGGTACGGCGGTGGTCATCGTGGCGGTGGACGATGACACTGCTACCGCCTCACCGCCCGCGCCGGCCAGCTGAGGCCATAGGGCTCCTCGGCTGCTGCCTGTGCCCAGGGTGGTGGTCGTCGGAGCTGGGATCGCCGGTCTGGTAGCCGCCAGGGTTCTGGCCGAAGCCTCGTGCGAGGTGGTGGTGGTGGAGAAGGAGCTGCGCCTGGGAGGGCGGGTCCTGAGCTTGGATCTCGGAGGAGATGTTGTCGATGCAGGCGCCAGTCACGTCTGGAGCTTCTACCGGGCCACCAGGTCCTGGATGAACCTTCTGGGGCTACGCTCGCAGCTCCTGCCCGTCCCTGGGGGTCGGGGTGCGCTCCATGCCGGGGACGTGCCCGGGATCCTGGGGTCGGCAGCTCGCGTAGCCCGCAACTGGCGAAGGCTGAACTACGCCCACCCGGAGTTGGCGGCCCCACTGGACTCGGATTCCATCGCGGGCTACGCCAACCGGCATCTGAGTCCCGCGTTCACCGAGCTCGCCATCCGACCGGCATTCGAATGGAACGCCTTCTGCGAACTGGAACAGCTGAGCCAGGCGCTTCTGCTCCAGTCGGGCAGGCTCTTCCTCGGGGCCCGACCGCAGGTCTTACGCGGGGGTCTGCAACGTCTGGTCCAGGGCTTGGCAAGCGGCCTCATCGTGCGCCGCGGCAAGGCCGGTGAAGCTGTTGCCGTGGTTGCCGAGGAGTCACGGGTGACAGTGGCCACGGCCTCAGGGGAGGCGCTGGAGGCGACGGCGGCCGTGATCTCAACCGACGCTGGCGCGGCTGCTGGTCTGATCGGCGGCGGAGGAGCGCACGCCACGTTCCTGTCAGGCGTGCGCCATTCGGAGGTTGCCCGGGGTTGGTGGGAGTTTCCCCCAGATCCGAGCGAGCCGCCGTTGGGCGTGGTGGCCGGGCCCAGGGGCAGCGGGGCGGTGTTGGCCAGCCGCCAGGCTAGGGGCAGGCTCAGGGTCGCAGTCGCGCTGTACCGCAGAGGTGATGGCCTCCTCGAAGGGGGGCGGCTGGGGGCAAGTCTGCGCGACCGTGGCCTCGCTCTTAATCCCAGGCTGCTGGATCGGCCGCCGGGGGCTTTCGCCAGCCACGTGTGGCCCAAAGCGGTGACGATCTTCTCTCCCGGACATTTCCGCCGGCTGGCCGGTCTTGACCCTGCGGAACTCGGCCCAAGGGTTTGGCTGGCCGGAGACTACCTGGTCAGTCCAACCGTAGAAGGGGCGGTCTTGAGCGGACAGTCCGCAGCGAAGGGAATTTTGCGGTCGCATATACTTGGAGGCGTATGAGGACGATGGTTTGAGCGTGAAGGTAAGGGTCCCCAGCCCGCTCAGGCAGCTCACGTCGGGGGCTGCCGAGGTCGAGGTCGACGGAGGTACCGTGCGGGAGGCACTCCAGCATCTGGAGTCACGGTACCCCGGCTTCGAGTCACGACTTTTCGAGGGGTCGGGTGGGCTGCGCCACTTCGTCAACGTCTATCGCAACGATGAGGACATCCGAGGGGCGGGAGGGCTCGACGCCACCCTCAGTCCGGGAGATGATCTGAGCATCGTGCCCGCAGTCGCGGGTGGCCGGGTAGACCCTTCGATTCGCTGATTCACCGTTTGCGTGTGCCGCCAACCACCGCTTCAGGCTCGACCGTGCCGCGCCTGACCAAGCTCGGGCGCTGAACTGGCCGCCGCTCCCGCGGTCCAGCGGTCGGCGGCGATGCCGACATCGGTCTTGGCGGTGGCCAAGTCCCTGACGGCCGCTGCCCCCTCCGGCTGCTCGGTGGCGGTGGCGATGAGCGGTGGAGTTGACAGCTCGGTGGCGGCCGCCATCAGCGTGGCGGCCGGTCTGGACACCTTTGGGGTGACCATGCGACTGTGGGGGGCCGAGGAGGCGGAGCGTGGTGAGGGCGGCTGCTGCTCACTGGACGCCGTAGAGGACGCCAGGCGGGTGTGCTCCCGGCTCGGGATACCGCATTACGTGCTCAATATGCGCGACCACTTTCGAGCGACAGTGATCGCCGACTTCCTGGCGGAATACCAGAGCGGGCGCACCCCTAACCCATGTATCCGCTGCAATGAGAAGGTCAAATTCGCGGAGCTCATCAGGCGGGTCGCAGCAGTGGGGGCGACCCATGTTGCGACCGGCCACTACGCGGTTGTGGAACGCGCCCCTGACGGGTGCTTCACCCTGAGTCGGGCCTCTGACCTGCGCAAGGACCAGTCGTACACGCTCTACCGGTGTGACCAGGAGGTGTTGAGCCGGACCCTCTTACCCTTGGGCCGCTTGCAGAAGGCCCAGGTGAGGGCACTGGCAGGGGAGCTCGGCTTGCCGGTGGCGCACAAGCCGGACAGTCAGGATCTCTGCTTCGTCGGAGGGGGCGACCATCGGGTGGTGCTGGAGCGCGAGTTGGCGGGGCGGTTCAGCCCGGGGCCGATGGTGGCGACGGATGGCGCCGAGATCGGGGTCCATCGGGGAATACCGTTCTACACCGTCGGCCAGCGCCAGGGTCTCGGAGTGGGTGCGGCCCAACCCAACGCCGCTCCTCACTACGTGGTCGAGCTTGACGTCGCTCACAACCGGGTGGTGGTCGGCCCCCGCGAGGCTCTAAACGTCAGCTCCTGCATGGTTTCTCGCGCCGCGTATCCTGGCGGTCGCCCGCCTCAGAAGGTGGTCTTCGGTGAGGCCCAGACCAGGGCCCATGCCAAGCCGGTGCCGGCCTCATGGTTCGTGCTGCAGGACGGATACGCGAAGGTTGAGTTCACCAGTCCTCAGATCGGAATTGCCGTCGGCCAGTCCGTGGTCCTCTACGATGGGGACAGAGTGGTGGCCGGGGGAGATGTGCAGGCGGTGGTGAGGCAAGGGGGGGCTTGATGGCCTGGCCGGTGGAGGCAATGCTGCTCTTGCTGGCCCTGGCCGGGTGCTGGGCCGCGGCCGCCGCCATCCAAGCGGCGCTGTCCTCGCGCAGTCTGCCGTTGTTGGTGTCAGGCCTCGCGATCATCGGCAGCCTTCTCGCAGAGGTGGCAACCCTGAATGGGAATCTCGGCGGCTCGCTGGGCAGTGGGGTCGGGGTCCCGGTCATCATCTTGGCCGGGATCGCGCTGGGGGCCCTGGCGCTATATCTCCTGCTGCCCCCACCCGAGCCAGCCCCGCCGGCTCCGCCCCAGCGGACCGGCCCCGCAGCCAATCCTGACAGTGAGGCCTGAGAGGTGGTGATTGCTGTCGTGGTTGCTGGCGTGGTTGCCATAGCGGTCGCCGGACTCGGAGCCTTCGTTGGGGCGCCGGCCCTGCCGCGCGCGCTCAGCCCGCTCAGCGCTCCCCGGTCGATCTTCGGCCTCGGGCTGCTGGTGGGGGTAACCCTGCTGGTGGCCGGTGTGCTCGGGGCGGGCGCGCGCGGGGCTCAGGGGATGCTGGTGCTGATCGTTGCCCTGCTTGTGGTCGCGATCGGCGCGGCCGCCGGCTGGGCCGCCCTGCGGCTGCGGACTTCCGACTGATGGCGGCGGGTCGGGGCCAGCTGGCCCTCGAGTCGACGGCAGAGCCGGTCCGGCCCGGACGCATGGCGGACCTGCCAAGAGCGGAAAGGCAGGCCGTCCAAGTTCTAAACGAGCTCGGTTGGGGCGGCGCCGTGAGCAAGGAATCGGAGGCGCTGGGCTTACCGGCGCGTGTCACGCTTCGAGCCGCCACCTTCCGCCAGGGCGATGGTTTGTCCGCGGTCCGGGCAGCGGCGGCCGCTGAGCTCACCCAGCGGGCGCTGGAGTGGCACGATGCCGCGGCCGCCGGTAGCCGTCCCGTGGGGCTTGGTACCCTGGCCGGAGACTACTGCCTTGCCCAGGCGGCCTCGGCCCTGGCCCGCTACTCGGATGTCGACATGGAGGCTGCTCTGGCGGACGGGCTGACAGAGGCTGGCCTCGCCCTCCTGATGACGGGGAGCGTGGAGTCGGCCGAACGACAGCTGCTCCCTGCCTGTGGGCTGGCGGGATCACGGGCCGCTCGGCTCTCGGCGGTCGATCAGGCTCGCTGGTGGCGGGCCGGAAGATTCCTTGCCAGAGGACCAGCCAACTCTCTCGGAGAGAGGCACGCTGCAGTTGGGCGCCTCGTCGCAGCACCAGACCCGGTTGAGGAGCGGCTGGGCCGGATCCTGGCAACCGATCCCGCGGTCGTTGCCGGTCCCATGGCGACCCTGCTGAACGCGGGAGGGAAACGCATCCGAGCCCGCCTGGTTTTGCTCACCGGCGAGATAGGGGGTCGGTTTCGCCCGGATCGCTTGCTGCAGGCAGCAGCGGCCATGGAACTGCTCCATGCCGCCACTCTCTGCCACGACGATCTGGTGGACGGCGCTAGCTCGCGCCGGGGCGCTCCCACAGTCGCTTCGCAATCTGGGCCCCTGGTCGCGCTGGGCGTTGGTGACTTCTACCTGGGGCGGGCCTCGGGGCTGATTGCTCGGCTGGGGGACCCCCGGATTTCCCGCCACTTCGCCGACGCCCTCGTGCAGATAGCCGATGGGCAGCTGCGGGAGCTGGAGCGCCGCTCTGTCTGGTCTGGAGAGCTGGCTCCCTATGTCAAGGTGGCCCAGCTCAAGACGGGCGCCCTGCTGTCGGCCTGCTGTGCGATTGGGGCTGTAGTGGGGGGCGCGTCCGCGCGGGAGGTCCAGGCCGTCACCAGGTTTGCGCGAAAGCTCGGATTGGCATTCCAGGGGATCGACGACTGCTTGGACTTCAGCGACCCCGACCGTACCGGCAAGCCGGCCGGGACCGACCTTGCCCAGGGCATCTGCGGTCTGCCTCTCGTGTGCGCTCTTCGTGGGCCCAAGAGAAAGCCGGTACTCTCGCGACTTCAGGCCATGGACCGATCTGAGCCGGAGGCTGCCGGGCCCATCCGGGAGAGCGTGCTGGATCTGGTTCGCGACACGGGGGCCCTCGCCACCGCCCACACCCTCGCCGACGGCTGGAGCTCGGAGGCCCTGGCCAGTCTGGCAGCACTGCCTCCTGCGGTGCGCTCCAGGATGGAGGCATTCGCTGATCGCCTGATCTTGCGCGACCGCTGACGGTCGCCTCTGGCGCAAGCGGGAGATGGCAGTCCCATAAAATGACCGCCCGTGCCCTCTTCGTTCCGTCAGCTGCTCGCCAACCAACCATCCTGCTTGGCTGAGAATGTCACCGCGGGGGAGGCCCTGTGATCGGGGTCGCGGTCCTGACCGGGATCGCCGTGGGTGCCGCGCTCCTGATTGTCCTGCGGCCACCGCGGCCCACCAAGGTGCTGGCGCTGGCGCTGATGACGGTCGCCCTGGCCGCGGCCTTCGCTCTGGCGGGAGCTCTCCTACCGGGCCTGGGGATGCTCCTGCTAGGCGCGCTGGCGGGGCCAGCCGTCCTCGCCCCTTTGAATCGAAGGCAGGCGCTCCCGACCACACCGGCGGGGGCCTCCTCAACATGGCGAGGCGTCGTGCTGGGGGCGGATGCCGTCCTTGCGGTGGCAGTCGCCGCGCTGCTTGTCGCGACCGGGATAGCCGCACGCTCCGGTTTCCGCCACCCTGAGGGCCAGGCCCCGAGCCTGTCCCTTGTCGGTCAGCACGTGCTCCTGGGCATGGGAGTGCCGGTGCTGGGGCTCGTGGTCCTAACCGCCGCCACGATGGTGGGAGCGGCCGCTCTGGTGGCCCGCGACCAGAGGGAGGTGGCTGAGGACCAGGCGGAAGCGCAAAGACGCAGGCGAGCCGAGGAGCAGGCTCGGCGGGCCCGTCAGAGGGCGGCGGCCAGGGCCGCGGCTCGGCAGGCCAGGCGGGGAGCGTCGAGGTGAGTGCTACGTCCGCCATTCTGCTGCTGTCGGCGGCAGCCATCTTCGCGGTGGCGGCGTTTGCGGCAATTCACCGCCGCGATGCGTTTGGGGCCAACCTGGGCATTCTGATGGGTTTCAGTGCCGTGGCTGAGTCCCTGGTGGCGTTTTCCGCTTCTGCGGCCACTCCGGGCGCCGCCGCCCAGTTGCAGGCATACGCCCTGGTCGTGGAGGTCCTTGGGGTGCTGCTCGCGGGCGTCGGTTCCTCGCTGGCGGTGGTTCTCTGGCGCCGCGCGAACTCCGATCATGTGTTCGAAGTTCGGGTGGCGGCCCAGGCGGCGCCAGGTGAGCGCCCGGAACCCCCGTATGCGGAGGAGCCCTTGCCCGGCTCCGATGAGGGCTCGAACACATCCGAGCCAGAGCGGGCGGGGGACGAGACGGCACCCGCCGCCGGCTCTGACGATGGCCCAGGTGAGGCTGGCTGAGATGCATCTCTTCGCGGCCAGTTGGGCGGTACTGTTGCTTCCGGTGGCGGGCCTGGGGGTCAGCTATCTGGCCGAGACCAGGCGCGGCTCGGCGGTCGCGGTTGTGGCCGCATCGGGGCTCACCCTGCTCGCGGCCCTGGTGGTGCTCTTCGCCACCGTCGAGGCTCTACCGGCCCTGCACCAGTCGTCGCTGACCTTCTGGACGTTCCCGGTCACTCAGACGCCGTTCAACTCGGCCGCGTCGACCCTGCTTTCGCCCAACTTTCAGGTCGGGGTCGGCTACTGGGACACTCCGGCCGCCACCGTTCTCGCGGTTGCCGTGGTCATAGCCGTGCTGGTCGCCCAGACCCAGATGATGAGCCAGCTGAGATCGGACCAGCGCTTGGCCGGGTTGATGCGCCTGACCGAAATCCTGCTGTTCGGTGCTTTGACTCTAATCCTGGCACCGGGGCTGTTCCAGGTTCTGGTCGGCTTCGAACTCTGCGGGTTTGCCGCGGCCTTGATCTTGGGCTCCGGTCTTGGAGCTCAGGCAGGAATGGTCGCCCGGAGGACCTATGTCGCCTGGAGAGTTGGGGCAATGTCCCTTCTTCTGGGAGTGGTGTTCCTCTACGTCAAGTTCTCTGGAGCGGTTGAGGTGGCATCTACCAGCGCCAAGCATCCCGCCAAGGCGCTGAGCCCCAACGGACTTAACCTGGCGTCGCTGACCGCGATTTGGACCGCCGCCACCCGTGGGCAGGTGCATGGAGTCGGGGGCCGCACCCTGACTGTCGCCGCCGTTCTGATCGTGGTGGCGGTTGTTTGCACTGCCGGCCTCGTACCCTTTCACGGCCTCTGGCGCGGCCTGGTCGGTGCTCCCGGCGGCGCTGCGGGCGCCCTCCTGGCCGTTCTCGGGGTCGGGGTTGCAGGGGCATTGGCCAACCAGGTGTTCCCGTTGATGCGGCTGGCACCCGGGGTGCTGCCTGCTCTCACGGTGCTGGCCTCGATCAGCGCGGTGGTGATGTCCGCCCTGGCCGTGCGCGAGCCCGATCTGCGCCGTTTCGGAGCTTTCGTCTCCGCCAGCCTGTCCGCCTCGGTGCTGGTCGGGTTCGGCCTGGGATCCCCCAGCGCCGCCGTCGCCATGGCGGTGTCGTCCATTGTCACCATCGGTGCCCTCATGGGCGCAGTTGGCCACCTGAGCCGTGACCTTCGGATCCCGACGGTGCGACGCCTCAGGCCCGCCTGGGACCAGGCGCGGGGCACCGTCTGGATTCTGATGGGCGCCCTGGCGGCGGCTGTCGGCCTCGTTGGAGGCGGGACATTCTTCGGAAGAGCAGCCGTCCTCGCGGCCTCGATCTCGGGCTCCGGCCGAGGTCTGCCGACCGAGGACGTGATGGTGCGGCTGGTGGGAGGTGGCGGGGAACTGTTGTCGTCTCTACTGGTCGCCTGGGCCTGCGGCAGGGTGGCCGCGGCAGCCGTGCGCGGCCCGGGCCTCACCGATCCGAGGGAGGCGAGAGCTGCCCGCCGTCACCTGAACCAGGCTCGCCCCGGATCCCAGCTGGCGGTCCTCAGGGCTCTGGTGGTGGTGGCGCTCCTGAGTGGCCTGGTGAGCATTCCTGCGCTCCACTTTGGGATTGGCAACATTCTTGCGTCGGCTAAGGGGAAGAACCTCCTGCCCTTCGACTGGGCGGCCCTGGGCGCCACTCTGATCCTGCCCGTGCTGGTGGCGGCGGCCGCGCTGGCGACCACCCCTGACCCTGCCAGGGCGACGGCCGGCGAGGGGAACTGGTTGGCCTGGGTCGACGGAACTGGCCTGGCCAGCGGGTTGGAGCGGGCTTTGATAGGTTGGCCCGGGCGAGTTCTGGCCATGCTCACGGTCCGGGTCCTGGACCCCCTGTCTGACTCGGCTGTTCGCGCCCTGGAGGACGGCACCTCGCTGCCGACCGCGGAGACCTCTCGTTTGGGTGGCTGGAGGCTTGGGGTACCTGCCGCCACTCTCGGGCTCGTGATCGTGGCCGTGGGGATACTGGTGTGGGTGGGCGCGGTCCATCCCGCCTCCGTGGGGGGGCCCTAGGTGCCGTCCGACATCAGCCTTACCCTGATCGTCTTCCTGCCGGCGGTGGGGGCCTTTGTGGTCCTCGCCCTGCCGGTGCGCACCGACCTGCAGCGCTTCAGGGTCCGCACCACAGCGTTGTTCGCGACCCTGCTGCCTCTCTTCATCGCCATCTTTGACCTCCTCGGCGAGGTGGGCAACCCATCCCAGGGTGCCCTGCCACAGCCGTCCTTCGACGCCCCCTGGCTGCGCCACTTCTTCTTCCAGATGGACTATCACCTGGGGACGGATGGCCTCAACCTGATGCTGCTGTTCGCGATCACGGCCATCTTTCCGGCCCTGGTGTTGGCGAGCTGGCGGATCCGGGAGCGTTACCGCTCCTACTTCGCCCTGCTGCTGATCACAGAGGTTTCCCTGACCGGTGCCTTCGCCACTCAGGACCTCCTGCTATTCCTGGTGTTCTTCGCCATGCCCGTGGTCCCTTTGGCGATCCTTGTCTCGTTCGGTGAGCAGGGTGCGAGCGCCGGCCGCCGGGTGCTGGTGACCCAGGGTTTGGCGACGGCCGCGCTGCTCGCCGCCATCCTGCTGATGCTGTTGCGGTCGGGCAATTTGAGTTTCGACTTTCTCACCCTCTCCACCGTCAACCCTGTCACGGGCGCACCTGCCCTGATCGTGGGTGTGCTTCTGCTCTTCGCGTTCGGAAGCCGCATGGCCATATTTCCACTGCAGCGATGGCTGGTCGACGGGGTCGCGGCGGCCCCGACCCCGGTGGCGATGCTGCTGACGATCTCGTCGCTGCCGGTGGGGGCATACGGGCTGGTGCGCGTCCTCCTGGACATGGATCCCCAGGCCTCGCTCCAACTGGTGCGCCCACTTCTCGCGCTGGCCCTGGTCACCCTCTTCTGGGGTGCCCTGGCAGCGCGGGGCAGCGGCGACGCCCGGCGCGTCGTCGCCTACTGGCTAGTTGCGGTGGGCGGCCCCGTCCTTCTGGGCGTGACCGCCTTCTCCGAGACTTCCATCGCCGGTGCCCTGGGCCTGGCCTTCGCATACGTCTTCTTCGCCCCCCTGATGGTGCTTGCCGTGGGCGCGGTCTGCGACCGCAGCGGTGCCCAGGTGATGACGTCTCTCCGAGGGGCTGCGGCCGCGGCTCCGCGGCTGCGGCTCCTGTTCGCGGTGGGACTCGCCGGCTTGCTCGGGATCCCCCTTGTCGCCGGGTTCCCAGCCCTCTTCCAACTGCTGGTGGGGAGCTTCGTGGCGCATCGGTTCGTCACCGCGCTGACCTGTCTCGGGCTGCTCTTGCTCGCGGCCGCAGCCTGGAGGCTCACCGGGTCCGTGTTCTGGACCTCTCCTGCGGAGGAGGTTCAGGCGGTCGCCGACTCGCATGGCTCCGAGTTCTATGCGGGCTGGGTAATGGCCGGCCTGCTGATCGCCTTTGGGGTGTCGGCGGGCTACTTCGTGCCCTACACGGTGCACGGAACTGATCTGGTCGCGGCCCGGGTATCCAGCTACGCACCCGCGGTAGCTCCGGCCAAGAAGGGAGGCCACTCGTGAACCTGGCATTCACCCAGGATTTCGGGCCGATGGGCCTGCTGCTCTTGGGGGCCGCAGTCTGCGCCTTCATCGACCTGCGCCCCATGGATCACCGCAACCAGGCCGGCACGCTCACACGCTGGGTGGCCCTGACGGCCCTGGTTCTGGCCTTTTTGGCCAGCATCGGCTTCTGGCGGTCCTCGTACGGGCTGGTCCCTCCCGACATAGAGCACGGCAGCTTCGTCATCGACCGCTTCGCTCTATTCTTCTACGCTGCGGGACTGGCGGCGGCTGGCGCCGTGGTGGTGTGCGGCGCGGACTCCGAGTCTGAGGTCGCTCCGCACCTCGGGGTCTATCACGCTCTGCTCCTGGTGGCGACCGCCGGGGTGCTGTTCACCGCGTCCGCTGCCGATCTGGCCAGTCTGGCGGTCGGCCTCGCGATGACCGTGCTGCCCTTGAACATGGCCATGGGCCTGCGCAAGACCAGCGCCGCCGCTGTCCGCTCCGCAGCCAGGTCATTGCTTGTCAGCGCGGGGCTGATCGCTCTCTTCGTTGGAGGGGAGGCGATCATCGCGGGCGTCAGCGGGTCGACCTCGCTCGGCGCCATTGCGCGCCAGTCGATTCCCGTGAACCCCCTGATGGCTCTGGCGGCACTCCTGATTCTGGTCGGTGCGCTGGGCCAGATCGGGATCTTTCCCACGGGGGTTTGGAGGGCGATGGAGATACTCACGGTCCCGGCGGGTGCGGCCACCGCCAGGACGGCCCTGGTGTCCCTGGCGGTCCTGGCGGCGCTGCTCAGAATTTTTCCAGGGGCTCTCGGCTCTGAGCCCAGGGATTGGACGGTCACCGTGGGGGTCCTGGCAGGGCTGACCCTGCTCGCCGCTCCC